>CAXUEU010000122.1:0-9051 GCA_964250195.1 uncultured Acidobacteriaceae bacterium
GTTGGCGAGCGCGGCGGAGGAGAGCACCTGCGGAGTCGGGGCAAGGGCGGCTTGGTCGAGTGGGCCGCTCATGGCGCGGGGGTCGGCGCGGCGGGGCTGGTTTCCGGCGGATGGCAGCAGCAGACCGGCGGAAGGGGGAAGAGTTTGGCGAAGAGGTCGGCCTTGGCGGAAGAGCCGTCCGCGATCACGGACTGCGCCAGTGTTTCGCGCGCGAGCGCCGCCTGCTTCGCGTCGTTCTCGATGGTTTTGGCGCGGACCGCCTGTTCCTGAAGGCCTTTTGAGTAAACATCGAGACCCTCGCCCTGGCCGAGCAGTGCTTCCACGATGATGCCTTCGGTACGCATGACGTTACGGGTGCCGGTGACGGGAATGCCGGGAACCTTGACCTCGAAGCCGGTAGCGTCGTTTCGGAAAGTGGAGACGAGGTCCTTGCGGATGCGGAGGTAAGGCGTTTCCCCCGCGAAACGCGTGACCTCCTCGACGAAGGACTGGAGGTTATCGCGGTAGTCTACGATGTTGTCGAGTGTGTCGCGTATCTGCGCCCGCACCAGGTTGCGTTGTTCGGGAACGACCACGTCATTGAGAAGGTCATCGAGCTTGGGAAGGGGCAGCTCGCGCCGGGACTCGGCGTATCCGTTGAAAAAAGCGACGCGCACATCGATCAAGCTGAGTACCGTGTAGAACTCCTGGTTCATTTGGCGGAAAACGAAGTTGAGCGTGCGACCCACGTTGATGTTTTGGAGCTGCCTTTCGATGGAAGTTTCGACTCCGGTTTCCTGCTTGACGGAGTAGCTGGTGTCCACATGCACGTCGCGCTTGGCCGAAGCCTTGGCGGCATGTTTGTCGGTGGCGCTGGAGATGTTCTTGGCGAACTCTTCGCGGCTGGAGTTGGAGCCGCCCTTGACGCCGCCGCTGATGTTGGCGCTGCCCCAGCCCCAGCTGGCGTGCGCGTCGGCTTCGGCGTGGTATTCGAAACTTTCAGAGGAGTCATGCTTGTCGGACTGCTCGTCCTGGACGGAGTTCTCGAACTCCGACGAGCTTTCCTCGGTAAAGGAGTCGAGGATGGAGGAGGCCTGCTTGGACTCGGTTTCCGTTTTCTTGTAAGTTTTGATGCTGATGGTTGTTTTCTCGCCCGGCAAAAGCGTGAATGTGCTGAGGGTACGGCCGGCACCGTAACTGCCGAGGTGGGTGGAAAGCTCATAGCTTTCAACGAGCAGAATACGGGGCACCAACACGGGCTGGGGCAAGAAGTTATACTGAAAGCTGCCATACATGTTGCGAAAGACGTTGAGCCGCTCGCCGGCCTGAATGCGTTGGGTTGCCGCGACGGGATCGAGGCGTGAGAAGACGCGGCTGACTTGTTCAGGTATGCCGGAGGCGGCGAGCCCGGTAGTGAGGGCAGCCCCGGAAGCGGTGCTGGTGTCCACCAAGCGATTGTTGGTGAAGTCGACGAAGCTGAGCTTATTGGAGCGGATACTGACGTTGGGAAAGAGCTTGGACGCAAAGACGCCCGTTGTAAGAGCGGTGCGGACCGCGTCCTCGCCCGGACTGGGGTCGCGCGGCGGTGGGGCGTTCGCCGTGGTGGTGAAGACGGCCGGGTCGAAGAGCAGGCCGATATAGTTGCGCCCGGTATAGACGGACGGTTCGGGCACGTCGTATTCGATGATCGGCGCTTGACCGTCGGGCTGAAGCTGAATGAGCGGTTCGGGTATGTTCGGCATGACTTATACCTCGTGAGGATCAGGGATCGTCATCGGGCTGCACCGGTTTGGGGGAATGCGTGTTTCGGTGGATCACCAATCTGTTGCGGATGCTACTCCAAAACCATTGGGATGCGGAAGGAAAATGCACGAGGTTTTGAACAGGTCTGAACGGGCGGAAGCACCCGAGCGCGGGCGAGGATGGAAGATCAGTTAGCCCAAGTGGCCGGCGAGGGCTGGTTCGTAGGTGGGTTGTGGCGAAGTTGGACGGCGTATGCGGCGAGTTCGGCTTCGATTTTGTTGCTCGCGAGGCGGCGTTGGATGACGTCTTCGCGGTAGCGGCGGAGGGAGTAGTCGATGGTTTCGACCCTGATGCGGACCGCAACCGAAGACGGGCATGGACTTGGCGGAGGTCGACCCGCCGTCGATGCCGACGAAGCCGCGGACGGTGGAGCCGGCCTCGAAGGGCTTGGGAACGAAACGCTTCTTCGCGTACTCGCGCTTGAACAGGTCGAGCTCGGAAGGCTCCTCGACGAGGCCCTTGCCGCCGGCTTCGGCTTTCTCGGCGGCGCGGCCGAACTCGATGTAGTACTTCAACTGTTCGATCCCAAGATATTGACCAATCTGTCGACGTGTCTCGCCGGCGCGCTCGAGCTTTGTAAGTATTGGACCAGGTTGCCGACGGTAAAGTAAGTCGGGTGCACTGGCCGTTGTTGCCGAACTCCTTGCCGGCCTGAAAATCGGCGACGTTCGGCGTCGGAATGTTCATGCACTTCTAGCCGGACCCGTGAAAGATTCTCGCCGTGGAGGCGCGGGGGAGTATCCCAAATGGCCTTTCTTCAAGGAAAGGCCACGTGAACGGATGACGGCGCTCTCCACCTATAGGACAACCGCTACAGAATCTTTCTCTCGGGTGCAGTCTCAAAATTGCTGCGTGTGGCTTCCCTTGACCGAAAAGACCTGTCAAGCACCGTGACTGCGGAGCCTCGATCCGTCTACGCGAGAACAGGGTCTGGTCTACGAGCTTGGTGGCGGAAAGGCTGGACTTGCCGGTAGGTGAGGGAGCGCCAGAGCCACTCGAAGGGACCGATGGCGAAGTAGCGGAGCCAGAGGTTGGCGACGATAAGCTGAGCGGCGATGACGGCGAGGGTGATCATCGTGAGGCCGAACCAGCCGAAGCGTCCCCAGAGGCCGAGGGCGAAGCCGGGAAACAGGATCCACATGCCAAGAAAATTCTGCATGAGATAAAGGGAAAAGGCCATGCGGCCGACGGCTTGAAAGGGGGCGAGGAGGAGGCTGCCGAGAGGGAGTTTGACGAGGAAATTGATGAGAGCGACGTGGCCGAGGGTGACAAGAATGCGGGCGACTTCGGCGAAGATGGCGGCCTTGTTAGGCAAGGACTGGAATTGATTTAAAACCAGAGCGGCATTCGCGCGGACGAGCAAACCGGGTATATAGGCGGAGAAGGCGAGAAGGGCGTAGAAACGGGCGGAGCGCTTGCCCTGGGTAATGCCGAACTTGAACAACGCCATACCGAGAACCATGCTGAAAAAAGTTTCGACGATATAGCCGGGCGTGACTATGGGAAGAGATGTTTAACCAGATGCCGGTCGTCCAGCGCACGTAGCTCTTGAAAGTGCCGAGGCGGGCGGCGCGTTCCGCGGCGAAAACGGAAGCGGGGAAATGGGAGGAGGCGAGCTCCTTTTCGCGGGCCGCGAGGGCTGCCTCATCCCCTGCCACGAGAGGCTGGTGGAGGAATTGCTTTGTTGCCGCTTGCCTGGCCGCGGTTTCCACCGTGACCTGGTGGCGGTAGGAAAGCGCATGCTGCGCGGTGACAGTGCCTAGGTAAAGCAGACCGATCGCGAGCAGGGCCTTGGGACCGAGGCGGCGCAGGGGAAAAAGGAACAGGGCAGCGACAGCGTAGATGTGAAGGATATCGCCGAACCAGAGGAGGCCGAAGACATCGAAGAGACCAAAAAGAGCAAGCCAGAAATTACGGCGGAAATAAAGATCGGCGACCGCCACGGGACCATCAGGTTGGAGTGTGCGATCGAGGAGGATGAGCGCGCCCGCGCCGAAGAGGAACTGAAGAAGGCCGCGCTGGGTTCCATCGATAAACAGCTTGGAGAACCACCAGCAGAGCCGGTCGAGGGGTTGCCAGCCGAGCAGGCGGGCATCGTCCGAGATGCGTCCGTACAGGCTGTTTCCCATGTAGGCAGTATTGGTAAAGAACATGAGGAGGATGGCAAGGCCGCGCTGGATGTCGAGAACGGCGATGCGTTCGCGGGCGGCTTTGGGGACAAGTAGGCTTGTTTGCAGACCCGGAAAGGCGCTTGTTGATGGCGTCATATTTGCAATGCTAGCGGAAAAGGGATTTTTGGAAAAACCTGCTATTGTCTCGCCATTCCAGAAAGGCAGAGTTTGACTGGAGAGGAAACCGCGCCGGGCGGCTTTCCGGCGCGGGTCGGGTTTTCAGGCTAGGACAGCATTTCCTTGAGTTTTGAGAAAAGGGAGCGCGAGGTGGGGGCATTTTCGACGGGGATGAGCTCGCCGAAGCGGCGGATGAGATCGCGTTGCTCGCTCGACAGCTTCTTGGGGGTCTGGACCTGCACCTCGACGATCAGGTCGCCGCGCCCGTGCTCGTTGAGATAGGGCACCCCCTTGGACCGGAGCCGGAACTCCTTGCCGGACTGGGTGCCTTCGGCGATCTTGATTTTGGTGTCGCCTTCGAGGGTCTGGATGGCGATCTCGTCGCCGAGCGCGGCCTGAGTAAAAGAGATGGGCACGACGCAGTGCAGATCGTTGCCGTCGCGCTCGAAAAACGGGTGAGGCTTCACGGTGAGGACGATGTAGAGGTCGCCCGGGGGCCCTCCGAAGCGGCCCGCGTCGCCGCCGCCCGAGTAACGGATGCGCGTGCCCTCCTCGACGCCGGCGGGGATGGAGACGCGCACGGAGTGGGGCTTTTCCTGCCGTCCGTCGCCGTGGCAGGCGGTGCAGGGGTCGGTGATGAGCTGGCCGGTGCCGCCGCAGGTAGTGCAGGTGCGGGCGACCGAGAAGAAACCCTGCTGGAACCGAACCTGGCCGCGGCCGCCGCAAGTGCGGCACACCTGCGGGCCCTTATTGGAGCGGGTGCCGGTGCCGGTGCAAACCTCGCAGGGCTCCATGCGCTTGACGTTGACCTCGATCTCCTTGCCGAAGACGGCCTCGGCGAAGTCGATGGTCTGGTCGAAGCGGAGATCGCGGCCCTTTTGGGCGCGCGAGCCGCGGCCGCCCCTCCCCCCCTGCCCGCCGAACATCTCGCCGAAGATGTCGCCGAAGATGTCGCCCAGGTCCTGAGCGTTGGCGAACGGGTCGCCCTGCGCGCCCCTCGCTCCGGAGACGCCCTGGTGGCCGTAGCGGTCGTAGGCGGCGCGCTTGTCCGGGTCGGAGAGGACTTGATAAGCCTCGGAGCACTCCTTGAAGCGCTCTTCGGCGGCCTTGTCGCCGGGGTTGCGGTCGGGGTGGAACTGCATGGCCAGCTTGCGGTAGGCGGTTTTGAGCTCGCCGTCGGAGGCGGATCGGGAGACCTGGAGAGTTTCGTAGTAGTCGGCTTTGGTCACGGAGTTGGTCACGGTCGATGGCTCTTGGGGTTAGGGATAAGGAAACCGCGCCTGCTTGGGCCGGGCTTCGATGTGCAAGGAAACAGGTCCTTCGCTGCGCTCAGGACGACCCCTGGTTCGAGGACGAGGTCGAAAAGGTTATGCTTCGGTCTGCTGAGGATTCACGGCGACGCGGACCAGGGCGGGGCGCAGGAGTCGCTCGCGGATGCGGTAGCCGCGGCGAACCTCCTCGTGGACGTACCCGTCGGGGGTTTCCGCCGTTTCGACGTTGCCGAGCGCCTCGTGGAAGCGAGGGTCGAAGGGCGCGCGGACCGTTTCCACCGGGGCGACATTGAGCGAGCGCAGGGCTTCGTCCATCTGCTTGGCAATCAGCTCGACACCGCCCCGAAGCTGCTCGAGGGTGCCGTTGGCCTTGAGGGCGAGCTGGAAGTTGTCGAGCACGGGCAGGAACTGCTCGACGGCGGCCCCGGTGGCGTAGTCGCGGAAGTCCGCGCGCTCTTTGTCGGCGCGGCGGCGGGCGTTCTCGAACTCGGCCTGAAGCCGGGCCAGACGGTCGAGCAGGCCGTCGCGCTCCTGGCGCAGGCGGTCGGCTTCCCCGGGCTCTTCCGGGCTCAGGGTGCCGGCGGTACGCTCCGGCCCTTCAAAGCCCGTGGTGACGGCGTCGGCCGGGTCGGAAACCGGATCGGTGTTCTGGATGGCTTCAAGCAGGGACTCGGAGGTTTCGGGGCGGGTCTGGCTCATGGGGTCGTCCTCTAGGGCGGATGCGGAGTCGTGGGCGCCGCCGGGATGACGGAGCTTGTCGAATTGCTCGCGGATTCGGTCCTGGATGGTGGGGCGCATTCATTTATTTTCCCACGTTTGCCGCCGGGCGGTTCCTGGCTCAGCCGGATGGGATGAGCCGGCGCTCGCGCAGGAGCTCGAACAGCTCGAAAAACGAGGCGGGCGTGGACTGGAAGCCGCAAAACCCTCGCTCGCGGCTCCGGGTCATGTCGTTGACGCACTCGATTTCGCGGCCAAGGTCGCCGTCGGTGTGCCAGCCCGAGGCGAGCGCATGGAGGTCGGGCTCAGCGAGGCCGTGCTCGGCGGCGAGCCGGGCCCAGTCCGCCGCCGCGGCTTCGAGCTTGGGCGTGAGCGGGTCGCGGCTGCCGGCCGGAGGCCCTTGCGGGACTACGCTGAAGTAACCCGCCAGACGCGGCCAAAGCCAACGCCAGCGGAACGCATCGCCGTTGACGATGTTGTACGCCGTGTCCGCTGCGGCGGGTGTCTCGGCGGCCCACAGGAGGTGCTCGGCAAGCAGGCGCGCGTCCGTGACGTCAGTGAGCGCGTTCCACTGCGCGTGCGAACCGGGGAAGACGAAAGGCGCTCCGGAAGCGCGGCACAGCGAGGCATAGACCGCCAGGGTCACGCCCATGTTCATGGCATTGCCCTGCGCGAAACCGATGATCGTGTGCGCGCGGTGCACGCTCCAGCCGAAGCCCCGGCGCGCGGCGGCCTCCATCAGCAGGTCCTCCTGCGTGTAGTAGAAGTTGAAGCCGGGGAGGCGGGGGTTGTCCTCGCGGAACGGGGTCTCGGCCGCGGTCTGGCCGTAGCTCTCGAACGGGCCGAGGTAGTGCTTGGTGCCGGTGACCAGCGCGACGTGAGCGACCGGGGCGCCTTGGGCGGCGAGCGCTTCGAGCAGGTTCGCGAGCATCGCTCCATTGACCCGCACGTTCTCGGCTTCGGTGTCATGACGCAGCCAGGTGCAGAAGAAGACGTGGGTGACCGGGTGCGGACGCAGCGCGGCGGCGAGGGCGTCGGGGGAGAGCAGGTCGGCCGCGAGCGGCTGCACGCCCTCCGGGGAACCGGGGCGGCGGGCGAGGCCCAGGACCGGCCGGCCCCGGGACGCCAAGTGCTCACACAGGTTCAGGCCGGTAATGCCGGTGCTGCCGGCGACGAGGGCGAGGGCTGCTTCCATGGCTTAAGAGTAACCGGCTCACAGCTGGAGCGTGCCCGGCAGCTGGGCCAGGAAAGCGACCGCGTCGATGGTCTTGCAGTACTCGAGGCGGGTGGGGGCGAGCACGGCCAGGGTTCCGGAACGGTTCTCTCCCAGGCGGGTGGGTGCGCCGATCAGGACGAAGTTGCTCATCCGCGGCAGACCGAGCAGCGTCTCCTCGAGCCCGACCGTGACATGGACCGTCTGGCGACTCGCGTCGACGTAGGCCTCGAGCAGGGCGACCAGGCGCTGCTTCTCCTCGATGGCGGCGAGCATCTGGCGCAGCATCGCGGGGTCCAGGCCGCCGGACAAAAGATTGCCGACGCCGCCCACGTACACCGTGGTCTGCGGCTCGCCGTCGTGCAGGGCGCCGGTGGCGCACAGCTCCTCGACCGAGCGCAGGAGCCGGTCGTAGGCCGACTGCTCCTCGGCCATGCGGGAGGAGAGCTCGGCGCGGATGCGGGGGATGGACCAGCCGCGGAAGTTGTCATTGAGGTAACGGGCGGACTGGTCGAGGTCGCCGGTGGATGCTTCGCGGGCAAGCTGGAGCACGCGGTCGAGCACCACGCCCGCGGTGGTGACCAGCACGGCCAGCACGCGGGTGGGCGCGAGCCGGGTGAAGTGGATGTGCTCGAGCGAGTGCGTGTCGGAGGCGGTGAGCAGCGCGATGCCCAGCCCGGACGAGATGGAGGCGAGGACCTGCGAGGTGCGCTCCAGGAACTGCTGCGCGGAGCCGACGCCGGTGAAGGAGTCCTGGATGTCGGCCCGGTGCTCGGCCGTGAGGGTGTTTTCGCGGTTGGAAAGCTGCTCGACGTAGAAGCGGAAGGCCAGCGGCGTGGGGATGCGCCCGGCGGAGGAGTGCGCCTGGTCGAGCAGCCCGGCCTCCCCAAGCGAAGCCATGACGTTGCGGAGGGTGGCCGCGGAAAGGCCGTCCTTGTGCGCGAACAGGCGGGCGAGCGCCTGCGAGGCGGCCGGCTCGCCGGTGGCGATGTAATGCTCGATGATTGCGAGCAGAACGAGGCGCTCGCGAGGTGAGAGGCGGGGCATGACTACAGGGTACGAGATGGAGTGGCAAGTGGCGAGTGGCAAGTGGCGAGTGACAAGCGATGCAGCTCCGGTGTTTCCTCGCGACTCGCCACTCTCCACTTATCTGCAGCTCCGGTGTTTCCTCGTCACTCGCGACTCGTCCCTCGCCACTTGTACCCGGGCAGGCCCCAGGCACCGGTGAGGATCAGCAGCATATAAGCCGCCTGCATGGTCCAGCGGACCGGGACCGAGGGCATGGGCAGGCCGCCGATGGTTTGGCCGGCGACGTGAATGTTCGCCGGGAAGACGGCGACCAGGAAGACCGTGAGGCACAGCGCGGCGGGCTTGCGGGTGGCGGGATGCAGAAGGCCGGCCGCGCCGAGGAGCTCCGGGATGCCCGTGAGGATGATGAGCCAGGGCTTTTGCGGGAACGGCGGCGGGATGAGCGCGAGGAATACGGCGGGCCGGACGAGGTGGAGGGTGCCGGAAGCTAAAAGCGGCAGCGCCGCCGTAACGCGGAGCGCCGTGCCGAGCTTAGGAAGAAGAGGTCGAAAGCCTCGGCGCAGAAAAAACAAAGCCGGTACGGCCAGGAAGGCCGCGCACGGGAGCAGCGAGCGGGTCCAGGCGTTCGGTTCGTTCCCAATGTTCATGAACGGCGCGCCTCTACGATCAAAAGTGAATGCGCCGGAATGTTTTGACTTATCGCTCGCTGGGCGCGATGCGGATGGGCGCGGACGCATCGCCTGAGGAGCGG
>CAXUEU010000123.1:0-8927 GCA_964250195.1 uncultured Acidobacteriaceae bacterium
GAAGAGCAACAGACCCGCTTCTTCGAGGCCGCCCTCGCCGACTCGCTCGCCATCTACATGCTTTCCCTCGCCATCGACCTCGAGTACGCCGACCTGCGCGAGCGCGAGTACCCCCTGGTCGCCGCTCCCGCCCTCGCCGACCGCCTTCGCCTCATCGCCGAGCTCTACCCGCCCCCGCCCAACTACGAGTTCGCCGTCCGCTACCGGAGAAGGCACTGAGCCGGACGTCAGCGAATCAGGCACTCTCGATGTGTGCCACTCGCACCTCGACTGCGGCCATCCTTTCGGCCATTTCCCCACCTTTTCCGTGAGCCGGTCGACTTTCACATCCGTTTTATTCAAATCCGCGCGCAACTCAGCGATGCGCGTTTCGATTTGTTTGCCTTGGAAAAGCACGACCGCGCTCGTGCTGATCATTCCAAGAACCGCGGTGAACATCGGCAAGCCGATCGCGAGACAGAGCTGCCGATTCGACGAGGCTTAATCTACGCCGAAGCCGGTGAACCGGCAAAGCAAGGTTTACAGGGGTCCCATCGAGATTTCATTCGGCAGGCTAGTGCAGAAAGGAGCAGCTCGCAGGTATACCTCGCACGGTCTTGATCGATCCAGGCTCTCTCGATCACTTCAGCCTTGACAACACACTACCCGCGTCCTCTATCGTGGCGAGCGCAAGCAAATCCCCGCGCAACGCGCCATGAAAGCAAAAGGACGCCACCCCATGCGACTCCTCCCCGCGCTTTTTCTCCTCCACGGACTGGCCTTGAACGCTCAGGTCGTTACTGTCGGCCAGGGTTCGTACACCACCCAGGCTCCTTCCGGCCAAACCCCTCCTCAGTCCGCGGTCTACAAATCTTTTTCCGGCCCGGCGCTCACGCATAAGTTCTGGTCGTCCAAATACTGGAACCCGCTCGGTACCCTGCCCAACGGCGGCCCGGTGTACATGATTCCGCAGCCGCTGGCCATGGAGTCGAACGCGAACGGCCTCAAGCTCGGCTTCTACAACGGCGTCCAGAATAACGGCAACTACTTCGCTCAGCCTTTCCAGAACGACCTGACCCTCGGCGTGCAGGGTCTCAACGCCTCGGTTGTCAACGTCTCGGCCCAGCACGACTGGTCCGTGGACCTCTCCTGGGGCTCGCAGATGACCGCCACGGTCGGCCGCGGCTTTCCATTCGTCTATCTCCGCACCGCCGGCGCGCCCACGGTCACCTTCTCCGGCCAGCCCACGGTCTTCTCGCAAAACGGCGCGACTCTCGGCGTCTCCATCGGCGGCAACAACTACGGCCTGTTTTGCCCTTCGGGCGGGTCATGGTCGGGTATCGGTTCGGCGACCCTCACCTGCAATCAGCCCTCCGGGCGCAATTACTTCTCGCTCGCCCTGCTGCCCAATCAGGGAGCTCTCTCCGCCTACGCGGGTTATGCTTTCTCCTTCCCGACCAATACGCAGGTCAGCTGGAACTACAATCAATCCACTGCCGCCGTCACCACCACTTACTCGGTGACCACCCAGGCGCTGGAAGGCTCGCAAACCGGCTTCCTCAACGCGCTGTACCCGCACCAATACACCTCGCTCGCCGGCGGCGCGAATACGGCCTACACCTACCCCAGCGATCGCGGCACTCTCGAAGTCCACGCCGCCACCACCTTCACCACTACCGACATCTTCCACGGCATCCTGCCCTTCCTGCCGCCCACCAACGGTTATTCGAAGCAAACCCTGACGAGCCTCCTCGACCAGGTCGCCGGCGAGTCTAACCACTTCACCGGCAGTGAGACCTACGGGCTCGGCAAGCAGTTCGGACGCATCGCGCAGCTGCTCCCCCTGGCCCAAACCGCGGGCGACGCGAACGCGCTCGCGAACTTCAAGTCCACCCTCGAAGCTTCGATGACCTCCTGGTTCAACGCGGGCGGCGGCAAGACCTCCAACCTGTTCTACTACGACCAAAACTGGGGCACACTGATCGGCTTCCCCGCCTCCTACGGTTCCTCCGACTCGCTCAACGACCACCACTTCCACTACGGCTACTGGCTCCATGCCGCCGCCCTCACGGGTCTCGTCGACCCCGCCTGGCTCCAGACCTGGAGCCCCAACCTCGATCTGCTCCGCCGCGACATCGCCTCCATCGACCGCAACGACGCGCTGTTCCCGTACACGCGCTTCTTCGATGCCTACGCCGGACACTCCTGGGCCGCCGGAGCCGCCCCGTTCGGCGATGGCCAAAACCAGGAATCGAGCTCCGAAGCCGTCAACGCCTGGGCCGGTCTGATCCTCTACGGCGCGGCCACCGGCAACACGCAGGTCCGCGACGCCGCGATCTGGATGTACACGCTCGAAACCAATGCGATCTTCGATTACTGGTTCAACGACGGCCCCGTCGCGACCTTCCCCTCCGGCTTCAACCACACCACCATCGCCAACGTCTTCGACGCCAAGGGCGACACCGGAACCTTTTTCGGCGCAAATCCCGACTTCGAGCACGGCATCGAGTGGCTGCCGTTCACCGGCGGCTCGCTCTATCTCGGCCGCGACCCCGCTTACGTCCAGCGCAACTACAACGAGCTTTACGCGCAGAACGGCAATCGCGTAGGCCCCGACTGGCCCGACATCGACGAGGAGTACGAGGCCTTCGCCAACCCGCAGGACGCCCTCGCCAACTTCAACGCGACAACCTATACCTTCGACGGCGAGTCCCGCGCGCACGAGTACTACTGGCTCAACGAACTTGCCGCGCTCGGCTCACCAAGCACCGCCATCACCGCCGACACGCCGCTTTACTCGGTGTTCAAGACCTCCTCCGGCCAGCTCACCCACGCTGCCTTCAATGCCTCCAACGCAGCGGCCACCGTCCACTTCTCCGACGGGTATTCGCTGTCGATTCCGGCGGGGTCCATCGCCAGCGAGTACGGTACCGTGAACCTGGGTACCGGCGCGACCACCGGCGGCGGCGGCTCCGGTTCGGGCGGCGGCAGCGCCCCGGGGCTCAACGGCGCGCACGTGCTGGCCCCGGCCAGCTCGCCCGGGCTCGTCCTCGACGACGCTGCCGCGAGCACCGCCACGGGCAACAAGATCCAGATCTACACGGCCAACGGCACGGCCGCGCAGTCCTGGACCTTGTCCAACACCAACGTGCAGCCTGCGGGGTATTACAACCTGGCCGTCCTGGGGCCCTATTGCGCGACCGCCACCGGCGCGGGGAGCGGCTCGCTCATCGACCTCGAACCCTGCAACGGCGCCCCCGGGCAAGCCTGGCAAGCCGTCGCCCAAGGCGGGGGGTACGTCTTCCACTCCGCGCTCGACCCCAATTACTGCATGGACGTGCGCTACTCCGGCACCGCGGACGGCACGCAGGTGCAGGTCTGGTCCTGCAACGGCTCCGGCGCGCAAACCTGGGCGCTCAAGTAAGCGGAGCCGCGCTGCTCGAAAAAGGCCGCCCCGGCAAGGGCGGCCTTTTTCCGTGCCGAGCCTGCCCGTCGCCCCCTGAACAAAATCTTCCATTGTGCCGATAAAGGAAGTATCCCCCGTGTCCACCCCTGCCCCAATCCCAGCCGCGCCGCACGCCCAGGACAACCGTCGCCGCAATCCCCGCTTCGCCTGCAACGGCCCCGGCGAGGTGCTGGTAACCCCCGACGGCCCGGCTCTGCCCGCGAAGATCCTCAACGTCAGCGCCGAGGGCGCGCTCATCGCCCTGCTCACCCCGCGCATCCTGCTCCCCAACGCGCGCGTGGAGCTCACCTTCACCGTCAACCACCTGCTCTTTCGCGTCCGCGCCGAGCTCCGCATGGGCCGCCCCGGCGACACCGAATACGGGTTCCAGTTCTTTTCCCTATCCAGCCGCATGCTCGCGCAGATCGAGGACCTCGTCCAGGAGCTCGCCGTTGCCGAGGGCGTTCACGTCCCTCGCCTGGCACCCCTGCACTAGACGATTAGGGAGCGTCCTCGATCGGCCGGACTTCAAACTCGGGGAACCCCGCCGCGCCCCCGCGGAAGTACCGCCCGCGCAGCCAAAACGCCGCCCGCACCAGGCCGATCAGCGCCGGCACCTCGATCAGCGGCCCCACCACGCCGACGAACGCCTCCCCCGAGTTCAACCCGAAGACCGCCACCGCCACCGCGATCGCCAGTTCGAAGTTGTTGCCCGCCGCCGTGAAGGAAAGCGTGGCCGTCTGCGCGTAGTCCGCCCCGAGCCGCTTGCCCATCCAAAAGCTGACGAGAAACATGATGAGGAAGTAGAGCACCAGCGGCACCGCGATCCGTACTACGTCCAGCGGCAAACGTACGATCAGGCCGCCCTTGAGCGAGAACATCACCAGGATGGTGAACAGCAGCGCCGCGAGCGTGAGCGGGCTGATGCGCGGCAGGAAGCGCGTCCGGTACCACGGCTCGCCCCGGAGCCGCAGCAGCGCGAACCGTGTCAGGAAACCGGCCGTGAACGGCACGCCCAGGTAGAGCCCGACACTCCTGGCGATCGCGCCGATCCCGATCGGGACCACGGTGCTGCCCAGGCCCAGCCACCTCGGCAACACCGTAAGGAAAGCCCAGGCGTACAGGCTGTAGAACAGCACCTGAAAGACGCTGTTGAGCGCCACCAGCCCGGCGACGTAGTCCGTGTCGCCCTCGGCCAGCTCGTTCCACACCAGCACCATGGCGATGCAGCGCGCGATGCCGATCAGGATCAGCCCGCGCATGTACGCCGGCTCGCCGCGCAGGAACGCGACGGCCAGGAAAAACATCAGCACGGGGCCGACGAGCCAGTTCTGCACCAGCGAGAGCCCGAGCACGCGCTTGTTCCGGAACACCTCGCCGAGCTTCTCGTAGCGGACCTTCGCCAGGGGAGGGAACATCATCGCGATCAGCCCGACGGCGATGGGGATGTTGGTCGTGCCCGTTTGAAACCGGTTGACGAACGCCGCCGTGGACGGGACAAAGTGGCCGACAGCAACGCCGATCGCCATGGCCAGAAAAATCCAGAGGGTCAGGAAGCGATCAAGGAAGGAGAGCTCTTTGCGGGCGGCGGGGCTGCACACCCGGCCCTGCGTACAGAGAGCGGTGGACATCAGCACACCTCGTGGGAGACATCTTGAATCGTTGTGGGCAAGGGAGCGCCGTCGAGCAGCGGGTACTTGGCCGGAGAGCAACAGGCATTCCGCAGCCGCGCCCGGTCCGCCTGCATCGCCTTCTCCTCCCTCAGCCAATCCAGGGTCTGCCTCAGGATTTGCGCCGCGCCGATGTGCGGCGGCATGACGATGCGGTAGTGCATCCACTTGCCTTCGCGCCGCGCCGCTACGATGCCGGCACTGCGGAGATAAGCCAGATGACGGGAGATCTTGGGCTGCGGACCGCCAAGGATCTGCACGAAATAGCAGACGCAGACCTCCCGGCCGCCGATCAGGTTCAGCAAGCGTAGCCGGGTGGTGTCGCCTAGAGCCTGGAAGAAGCGCTCCATGTCGAAAGAGGTTGGCCTTACCATGGCCTACTTATACGCGTTGACAGATGTGTTGGCAACCCATACATTCGAGCGAACACATATGTGGGCGAGGTGAAGCATGGCGGAGCCTGGACAGCGAGACGACGACCGGAGAATCCCATGCGAAATCGTTTTCGCCTGCGTCCACAACGCCGGGCGCTCCCAGATGGCGGCAGCCTTTTTCAACCGGATGGCCGACCGCTCGAAAGCCGAGGCCGTCTCCGCCGGGACGGAACCGGGGTTGCGGGTGCACCCGGAGGTTCTCACGGTCATGCACGAGGCCGGCATCGACCTCACCCAAGCCAAACCCTGCAAACTGACCGAGGAGCTCGCGAAAGACGCCGCCTTGCTGATCACCATGGGCTGCGGTGACAAGTGCCCTTACGTCCCCGGCCTGCGCCGCGAGGACTGGCCTCTTCCCGATCCGAAAAACAAGCCCCTTGACGAAGTGCGCGCGATCCGCGATGAAACGCGGCGGCTCGTTCTGGACCTTCTCGCGCGAGACAACCTGCTCGGAGCAGCGGCCGGTTGAATCTCCCGCGCGAAGCGCCGAATCTCGGGGCGCGCTGCCAACTCGGCGGGCGCGCCCGTCATCCAGAGTGCTTTGCGGGGTTTGTTTCCGGCCCGCTCTCGTGAAATGGAGCCCCTTTGTCCAAGAGTTGGCTAGCCCTCTCCCTCCTCCTTGCCGCCGCCGCGCCCGCGGCCGAGCCGCGCCTGCGCAGCCATGTCTACATCTACAGCCTCGCGGACGGGACCTCGCGCGAGGTGTTTACAGATGGGTCCGTGTGGGAGGCACCGAACTGGTCGCCGTCCGGCAAGTACCTGATCCTGAACCACGCCGGGGCTATCTACAGGTTGACCCTCAACCCGAGCGGCCCGGCCACGCCGGCCAAGCTCGCCCTGCCGGCCCTGGACTGCAACAACGACAAGGCGCTCTCGCCTGACGGGACGAAGTTGGCGTTCTCGGCTTCGACGCCGTCCAGCCACGGGTCGGAGGTGTTCACGGCGAACGCGGACGGGACCGGCCCGAGGCAGAAGACCACCGAGGCTCCCAGCTACTTCCACGGCTGGTCGCCCGACGGCAAGACGCTGGCCTTCGTCGCGCAAAGGAAGGGAAGCGGGCAGTTCGACATCTACTCCATGCCCGCGGCGGGCGGCCCGGAAACGCAGCTGACCGCCGACCCGCACCACGACGACGGGCCGGATTACTCGCCGGACGGTAAGTGGATTTATATCAACTCCGACCGGTCCGGCAAGGAAGCGGTCTGGCGTTTCGCGGCGAAGGGCGGGCCGGCCGAGAAAATGGTGGATGACAGCGAGGAAGACTGGTTCCCGCACATAGCGCCGGACGGGAAGAAGCTCGTGTACATCACTTACCCGGCGGGTACGCCCACGCATAACTCGCGCGAGCTGGACGTCACCTTGAGGATGGTGCCGGTCGACGGTGACGGCGTCGGCAAAACGCCCAAGACGCTGGTGAAGCTGCGCGGCGGCCAGGGTTCCATGAACGTCAACTCCTGGGCGCCGGACTCCGAGCACTTCGCCTACGTCAGTTACGAACCGCCGCGGTAAGAGGCCTGTATGCTCGCGATTCTACTTCTGCTTTTTGCCCAGGCAGCGCAGGTCCCGGACTGGGCGCTGCCGGGCTCGCCCACACACAAGCAGATTGCTCCGCCGGCGGGATTTCACCGTCCGACCAAGACGGATCCCGTGCCGCTCGGTATCTTCGAGGGCCAGTCCGATGTGGGCAGCGCCCTCGTGCCGGGCTCGTCGACTTACGATGCGGGTAAGCGGCAATATACGGTTCGATCGGCCGGGTACAACATCTGGTACTCGCGCGACGAGTTTCGCTTGGTATGGAAGAAGATGTCCGGCGACGTTTCGCTCGCCGCGGACGCATCTTTCCCTGATCCGCGAGGCTACGACGACCGCAAGGCGGTGCTGGTGCTGCGGCAGACGCTCGACGACGACTCGGCCGAGGCGGTGGTGGGCGAGCACGGCGGGGGCTTGATCCACCTGGCCCAGCGGACCGCCCCCGGAGCCACCATGCAGGACGCGCAATTCCGGTTCGGCGGCACGCTCGCCGGGCGCAAGGCCCGGCGTATCGGGATCGAGAAGCGCGGCAGCGAGGTAGCGGTCTACATCGCGCTCGGGGACGAGCCGCTGCACCAGTTCGGCCCGCCCATCCGGGTCGATTTCAAGGGGCCGTTCTACGTCGGGATCGGCTTCTGCTCGCACCTGCCGACGACGGTGGACGCGGCCGTGTTTTCGGACGTACTGCTGCGCAACGAGGCAGGCAAGGTGCGTTGACTTACCAGGCCGGCTTCGCCGGCAGAAACTCCGCGAACAGGTCGTCGTAGAACGGCTTCAGCTCCTTTAGGTTCGGCTTCGTGTGGCCTTTCGAGTACAAGTCATACGGGTTGAACTTCTGCACCCACGGCAGCATCGCCCGGTCTTTCTCGTTTTCGAAGTACTTGTATGCCCCGTGTTTGTGCCAGGGGTAGAACGAGTGGAACCGGAGCATGTACAGGGCTTCGTCGGGAAGGTAAGGCTTCATGACTTCGGCGATATAGCCGTCGTGGCCGAAGGACAAGTGCAGGTTCTCGAGTCCGCAGCCCGGCTCGTAGATGCCGTACTTGGTTTGGTACTCGGGAACATCGCGGTCGGGATTCGCGGCGAAGTATTGGTGGAAGACGATCTCCTCCGCCCAGGCGCAGCCGACCGGGAAGGTATCGCCCACCACCCCCCATTGCGGCTCGCCGTACAGGCACAGGCACTTGCCCAGGTCGTGGACGAAGCCGGCCAGGATCATCCAGCGGGGGTGGCCGTCGCGGCGGATCGCCTCGGAGGTCTGGAGCAGGTGCTCCATCTGGGTCAGGTCGGTATCGGGGTCGCTGTCGTCGACTAAGGTGTTGAGATACTCGGCCGCCTCCCACACGCTCTTTTTTCCGCGGCGCAGGCCGAAGTACTCGCTTTCCTTATCGAAAACATAGTCGACCGTCTGCATGCGGTGGTTGGCGCGGTAAAACTCGGCCACCGCGGGCGTGGCTTCCTCGTCATACCGGCGGAACTCCTCCTCCGACTTGCCTTCTCGGTAGCGGCCTTCCAGGAATTCGTCCCAGTCGTCGATGTGGGTGAGGGGTTTGTTCGCTATTAGGGGAGAAGCTGCCATGACTCGCCTCCGAGGCTGCCGATGGCAAGACGCTAGCAGCCCCGGAAGACGCCATGCAAGCGCCTCAGGAAAAGCCTGTTTTCCGCGCCAGGGCGGCCCCGCACACACCCACCGCAAGAACAAGAACCAGGCCCAGCGCGGCCGCCCAGCCGAGGTCGATGGCGAGCGCCGGACGCAAAGTGCCGGCCAGCACGGCGGTTGCCAGAAGAAGATGGAGGAAACGCTTGAAGAAACTCACGGAACTCTCAGGGCCGGGCGGCGAGGAAGCCGCTGCGGGAGCGGTCCAAGAG
>CAXUEU010000124.1:0-8807 GCA_964250195.1 uncultured Acidobacteriaceae bacterium
TCCCCGCCCAGCTTTCCCCGGCCTTCCAGCGCACCACTACCGCGCTTGGCCGGCAGCCGGCTGCCACGCCCATCTCCGCGACCGTGTACCTCAAGCTGCACGACAAAGCCGCCCTCGACGCCGCCGTCGAAGCGATGTATGCCGCCAACTCGCCTTCGTACCATCAGTTCGCCTCGCCCGACGCCATCAAGCGGTATGCGCCCACCGCGGCCGAGGTGGCCTCGGTCAAGAAGGAGCTCGCCGCCCACAACCTCAAGGTCGTCTCGACCGACCCGTTGAATCTCGCGGTCAAAATCCAGGGCTCCACCGCCGACTTCGAAGCGGCCTTCCACACGGGCGTCAACCAGTTCCAGGCCAACACCGGCGAAACGCTCAGCGCCACCACAGGCACCCCGACGCTCGGGGGTGAGGCGGCCGGGTTGGTCTCCGCCGTCGCCGGGCTCGGCTCCCGCGCGATGAAGCCCTTCGCCGTCCACCCGGTGGACCCGCAGACCGGCAAGGTGACCGGCATCGTTCCCGTCTCAGCCGCCAAGGCGAGTCCCAACGGCGCGTTTTTCTCTTCGCAGTGCTTCTACGCGCCCACCACTGACGTCTTCACCAAGGGCGCGACCGCCGCGGCCTACCGCGGGCTGGCCTACGGCGCGAGCAACGGCAACACCACCCAGGGCACCTTGAGCCCCTGCGGCTACTCCCCGCAGGACGTGTACCGTTTCTACGGCCTCAACACCGTGTACGGGCGCGGCTATACCGGCAAGGGCCAGACCGTCGCCATCCTCGACGCCTACGGCTCGCCCACCATCACGCAGGACCTGGCCACGTTCAACTCCATCTACAATCTGCCGCCCGCGTCCTTCAAGGTGCTGACGCCGGTGCCCGTGACCGGCGCCGACCCGGGCTGGGCCGGGGAGACCACCCTCGATGTCGAGTGGGTCCACGCCATCGCGCCCGAAGCCAATATCGTGCTGCTGGCCGCGCCCAGCCCGAGTCTCACCGACTTCCAGGACGCGCTGCTCTACATCGTCGAGAATCACACGGCGGACATCATCTCCAACAGCTGGGGTCTCGGCGAGCTGGAGTCCGACCCGCAGTCCGTGACTTCGTTCGACCAGATCCTGGAGCTGGCCGCCCTCACCGGCGTCGACGCCAACTTCTCCTCCGGCGACTCCGGCGACTACGCCGTGGCCGAGATGGGAACCGTCGACGTCAGCTCCCCCGCCTCCTCGCCCTACGCGACGGCCATCGGCGGCACCAGCACCGCCTACTCGCCGTCGGACGGCTCGCTGATCCAGACCGGCTGGGGCAATAACCTGACCCGCGTCAACTCCAAGGCGGGCGGCATCGACAACCCGCCGCAGATCCGAGGCTTCATCTTCGGCGCGGGCGGCGGCACCAGCCAGTACTTCGCCAAGCCCGCGTACCAGTCCGCGCTCCAGGGCTCGGGTAGGCTCCTGCCCGATGTCTCCGCGCTGGCCGATCCGTTCACCGGCGTCGAGATCATCCAGACCATCGCCGGGGTCCCGTCCTATGAAGTGATCGGCGGCACCTCGCTCGCCGCGCCCATCTTCTCCGCCGAGTGGGCCCTGCTCCAGCAGCGGTTCGGCTTCGCCCTGGGCCAGGCCGCCCCGCTGATCTCGGCATTCGGCACCAATCCCTCGGTCGTCACCGACGTGCTTCCGGCCAACCCGGCCAATAACGTCTTCGGTGCCATCCGCAACAGCTTCGGTGCCATCACCACCTACTCCTCCGAAGCGCTGGTCGCTCCGGGCAACGCCAACACCTACCTCAGCGCCCTCTATACCTCGAGCGCCGGGTCCACCTTCGACCTGTCTTTCGGCACCGACTCCTCACTCGCCGTCACGCCGGGCTTCGACACCGTAACGGGCTGGGGCGTGCTCAACATGAGCGGCATCTTCAACCTGTTGGGCCAGTAACGTTTAGTTGCAATGGGAAAAGGGCAGGCTTTCGGGCCTGCCCTTTCGCTATCTATAGGTCTTAGAAGGAGGCCACCAGGTCGAAGCGCTCCGAGGTTGCCTCGACGACTGTCTTGACGCCGTGGCCCGGGTTCGGCACCCTGCGCCGGGTCAGCACGCCCATTTTTTCCAGGTGCTTGATGTCCCGCATCACCGCCGTCCGGGGCCGCACCAGCTTCTTCGCAAGCTCCTCCACCGAGAGCGGGCCGCCGCGCGCCGCCCGCAGCAGGCGCATTCGCTCCAGCGTCAGCATCTCGATCAGGTCCAGCGGATCCTCGAAGGAGATGATGTGCTCCTCCTCCAGGGGCTCGCCGGCTGAAAGCCTTTTCGACCGTTCGATCATCCTCGTCATCGCATCCTCGAAAGATTCCTGTATGAAACGTGTTTTCATCTGTTCCTCCTCCGCAGCGCGCTGACTTCATCTGCGAATCGAATGACAAGCTCGTCGAAGCCGGGGTAGTCGAACGGATCGCTCTGTCCCATCCAATGCCGTTCATGGAAGCCATGTGCGTTGTCATACCCGAGAACGCGCCCGTTATCTCGCCCGCACAAACCGTGATTGATGAAGCCAAGTTGTACTTTACGACGCGCCCCGAACTATCCCGCCATACGTCCTCGGACAAGCGTCCGATAACGCCGTTTGCGCACCGCACCGTGGTCGAGTATGCGAAGCGCCGTAGCTCCTGCCCTCCTTTACTCGTCACAGACAGAGCCTAGCACAGCTGTACCTTTGGAAAGCTCACCTGTTTGCCTTGCATCTGAACTGGCCCTTAAGGGTGCAAAGGTACTCCACCCTGCTACCCTCCCTCCAATGCCTCTTCCGCCCCGGTTCTGCGATGTCGCCCTGCCTGTTCCGCTGGACCGGCTCTGGACCTACGCCTGCCCAGAACCCGCTCCAATGGAAGGCGCGCGGGTCCTGGTGCCGTTCCGCAACGAGAAGCTCACCGGCATCGTGCTCCGTCTCCATGCCGACCCGCCGCCGGTCGAGGCCAAGCCGATTCTCGCCGTGCTCGACCCCGAGCCCGTTCTAGCCCCCGACCTCCTGCGCCTGGCCGAGTGGATCGGCTCCTACTATCTCTGTCCCGTCGGCGAGGTGCTCCGCACCATGCTGCCCCTTTCCGCCGAGGTTCGGACCCGCACCCTGCTCCGCATCGCCGAGGCCGGCCGCGCCGCGCTGCACGCCGGGGCGGAGGGGGGTTCCTCGCGCCGCTCCCGCCTCCCGGCCCTCGACCAGGACCGCGAGTACGCCGTGCTCAACTACCTCGAGTCCGGCGAAGCGGCCACCGTGCCCGCCGTGCGCAGGGCGACCGGAGCCGGCCGTGCCCTGCTCGGGGGGATGCTCCGCAAACGCTGGCTCGCCCGCGAAACCGAAGCCGCCCCGCGCGACGCCGCCCGTACGGCTCGGTGGGCTGTTCTCACCCCGACAGAGCGCCTCCCGAAACTTACCGAAGCCCAACAGGGAATCCTGGCCCAGCTTGCCGCCGCCTCCGGGCAGACCCTGCCCGCGGGCGAGCTCCGGCCCGCCTCCACCCTCGCCACCCTAGTCAAACGCGGCCTAGTCACCCTCCAGGACCGGCCCCAACCCTTCCATCTTTCCGGGCTCGACAGCCGCGCGACCTACACCCTGAATCCTTCGCAGCAGAGCGCCCTCGACGCCATCCTGCGAGCCACCGAGGAAAAGCCGTTCACGCCCATCCTGCTGCACGGCATTACCGGCTCCGGCAAGACCGCGGTCTACCTGGCCGCCATGCAAGCCGCCCTGGCTCGCGGTCGAGGCGCGCTGCTGCTGGTTCCCGAAATCGGCCTCACGCCGTCGATCGCCGCCCAGCTCCACGCCGCCTTCGGCTCCGAGGTCGCGCTGCTCCACTCCGCCCTGACCCCGGAGGAGCGCGCCGAGCAGTATCACCGCATCCGCAAGGGCGAGGCGCGGATCGCGGTCGGCACCCGCTCGGCCGTTTTCGCTCCGGTGCGCGAGCTGGGCCTCCTGATCGTCGATGAGGAGCACGACGGCTCCTACAAGCAGGAGGAGATGCCCCGCTACCACGCCCGCGACGTGGCCGTGATGCGCGCCAAGCTGCTCGGGGCGGTCTGCGTCCTGGGCTCCGCCACCCCCTCGCTCGAGTCCTGGCACAACGCCGGGCGCGGCCGGTACCGCGCCATCACGATGCGCGCCCGCGTCGCCGACCGCCCCCTGCCGGCGGTCGAGCTCATCGACATGCGCCAAGAGTTCCGCGAGACCGGCCAGGACCACATCTTTGCCCGGCGGCTGCTCGACGAGACCCGGCTCGCGCTCGACCGCGGCGAGCAGGCCATCATCCTGCTCAACCGCCGCGGCTACTCCTTCGTCGCGCTATGCCGCGCCTGCGGCGAAAAACTCGGGTGCGAGAACTGCGCCATCGCCCTCACGCTGCACAAAGGCTCGCTGCACGGCGGGGCGGCTGAAGCAAGCGGCCGCGCCCAGGTTTCAGACAGGCTCGAATGCCACTACTGCGGCTTCCGCGCCCGCGTGCCCTCGCGCTGCCCCTCCTGCCAATCCGAGCACCTGTACTACCTGGGCGCGGGCTCCCAACAGGGCGAGGAGCGTTTGGCCGAGCTCTTCCCCGGCGCGCGCATCGGCCGCATGGACCGCGATACCATCCGCGGACGCCACGACATGGAGCGGCTGCTCGGACGCCTGCACTCGGGCGAGATCAACCTGCTCGTCGGGACCCAAATGATCGCCAAGGGCCACGATATCCACGGCGTCACGCTCGTCGGCGTGGTGGGCTGCGACCACGCGCTGGGCCTGCCGGACTTCCGCGCCGCGGAGCGCGTGTTCCAGCTCCTGACGCAGGTGGCCGGACGCGCCGGACGCGGCAGCCTGCCCGGCAAGGTCCTGGTCCAGACCTTCCACGGCGAGCACTACGCCATCGCCGCCGCCGCCGCCCATGACTATCAGGCGTTCGTGGACCGCGAGTCCAGGCTGCGCCGGTACATGCACTACCCACCCTTCGCCGTGCTCGCCAACCTCATTCTGCACAGCCCTCGCCTCGAAGAGGCTGCCGACTGGGCCGCGCGCCTCGGCCGGTTCTTTCGCGAAACCACCCTGCCCGGCATTCGCGTTCTCGGTCCGGCTTCCGCTCCCTTGTCGAAAATCAAGCGCATTTACCGCTTCCACTTGGTCGTCAAGGCCGAATCGCGCTCCGCGCTCCATCAGGCGCTGCGCCGCGCGCTCCTCTTCGCCGACGAACAAGGCATCCCGCGCCGCAACTTCACTCTCGACGTCGACGCACTCAGCCTTGTTTAACTCTTAAGCGCGCTCGCTCTCTCCGCCGACGGCCGAAGACTGTACGTCCCTTTCGGCGCATACGGCGACGCCGGCGCGGGCTGGATGGTCTCCGTCGACACGCAGACGCCCGCCCTCGCGAGTGACTTCGCCGGAGCGCTCTCTCGGTCGCCTTCGCCAACGAACGACGACTGGATCGGCTACGAGTACCCATCCGCGCATACTTTCTCGAAGTTCGTCTTCCAGAGGGCAAGAACTTCGCCGACGGCGGCTGGTTCCTGTCGCCCTCCATCCAGGTCCGCCAGGCAGGCACCTGGGTCCCCGTTCCCGGCCAGTCCGATCCCTCCACCCCTCTACCCTCTACCCTCGTCCCTCAGCACCAAGTCCTTACCCGGCTTGAACCGCACCGCCCGTCCCGGCGCGATCGCCACCTCCTTGCCCGTGCGCGGGTTCCGCCCCACACCCGTCTTGCGCGGCCGCACTTCGAACACACCAAACCCGCGCAGCTCGATGCGCGTTCCCGCGCCCATCGCACCCTTCAGCCGCTCGAAGATCGCGTCCACCGCCATGTCCGCCTTGCCTCTCGGCAAACCGGTCCGCTCCACCACCTGCCGCACGATGTCCTGCTTGATCATTCGCGAGCCCCTCCGGCTTGCTGTAAGATGCAGATTCGATTGAGCCGCTCTCCCGACTCCGGGAGGGGACCGGCGAATCGTTTCGCGGCTTGTCCGCCAGGCAAAGCCGTGCCGGCAACTTTCGAGCCTGGGCGCTTCCAGGAGAACGGCTCCTATGTCCATCAAGTCCGACCGCTGGATCCGCACCGAAGCCCTCCAACGCGGCATGATCCAGCCCTTCAGCGAAAAGCAGGTCAAGGAGGGCGTCATCTCCTATGGCCTCTCCTCCTACGGCTACGACCTGCGGGTCGCCGACGAGTGGAAGATTTTCACCAACGTCAACTCCGCCGTCATCGACCCGAAGAACTTCGACGAGCGCTCTTTCGTTTCGGTCGTCGCCGAGTCCATCCTGGTGCCGCCCAACTCCTTCGCGCTCGCTCGGTCGGTCGAGTACTTCCGCATTCCGCGCGACGTGCTCACCATCTGCGTCGGCAAATCGACGTACGCCCGCTGCGGCATCATCGTGAACGTCACCCCGTTCGAGCCGGAGTGGGAAGGTTACGTGACGCTCGAAATTTCCAACACCACGCCGCTACCGGCGCGCGTGTACGCCAACGAGGGCCTGTGTCAGATACTGTTCTTCCAGGGCGATGAGCCCTGCGAGGTTTCCTACGCCGACCGGCGCGGCAAGTACCAGGGCCAGCAGGGGATCGTACTGCCGAAACTCTAGTTCCGAGATTTCCACAAGTCTGCAACTTTGGTAATGTTGCGTGTAACGTTCTTCGGTTATACAAAGTAATCAGTAACAACGCAGATCTGGGGAACGGGGTTGGGGAAGCGGGAAACCGCCGAACCAACCCCTCTTTTTTGTCTTCGCCTTTCGGCTTGCTTTTTCGCGGCATGGTCATCCTGAGCAAAGAAATGGACTTGCTTTTCCGGGCTTCAGATGGAACCAAGGTTCCTCATTGCTCCGTTCCTTAGCAATACCCGGCACGGTTACCTGATATGGTGCCTCGTCCACGGGTAACTTAAAGCCCGGCGAAGCGGCAGGCAAGTGGAACGCTCGAAATCGAGCCATTCCGCCCCGAGCTTCTATATCCTGCATCTGATCCTCTCGAATGGGACGCCCAGACGTCCAAACACAAGTACGCAGGAAGGACCACCCTCATGAAAAAGTTTTTTGCCGTCGCATGCATGGCAGCCGCAACTCTTCCCGCCCTCGCCGCGAGCGACAAGGCCAAGATCGCCTCGCGGCTCGAGGACGCCACCTCCACCCTCACCGAAATCCAGTCCTCGCCGGACAAGTCCATCCCCGACTCCATCCTCCGTCAGGCCACCTGCGTAGGCGTCGTGCCGGGGCTTATCAAGGGCGCGTTCATCTTCGGCGCCGAGTACGGGCAGGGCGTGGTTACCTGCCGCACCGGCCACGGTTGGTCCGCGCCCGCCTTCATCAAGATGACCGGCGGGTCCTTCGGCTTCCAGATCGGCGGCTCCGGCACGGATCTGGTTCTGGTCGCCACCAATGACAAGGGCTTCCAGGACCTGCTCAAGAGCAAGTTCAAGATCGGCGGGGACGCCTCTGCCGCTGCCGGCCCGGTCGGCCGCGACACCCAAGCCGCCACCAACTGGCGTCTCCAGTCCGAGCTGCTCACCTGGTCTCGGTCCAGGGGCCTGTTCGCCGGCATCGACCTGAACGGCACCGCCGTGTACGAGAACGCCGAGGACACCACGACCTTCTACGGCCAGCCCCATACCTTCGAGGAAATCCTCAAGGGCAACGTGCTGCCGCCGGCCGGGGCACAGCAATTCATTTCCACGGTCGCCAAGTACTTCCACTCCACCAACCAGCCCAGCTAAAGGCGACCCCGGCAAAGGGTCGTCCTGAGCGCTGCGGCAGCGCTTGCGTCGAAGGACCTGCTTATTCGCCTCTCCATGCGAAAAACAGGTCCTTCTTCGCTTCGATCCTCGGGATGACCTGAGAAGCCCGGCTACACTGAACGCAAATCCATTCTCGACTCGCCCGCCCCCTGCAGCACCTCCTCGAATACGTCCTCCTCCGCGCTCTGCTCGCCTCGCTCGCGGCACTGCCTCGCCCCGCTGCCCGCGCCTTCGGTGCGCTGCTCGCCCATGTTGTGTACCACGCGGTGCCGCGCCTCCGCCGTACCGGAGAGCGCAACCTCCAGCTCGCCTTTCCCGACCGCCCCGAGCTCTGGCGCGACGCCGTCCTCCGAGGCACCTACCGCAATCTCGGCCGCCAGCTGGCCGAGTTCGCCCACATGCCCCGCTACACCCTCGCCAACACCGCCGGCCGCATCCGCTACGAAGGTCTGCACCACTGGCAGCGCGCGGCGGAGCGGGGAAGGGGCGTGCTCATCCTTACAGGTCACCTGGGCTGCTGGGAGCTCTCGAGCTTCTATCACTCGCTCGCCGGGCACCCCATGTCCATGGTCATCCGCCGACTCGACAACCCGCGCATCGACCGGTGGGTCAACCGCATCCGCTGCCTTCACGGCAACACCGTTCTCGGCAAGGACGACTTTGCCCGCGGCCTGCTCGCGACCGTGCGCGGCGGCCAGTCCGTGGGCATCCTGATGGACACCAACATGACCCCGCCCCAGGGCCTGTTCGTCCCCTTCTTCGGCATCGAGGCCGCCACCGCCTCCGGCCTCGCCCGCGTCGCCCGCCACACCGGTGCCGCCGTGCTGCCCGGCTGCCTCCTGTGGCATGGGGACGAGCACAAATACGTCCTCCACTTTTGGCCCGAGCTCCCCATGGCCCGCACCGCGGACCCCGAGCGGGACGCGCTCGCGAACACCGCCCTCTGCACCGCCGCGCTCGAGGCGATCATCCGCGAGTACCCCGACCAGTGGCTCTGGCTCCACCGCCGCTTCAAAACCCGCCCCCCCGGCGAGCCGCCGCAGTACTGAGGTTTTCTCCATGAACAGCGAGGGGGCCACC
>CAXUEU010000125.1:0-5862 GCA_964250195.1 uncultured Acidobacteriaceae bacterium
GCCTGTTGCGGCGCGGCCGGAGCGATGGCGGCCGGGACCGGCTGGGCCTGCTTCGCGGCGGGCGCGGGCGGCTGGTCGGGCTTGCCCTTGAAGTACTGGAGACCCAGGAAGACCAGGAGGAACAGGGCGAAGTACATCAGGAGCGAGGAGCTGCCGCCGGGAGAGCCGCCGCCCGGGCCCGCGGGGGCCTGCTGGTTAGGATTGCGAAATTCTGGCAAGGGTGTGACGTCCTTTTCGGGGTGACAGCTCTATGGTAAACGGACAGGCCGGACAGGATGTTTCGCGGGCGGCACGGGGTCCCACCCGCCGCGCGAGAACGGATTGCAGCGCAGGATGCGCCAGGCGGCCATGAGCGCACCGCGCGGGAGGCCGTGCTCGGCCAGGGCGAGTGTCGCGTACTCCGAGCAGGTGGGCTGAAAGGGGCAGCCGCCCACGAACCCACCCGGCGATCCTGCCCGCAGCAGGGGGCCGAGCAGGCGTTTCCAAACGGTGAAAGCCGCATGGAGCAGGGCGTTCACAGCTTGGGCTTCGCCGGCTTGGACGGCTTCCGTTTGGGTGGGCGCGGTCCGCGCGGCAGCGGTGTGTTGTCCGCATGGGAGGCGACCCGGGCGGCCACGGTGCGAAAAACAGTTTCAATCTCGGATACCAAAGCGGAGAAGGCGAGGGTGGCTGCTTCAGGACGGGGATGGAGGATGAGGTCCACGCCGGGGGGAAGCAGGTGCATCCTGGGGTGGGCCACCGCGCGCAGGCGGCGCTTGACGCGGTTGCGCAGCACGGCGGGACCGAGCGCGCGGGGCGTGGTCAGGCCAAAGCGCGGGGCCTGTACCTCGGGGCTCGCGGCCGCTTCGCCAAGGCGCTCGCGGTAGAAGAAGGAGAGCGTCCGGCTCCGGTGCTTGCGGCTCGCGTTATAAACGAGGCCGTAGTCGGCGTGTTTGCGGAGCCTGCTTGCCTGGAAAGGGGACAGCATAGGGGGGACGCGCGTGCGCCGCGAATGCGTCTAGTCGCGGAAGCCGGGGGAAACGGCGATCTTGTGGCGGCCCTTGGCGCGGCGGCGGGACAGAACGGCGGCTCCGGACTTGGTCTTCATGCGGGTGCGGAAGCCGTGCGTCTTGGCGCGGTGGCGCCGATTGGGCTGGAAAGTGCGTTTGGGCATTGCGGATGACCTTTCGTGCGGAAGCTGGCGCACTCTCCGGGAAAGAGGGGCGAACCCAAAGTATAGCGCAGGCACGGGGAAGCGGGTCGCCCGGACGGGCGGATTTTACGCCCGCCCTCAGTCGGCCGCCAAGCGAAATCGCGGGCCCGAAACGCCCGGGTGTACCGAACGGAGCCGTTTTCACCATGGGTTGTGCAACCGCAACCGAAGCACGAAACGGCCTCGAAAACAAGGCGGAAACCGCCGGTCGGTTGTGCTAGCCTGAGTCTCACTTTGACCGATTCGTGGTTGCGGCAGGCCCCGTCTTCCACGCTGCGCTCAGCGCCTTTCTGCCATGCTCCTCAGCTCGTCGCGCGTTGCGCCGACGCCCTCTCCTGCCCGGAAGAGGGACGTTTTCAAATGCTGGGTTGGATGGTGCGGGGCGCGGGCGCGGGAAGCTACGAGCCTGCCGGTAAGGACCCGCCGCCCATGAGCTTTTATCCCGTCGCGCCCGCCGCACCCTCCGCACCCCTGAACCCCTGGGTCCGCATCCTGGGGGCGCTCCAGAAGAAGGTGAACCGGCAGGCGTACGAAACGTGGTTCAAGCCGACGCTGTTCAGCCATGCGGAAGGCAACGTGCTGGTAGTGCGGGTGCCGACGGCGAAGTTCGAGGGCATGGGCGACCGCTACGCGGACCTGATCGGGGAGGCGATCGACGCGCTGCGCCTGCCGTACGAGCGGGTTGAGTTCGTGCTGCCCGAGGCCAACCCCGCGGGCCCCGACGCCGTCCCCGATCCTGAAGAGCGCATGCCGCCGGCCTCCACCCTGGGCCCCGGTCCGGCGCACTTTGGGGGCAGGGGCCGCATGCAGCCCATGCAGGAGACGGTGACTTTGCAGGGCAGCGTCGCCGCGCCGGTCTCCCCGGCCTCGCAGAACGCGGCTTCGCCTCAGCAAGGCAGGTTCGACTGGAACACGGCCGCGCAGCTCAACCCGCGCTACACCTTCGACGCGTTCGTGAGCGGGGCGGGCAACCAGTTCGCGCGGGCGGCCGCGGCGGCGGTGGCCGAGTCCCCGGCCCGGGCGTACAACCCGTTATTCCTGTACGGCGGCGTGGGCATGGGCAAGACGCACCTGATGCAGGCGATCGGCCACGAGCTCAAGCGCCGGCAGCCCACTGCGGCGATCTCCTACGTCTCGAGCGAGAAGTTCACCAACGAGATGATCAACTCGCTGCGCTATGACAAGATGACCAGCTTCCGGGACAAGTACCGGTCGATGGATCTGCTGCTGATCGACGATATCCAGTTTCTGTCGGGCAAGGAGCGCACGCAGGAGGAGTTCTTCCACACCTTCAACGCGCTGCACGAGAGCGGCAAGCAGATCGTGATCGCGAGCGACCGTCCCCCGAAGGACTTCGTCCGGAAGGAGACCGCGGAGATCGAGGACCGGCTCCGGTCGCGGTTCGAATGGGGGCTGGTCGCGGATATTCAGCCCCCGGATCTGGAGACCCGGGTCGCCATTTTGCAGAAGAAGGCCGAGATCGAGGGCATGGCGCTGCCGAACGAGGTGGCGCTGTTCGTGGCTTCGAACATCCGGACCAACGTGCGGGAGCTCGAGGGCTCGCTGACCCGTTTGTTCGCCTGGACGCGGCTCCACGGGGTGGAGATGAGCCTGACCGTGGCGCAGCTGTGCCTCAGGCAGTTCATCGACACGCAGGTGCGCAAGATCACGATCGAGGCGATCCAGCGCGCGGTGGCCGAGCAGTTCGCGATGCGCGTGACGGAGCTCAAGGCCAAGGACAACTCGCGCAAGGTGGTGGTGCCCAGGCAGATCGCGATGTACCTGTCCAAGCAGATGACCGAGGCGAGCCTGCCGGAGATCGGCCGGCAGTTCGGCAACAAGCACCACACCACGGTGATGCACTCGATCGGCAAGATCGAGGAGCAGAAGAGGACCGACAAGGACCTGAGCCGGATGCTGGCGGCGCTGCAGGAGACGCTGTCGCACTGACCGGGAGCTTTTCCCGACGTCCTTCTTGCCGCAGGGTCTTTGTGCGCGGCCGCGCAGGGGACCCCGCTGCCAAAAATCCGAAGAACTGCAAGCGCAGGTCGAACGCCTCAACCCCGGTTCAGCGAGGGGAACATGCGGAGCGCGTTCGAAAGCAGAACGGCCCGCTTAAGCTCAGGGTCGAGCAGCGGCGTTTCATCCAGCTGCCGCGCCAGCTTTCGGCAGGCTTCCAGCGGCGTAAACGGCCAGTCGCTGCCGTAGAAGATGCGCGTGTGGTCGGCAAGGGATAGCAGGGCCGGCAGCAGTTCCGGGAGCGGCGCGCCGGCGAGGTCGAAGTAGATTTTGTGGAGCTCCGCGCGGATGTCGGGGTAGGATTCGGCGCTCTTGCCGGTGAGCTTGGGCAGGATCAGCGGGCCCTGGGCGTGGATGCGGCTGGCAAGCGCGGGAAGCGCGGCCCCGGCATGCGGGATCAGGAAGCGGATCCTGGGATGGCGGACGGTGACGCCGGACAGGATGATCGCGGTGAGATTGCGCGTGGTCTCAAACATGAACTCGAGCATGGGCGCGGGCAGGTGGGGGTTGCCGGGCAGGTGCGCGTTGCAGGCGGGGCTTGTGGGATGGATAAACAGCACTGCGCCTCGGCGGTCGAGTTCGGCGTAGAACGGCTCGAGGCGCGGATCATCGCCGTACATACCCTCGCTGTTTGTCTCGATGGCGACCCCCTCCGCGCCGAGGGTGTCAAGGGCATACCGCAGCTCGTCGAGCGCGCCTTGGACGTCGGGCAGGGGCGTCGTGGCGAAAAAGCCGAAGCGGCCGGGGTGCGCCCGGCGCAGCCGGTGTCCTTCCGTGTTGCAGCGGCGCGCCAGGGCGCGGGCGGCCGCGGCATCCCCGAAATACACGCCCGGCGAGGAGATCGAAAGAACAACAGCCTGAATCTCCAGCGCTTCCAGGTGGCGAAGGGCCGCCTCCTCGTCCCATTCCGGGATCGCGGGCATGCCGTCGGGTTGCGTGATGCCGGCCGCCATCAAGGCTTGCCGGTAGAACGAAGGCAGGAAGTGGGCGTGGGTGTCGATGCGCTGCATGGCTGCCGGTTGGGATGCGGGAGCCGGGCGCAAACGCGGCCCGGAGCTTGCTATTCTGCTGGCATGCTGAAACTCCTCCTGCGCGCGGCCTTGCTGCTCCTCGCCGTACCCGCGCTTTGGGCGGAGCACCGCGGCCAAGACACGGGCTTCCTGAATCGGACCGTAACGGTGCGCGGGATCCCGCGCAAATACGTGGTGTACGTGCCGGCGGAGTGGACCGGCGACCGGAAAGACCAGAAGTGGCCGATGATTTTGTTCCTGCACGGCTCCGGCGAGCGTGGGTCGGAAGGGCTGGACGAGACGCAGATTGGGCTGCCGGCGGCGATTCGGGTGCATCCCGAGCGTTGGCCGTTCATCGTAGTGATGCCGCAGGTGCCGTTCAGTCATCACCACTGGACCGACGGGGACATGATGGAGGTCGCGATGGCGGCGCTGCGGGCCGAGGAGGCGGAGTTCGATGGGGACGCGAACCGGACGTACCTGACCGGGCTCTCGCTCGGCGGCTACGGGACATGGGAGCTGGCGCGGGAGTACCCGCACGTGTTCGCGGCGATCGCGCCGGTGTGCGGAGGGGTGTTCTGGTCCTACGCGCCGAACCGTTGGAGCGAGCAGACCACGCTGCCGGAGGAGTACGCGCGGGCCTTGAAGCATGTGCCGGTGTGGGAGTTTCACGGAGCGGACGACCCGGTGGTGAGCCCCCGGCAGAGCGCGCTGATGTTCGACGCGCTCAAGGCCGGCGAGGGGAACGTCCGTTATTGGGAGTACGCCGGGGTGAAGCACAGTGTGTGGGAGAAGGCCTATGCAAACCCCTCGCTGCCGCTGTGGTTCCTGGGGCACTCCCTCGCCGCCGATGCCGGCTTGCCGCCGGCGGCCGAGCACGTAGTGGTGCCGGTGCATCCCGTGCCGGCCAAGGTGAATCCGGCGGTCTATGACGCTTACCTGGGCGAGTACGAGGACGCGGGGGTGACCCAGATCACGGTGTACCGAACCGGGGACCAGCTGTTCCAGCGCAACCGGATCGGCGAGGTAACGGAACTTCTGCCGGAGAGCGCGACCACGTTCTTCTTCCCCAGCGGGTCCACGACGCGGCTGAGCTTCCTGAAAGACTCCGCGACGGGGTTGGTGCGGGAAGCCGCGCTGCGGGACGACCGGCACGAGGAGCGGTGGGAGCGCAAGCGGTAAAGGTCTGCACTGCCCTTTGCTAAAGGTCTAATGCGCGAGGGTGAAGCCGTCGCAGCCGCTGACCGGGGTGACGCGGAGATGCACGCCCCTAAGCTGCGACTGGGTGCAGGGGGCGGTCAAGGTTTCCTGAGCCTGGCGGGTTGAGAGAATCTCGAGGATGGCGGGCAAACGGGTGCCCGCCTCGGGCTCGCCGAAGTGGGCGCACAGGCCGCACTGGCCTTCCTGTACCTTGACCATGCTGCTAGGAGCGCGGGCAAAGGCGGGAGGGTTGTGTGCGGGGTCGGAGAGAGCTGGATTTGCGGCTGCGGCGGGTGCTCGACGGCGGGTTTGCGACGGAGCTGGAGGCGCGCGGGGTCTCGACCGCCGGGCCGCTGTGGTCGGCGCAGGCGCTGTTCGAGGCTCCGGAAGCAGTGCTGGCGGTGCACCGGAGCTACCTGGAGGCGGGGGCGGAGATTTTGC
>CAXUEU010000125.1:5872-8721 GCA_964250195.1 uncultured Acidobacteriaceae bacterium
TTTCTGTGTGCGGCTTGGGGTGTTGGGGTCCTGTGTTTTGGGCGGGCTTCGGGGCGGGATCTGCGGGTCGGGGGGTTGCGGGGCGGGGTGGAGCTGGCTTTGGCGGCTCGGCGGGAGTTCGGGGGCGTTTCCCTAAGCGGCAAGCCGGTTCTGGTGGCGGCTTCGCTGGGGCCATATGGGGCGGCGCTCGCGAATGGGGCGGAGTTTACGGGTTCTTACGAGCTTGGCTCGGAAGCGGAGGAGGTTTCGGCCTTGGTGGGGTTCCATGCTGAGCGGATCGAGGCCCTGGCCGGGACCGAGGCGGATTTGCTGGCATTCGAAACAGTCCCGAAGCTGAGCGAGGCGCGGGCGATTGCCTTTGCCCTGAGCCGGTGGCCGGAGGTGGGGGCGTGGGTGTCATTCACCTGCCGCGATGGTTCACTGACAGCGCATGGGGAGCCGGTCCGGGAGTGCGCGGCGTTTTTGGAGGGGGTTCCGCAGGTGGTCGCGGTCGGGGTGAACTGTATCGCGCCTGCGCTGGCGCTGCCGCTGCTCGGCGAGCTGCGCGCCGGGACGGGGAAGCCGCTGGTGGTGTATCCAAATTCGGGCGAGGGTTGGGATGCGGTGGCGCGCTGCTGGACGGGTTCCTCGGACGCGGCCGCTTTCGGGGCACTGGCGCGGGCGTGGTTCGCGGCTGGCGCGAGCGTGGTGGGCGGCTGCTGCCGGACCGGGCCGGGGCATGTGCGGGTAGTGGCAGGCGCGCGAGGAAGGCGAATAGAGTTTACGGTATAAACCGGTTTATGCTGTCGAGAACGGTGGTTTGTCGTTGGCGCGGGTTGGCTGGGAGGCCTGCGATGCTGCTCGACGCGGTGTATGAAGAGAAGCTGGAAGGCGCGGAAGGCCGCGAGGCGGAGCTGCAATACGTGACGCAGCACTTCGAAGACCTGCGGCGCCTCAGGGTGGCTCCCCTTTTCGCGGGGTTGTTTGCTGGCCTGATCTTGATTCCTCCTGGACGTAAATCTCTTCTTTTCATGCTTTCCTTCCTGGGTGGATTGGTGCTTGTCACCGCGATTTGGGCGGTATGGCTGACGCGATGGTATAAGGCGACATATGGCTTCATCGCCACGCTCCGAACCGCATCGGAGACGATACCGGGAACCAAATGGCTGACGGTAGTCCTCATTCTGCTGTATACGGTGCTCATGCTCGTGCCTCGCGATCTGCATACCGCGACGAGCTTTCTGGTTCAGGTGATGATCTTCTTTATCCCTGTCGGCACAGCAGCGGCTCCGAATTCTAAATGGATTCGGCTCCGCAGGGCGTTGTATGGCGCGGCTGCCGTCGCCACGACCGGCTTTGTCGCCGCGGCTTGTTTCTTCAGACCATACGGCTATGCGGCCCTATACACGGTTTCCGCGAGTCTGCCGCTGCTGCAGCTTTACGACCATTGGCTGCTGGGACGTCTTCTGCGTCCGCTCAAGGTGGAGGGTCGGGGTGAGTGACCACTTACCCGCATTCAGCCCGGAGCCTGTCGAGCTCGACCGCCTGGTCCACGAACCGGCGCGGTTGGCGATCTTGACCGTGCTGGCCTCCTGTGAGCGGGCGGATTTCCTATTCCTGGAGCGGGCGACGGGGCTTTCGCGGGGGAACCTTTCCGTGCAGATGATGCGGCTGGAGGAGGCGGGACTGATTGAAATCGAGAAAAAAATCGAGGGGAAGCGGACAGTGACGACAGCGGCGCTCCGCAAGGGCGGACGTTGGACGCTGGGCGAGTACTGGCGGCAGATGGACGTGTTGTGGTCGCGGTCGCAGGGAATCGTACCGGGAGAGGCGCGTCGCGGGGAGAGCAAACGTAAGCCGGGCGCGGCGGGGCTGCCGGCACCCGCAACAGGCTGAGGTCGCCGGGTTGGCCGGGGCCGCTGCGGAGCTGTTCACGCGACGGCAACATGCGACAATGGGCGCAGCGCCATGGATGAATTCTTCTCGCCCGACGCCTCTGTTTTGCCCTCCCCGCAAACCAACACCCCTGCGCCCTGCGCGATCACCCCGGCGCTGCTGAAGCAGCACTCCATCACGCAGGACGAGTATGCCCGGATCGAGGCCGCTTTGGGCCGGGTGCCTTCGCTCACCGAGCTGGGGATTTACTCGGTCATGTGGTCCGAGCACTGCTCGTACAAGAGCTCGCGGGTGCACCTGCGCCGCCTGCCGACCGAAAGCCCGCGCGTGGTGCAGGGGCCGGGGGAGAACGCGGGGATCATCGACGTGGGCGATGGCTGGGCGTGCGCGTTCAAGATCGAGTCGCACAATCACCCCTCGTACATCGAGCCGTTTCAGGGCGCGGCGACCGGCGTCGGCGGGATTTTGCGGGACATTTTCACGATGAACGCGCGGCCGCTGGCGGTAATGGACTCGCTGCGGTTCGGGCCGTTGGAGGGCGAAGACGAGGCCGTCACACGCAAGAATCACGCGGTGGTCGAGGGCGTGGTCGCCGGCATTTCGCACTACGGCAACTGCTTCGGCGTGCCGAACCTGGGCGGGGAGACTAAGTTCGAGGCTTGCTATTCCGGGAATCCGCTGGTCAATGCGTTTGCCCTGGGGCTGGTACGGCGGGACGAGATTTTCTATGCCAAGGCGACCGGCGTCGGGAACCCGGTGATTTATGTCGGGGCCAAGACGGGCCGCGACGGCATCCACGGCGCGACGATGGCGAGCGAGGAGTTCACCTCGGGGGCTGAACAGAAAAGGCCAAACGTCCAAGTCGGCGATCCGTTCATGGAAAAGCTGCTGCTCGAAGGCTGCCTGGAGGCCATGGCGACCGGCGCGGTGTTGGGCATTCAGGATATGGGGGCGGCGGGGCTGACCTGTTCGAC
>CAXUEU010000126.1:0-8654 GCA_964250195.1 uncultured Acidobacteriaceae bacterium
GCGCGGGGAGGGCTGCATCCTTCCGGGCTTGGGCGGCCTCCAAGCGGGCATGGTTACTCCGCCGCAGCCCGGGCCCGTTCCCAAATCCGATCCGGCAACGGTTCCCGGGCCGGCGGCGCCGCTTTTGGGACCGCATCCGGACGACCGGCCCGGCCTGTTCGCCACGGCGGGCTCGGCGCTCGCGAACTGGTGGCGCGCGGCCACGCTCCAGGCGCTCGCGATGGGGCTGCTGTGGTGGATCGGGCTCGCGCTCCTGCATGTCCCGCTCGCGCCGCTGTGGGCGCTGATCGCCGCCTTCGCGTCCTACATCCCGACCTTCGGCGGGGTAATCGCGGTCATCAGCCCGGTGCTGGCGGTCGCGGTTTCCGGTCACGACCTGTACCGGCTCGCGCTGGTGCTGGGGTTGTACGCGGTCATCGTCGTCATCGAGCAACTGCTGCTCCAGCCGCTGTTGCTGCACCGGGTCACGCGCGTACCCATCTGGGCTTCGATCCTGGCCCCCATCGCGCTCGGGGTGCTCATCCCGTTCTGGGGTGTGCTGCTCGCACCGCCTCTGCTGGCGGTGGTGTATGCCTTTAGAAAGCCTCGCGCGAAGCCCTGAGGAGCGCCCGCGCATCTACCGAGCCATGGAATACAGGTTTCTCGGACACTCCGGGCTCCAGGTCCCGGTTCTTTCGCTCGGCGCGGGCACCTTCGGCGGCAGCAATGAGTTTTTCAAGAAGTGGGGCAGCGCGCAGGTAGCCGAAGCATCCCGCATGGTCGACATCTGCATGGAAGCAGGCGCGAACCTATTCGACACCGCGGATGTCTATTCGAGTGGCATGGCGGAGGAGATCCTCGGCGAGGCTGTCCGCGGCCGGCGCGATAAGGTACTGCTGTCGACCAAATGCACCTTCCCGACGGGCACGGGGCCGAACGATCGAGGTTCCTCGCGCTACCACATCCTGGAGCAGTGCCACGCGAGCTTGCGGCGGCTCAAGACAGACTGGATCGACATCTACCACATGCACGGCTTCGACGCCCTGACCCCGGTCGAGGAGACGCTCGAAACCCTGGATACGTTGGTAAAGCAGGGGAAGATCCGCTACCTGGCCGCTTCGAACTTCTCCGGCTGGCACCTGATGAAGTCGCTCGCCGTGAGCGACCGCCGGGGCTTGCAGCGGTATGTGGGCCACCAGGTGTATTACGCGCTTTCCGGACGGGACTACGAGCACGAGCTGATGCCGCTCGCCGCTGACCAAAAGGTGGGCGCGCTGGTGTGGAGTCCGTTGGGATGGGGGCGTCTGACCGGGCGCATCCGGCGCGGGCAGCCGCCGCCGGCGGACTCCCGCATCGGCCAGGGCGGCGATCAGGGCGGCCCGGTGGTCGAGGATGAGTACCTGTATCGGGTGGTGGATGCGCTGGACGCTGCGGCGGCGGAGACGGGCAAGACGGTGCCGCAGGTGGCGCTGGCCTGGCTGCTGACCCGGCCGACCGTGGCGACACTGGTGATGGGTGCGCGCAACGAGGAGCAGCTGCGGGCCAATCTGGGCGCGGTGGGCTGGTCGCTCAGCGAGGCGCAGGTTGCCGCGCTGGACCGGGCGAGCGCGCGGCCCCTGCCTTATCCCTACTGGCACCAATACAGCGTCGGCGACCGCGTGCCGCCGCCGGTGGCTCTCAACTCTTGAGCGGCACCACCTTGCCGGAGGGCGAGCGGGAGATGGCGTAGAGCAGCCGCCCGTCCGCGTCCAGGTGGCGCAGCTCCAGCGCCTTCGGGGTTACGGAGAGATGGCTGAACCCGTGGACTTCCTGCGCGTAAGGCCCTCGGTCGAGCGCATCGATGGCGAGCACGTAGAGATCCGCCCCGCCCGCCCCCGAGAGGAAGTGAGTGGTGGGGTGGCCGTCGAATTTCAGGTGCTGCAGGTCGTGGTCATGGCCCGCCATGTAGAGGTCGCATGGCCCATTTATACCGGGGAACGATGAACGCGCCGCGAACGGCAACTGCTCGCAAGGCACACGCGCCGCGCTATACTAAGCCGTCGCGCGAGCCCTGCCCGCAGAGCGCGCGCACTCCAAGCAAACGACGAGGGTTTCACGCATGTCCGGCCACAGCAAATGGGCGACCATCAAGCACAAAAAAGGCGCGCTCGACGCCAAACGCGGCAAGACCTTCACGCGCCTGATCAAAGAAATCACCATCGCGGCCCGGCAGGGCGGGGGCGACCCGGACGGCAACCCGCGCCTGCGCTCGGCGATCCTGGCGGCCAAGGCCGAAAATATGCCGGCGGACAACATCAAGCGCGGCATCCAGCGCGGCACGGGCGAGATCCCCGGGCTCACCTACGAGGAGATCTCGTTCGAGGGCTATGGGCCGGGCGGGGTGGCGCTGATCGTGGACTGCACCACGGACAACCGGAATCGGGCGGTATCGGAGATTCGCCATACCTTCTCAAAGAACGGCGGCAACCTGGGCGAGCCGAACTCGGTGCGGTTCATGTTCGCGAAGAAGGGGCTGATCGTGGTCGACAAGGCGGCCGCGGACGAGGAAAAGCTGATGGCGCTGGCGCTCGAAGCGGGCGCGGACGACATGGCCGACGAGGGCGAGACCTGGGAGATCACCACCGACCCCTCGGCGTATGAAGCGGTTGCGCAGGCGGTGCGCGACGCCAAGATCGAGACGCTGGCATCCGAAAACACGATGATCGCGAGCACGTACACCAAGCTCGAAGGCGCGACGGCGGCGCAGATGGTGCGCCTTTTGGAAGCGCTCGAGGACCACGACGACGTCCAGAACGTGTATTCGAACTTCGAGATGGACGAGCAGATGGAAGAAGCGGCGCGCTAGAACAGGTTTCGCGTCCATGCGGACCGGAGAGACACAACCGGACGCGGTTTCCGTCAAGAAAGCCGCACCGAATGCAATCTGAAATCACGGTCACTCGAAACTGCCCTACCAGCCGCGGCACGAAACCGGAGGAGCCCGCGCTCCCCGAGTTTTCCCTGGAAAGCGAACCCGCCGGACCCGATGAAACTTCCCCTCCTCGCTCTGCTCCTCGTTGCCGCGCCTTTGTGCGCGCAGGACGTTCACTCCGGCCCGGCCGCCTCTGCCCTGGCCCGCGATCCCTGGGAGTACGGGGTGTTTTTCGGCGGCGGTGTGGGGCTCGGGGACCGGTCCGATTTCTCGTTCACCAATGCCGGCGTCCACCTCGGCAAGGTTCTCACAGGCCAGTATGGACCGGGGTTTCTGCGCGGGCAGTTCGAGTACTCCGGCGACTTCATGCCGTACTGGCAGTCATTCACGCCGCGCGCCGGCCTGCGGCCCACGACCTTCAATCTGCCCGGCAGCCAGACGGAAACCTTTCTGATCCCCTACAACGGCGGGACGTTCACCGGACTGAGCATCACGCCGATCCAGCTGCGCTGGGATTTCACACCGGGCCGGCGCATCGCTCCGTATTTCCAGGGCGCGGGCGGCCTCCTGTGGACCAACCACAAGTACCCGCCGGACGCGGTAACCCCGCGCGGCGTGCCCGGCAACACCAGCGTGTGGAACTTCACTCCGCAGGCCGGAGCGGGCCTCCACTACTTCGTCGGCGACCGGCACTCGATCGATTTCCAGGCCTCGGTGGTGCATATCTCGAGCGCCTCGCTCGGCGACCGCAACCCGGGGGTGAACGCGAGCCTGCAGTTCCAGGTGGGGTATTCGTGGTGGCTGTGAAAGGGTGGAGGGAGAAGGGTGGAGGGAGAAGGGAGGAGGGATTGGATTAGGACGTAGGGTTGTCTGCGGAACGCAGCTTTTTGAGCAGGCCGGTCAGCATCCAGCCGATCTCTTCCGAAGACGCGGCCGCATCTCGAAGTTGTTCCGAGATGCCGAAGCTGAGATTGCCGGCGATGACAAGTTGTGTTTGCACTTCCAGATTCGATCCGCGGGCAATGGAAAGAAAGTAGCAGTAATCTCGCTTCGTACCTCGCCCGTAGCCTTCCGCGATATTGCTTGGAATCGAAACGGCTGCGCGGCGCAGCTGGTTTGTCAAACCGAACCGCTCGTCGCGCGGAAAAGATTCCGTACATCGATAGACAAGCGTTGTTAAAGCGATCGCTTTTTGCCAAACCAGCAGATCTTTGAAGCTTCTTACCGCCACTTGACCCTCCCCTTCAGCATCGCCTCAACCCTTCTTCCTCCCGTCTTTACTCTTCTGCCTTCTGCCTCCTCCCTTCTCCCTCGCTCTCCTCCAGCACCCAGGTATCCTTGCTACCGCCGCCCTGCGACGAGTTGACGACCAGCGAGCCCTTGGGCAGGGCGACGCGGGTCAGACCGCCGGGGACCACCGTGACCTTGTCGCCGTAGAGGATGTAGGGGCGCAGGTCCACGTGGCGGGGCTCGATGCTCGATCCGGCCTGGTCGGCGTGCATCAGGCAAGGGGCGCGAGAAAACTGGAGCGTGGGCTGGGCGATGTAATTGCGGGGGTCGGCCTCGATGCGGCGGGCGAACTCCGCGCGCTCTTCGGCTGTCGACTGCGGGCCGATGAGCATGCCGTAGCCGCCCGACTCGCCGACGGCCTTGACGACGAGCTTGTCGAGGTTGGCCAGGGTGTGCTGCCGCTGCACGGGGTCGGTCATCAGGTAGGTTTCGACGTTGGGCAGGATGGGGTCCTCGCCGGTGTAGTACTTGATAATTGCCGGGACGTAGGCATAGAGAGCTTTATCGTCCGCCAGGCCGGTGCCGATGGCGTTGGCCAGGGTCACGTTGCCGGCCCGGTACGCATTGAACAGGCCGGCGACGCCGAGGATGGAGTCGCCCCGGTAGGCGAGCGGGTCGAGGAAGTCGTCGTCGACGCGGCGGTAGATCACGTCGACCCGGCGCAGCCCGGCGGTGGTGCGCATGTAGACGACGTTGTTGTGGGTGATGAGGTCGCGGCCCTCCACCAGCTCGATGCCCATCTGCCGGGCCAGGTAGGTGTGCTCGAAGTACGCCGAGTTGTACACGCCGGGGGTGAGCAGGACGATGGTCGGCTCGGCGCGGCCCTCGGGCGCGAGCGAGCGCAGGCCGGCGAGCAGCACCTGCGGGTAGTGCTCGATGGGGCGCACGCCGTACTCGCGAAAGATGATGGGAAAGGTGCGCTTCATCACCCGGCGGGACGAGAGCATGTACGAAACCCCGGACGGGACGCGCAAATTGTCCTCGAGCACCGCGAAGGAGCCGTCTTGGAGCCGCAGAAGATCGGTGCCGGTGACGGCGATGTAGACGTTGCGCGGAACCTGGAGGCCGCGCATTTCCCGCCGGAAGTGCCGGCAGGAGTAGACGATCTCGCGCGGGACCGCGCCGGACTTGAGGATTTTGCCCTCGCCGTACACGTCGCCCAGGAACTGGTTGAGCGCGGTGATGCGCTGGATGAGCCCGCGCTCGATGGTGCGCCACTCTGCCCCGGTGACGATGCGCGGCAGCATGTCGTAGGGGAAGATGCGCTCGGTGCCCTCTTTGCGTCCGTAGACCGTAAAGGTAATGCCCTGGGTGAAGAAGCTCATGTCGGCGGAGTGCTTGCGGCGTAGCAGCTCCTCGGTCGGCAGCGAGCGGTAGGTGTCGAGCAGGAGCCGGTACTGCGGGCGGATCGCGCCCTCCGGCGTGAACATCTCGTCGTACGCGCCGTCGAGGAAGTACTCGCGGAGAAACGGGTCGGCGAAGCGCTGGACAGTTGCGCTCATTTCCTTTCATCCAGCCAGTCGGAAACGACGGAAAAGTGCTGGAGGTTGGCCACGCCGAAGGAGGTGGTCAGCGCCACGTCCGCAGCGTCGCGGCCCACGGCCATCAGCACGCGGCCCAGGCGGGGCCGGTTGTGGCGGGCGTCCACGGTCCACCAGCGCCCGCCCAGGTATACCTCGAACCACGCGCTGAAGTCCATGGGCGAGGGGCTCGGGGGAACGCCGAAGTCGCCCAGGTAGCCGGTGGCGTAGCGCGCCGGGATGTTGAGGGCCCGGCAGAAGGTGATGGCCAGATGCTGGAAGTCGCGGCACACGCCGGTGCGCTCGGTAAACACGTCCACCGCGGTCTTGGACGGGCGCGCGAAGTGGTAGCCGAACTGCACGATCCTATTCACGTAGAGCAGGATCGCCTCGACCCTGGGCCAGCCCCGGGGCAGGTAGCCGAACAGGTCCAGCGCCAGGGCGCCCAGCCGATCCACCTCGCAGTAGCGGCTCGAGAGCAGGAACTGCAGGACCTCATCCGGCAGCTCCTCGACCGGGTGCTCCGCGGCGTCGGTGCCGGCCTCGTCGGGGAAGTCCGGGGCGGTGGTTTCGAGCATGCCCTGGAGCCGCAGCACCCCCGCCGGGGCGTGGATACGCGAGCAGCGGTTGCCGAACGCGTCGGTGTACTCGCGGATGGCGAGCGCGGGCTCGGTGACGAGTTCGTCCGGGGTGAGCAGCGCGGTCGCGACCGAAGGGTGGACGTGCAGGAGCGCGACCATCGCCGCGGGCGCGGGCAGCTCGAAGCGGATATCGTAGCCGAGACGGAGATGCACGGGGCTGGGATCCCTCCTGAGGACCGCTTGGCGCAAGCGGCAATGTGCTAAGACTTTATCAGTATGGAGAGCAACGGCAAGCGCGGGAAAACGGCATGACGTATTGCCTCGGAATCAAGACGCACGAGGGGCTGGTGATGGCCTCGGACTCCCGTACCAACGCCGGCTACGACCAGGTCAACGTCTGCCGCAAGCTCTACACCTTCGTGACGCCGGGCGAGCGGGCGTTCGTGATCCTGACCTCGGGCAGCCTGTCCATCACGCAGTCGGTGCTGGCGCTGATGGGCGAGGAGTTTCGGCGCGGCGAGGGCCTGGCGGCGGCGGGCAACATGTACGAGGCCGCCCGTGCCGTGGGCGCGTGCGTGCGGCGCGTCTCCGACATGGACCGCGAGGCGCTCGCCAAGGACGACTTCACCTTCAACATCCACCTGCTGCTGGGCGGCGAGGTGGCGGGGGGCGAGCCGGAGCTCTACCTGATCTACCCGCAGGGCAACCCGATCTGCGCGACCGAGGACTCGCCCTATCTCCAGATCGGGGAAGTGAAATACGGCCGCCCGATCCTGGACCGGGGCATCGACGCGCGCACCACCTCGCTCGACGCCGCGTCGAAGTACGCGCTGCTGAGCATGGACGCGACCATGCGCTCGAACGTCACGGTGGGGCCGCCGGTGGAGCTGGTCCAGTACCGGCGCGGATCCTTCAACCTGGACAACTACCGGCGCTTCCTCTCGGCCGACGCGGAGCTGGACCTGATCCACTCGCGTTGGGAGCAAGCCCTGCGCCGGGTCGTCGAGGACCTGCCCAACATCCAGTTCCGCGGCGCGAACGGCTCTACTTAGAAAAGACCGCGCCCATCAGTCTGGACTCGGTCGCGTCGATCCGGCTCAGGGCCGCGGCCATGGCGGGCCGGTCCTCAAGCGAGGTGGCCAGCATCGCGGCCTTCATCCGAAAGGCGCTTTCGCGCAGAAGGATCTCCGCGTCTTTCAGTTTCTTCGCGTCGTGCGCGACCGCGGCGTCCAGCGCCTCGGCATAGGCGATGACCGCGGAAAGCGCGTGGTTGCCGGTCTCCGTGTCGCCCTTGGCCAGGCTGATGCCCGCGATCTCCGTCGAGCCGCGCACCAATTGGGCATACAGGTAAGCCTGCTCGCGCTGGCCGGCGTGCTCGGCCTTGTCGGCGAGCGCCTGGAGCGCGGCGGAGTCGAGCGGGCGGTAGTCGGCGGCGTACACAGGCACCGCGAGGGTGAACGAGAGAAACAGTACGGAGGTCGTGCGCATCGGAGCACCTCCTGCGTGCGTCCGTTTGGGAGTTCGCGGCGTTCGTTTAGTGGGGGAGGGCCGCCAGGCGGTGGCGTGCCTGCCACACCTCGTCCGGAAACCCCGTACCAGCCGCCGACAGGAACTGCCGGTAGCGCTCGGCCGCTTGCTTTGTTTGGTGAAGAGTATCGTATGCGGTGGCCGATAGGAAATAGGTAGATGCCGTTTCCGGCATTACTTTGGAACGCATGTTGAGTGCCTGAAGTACCGTCTCGGGCTGGTGCGTTTGGGAAGCCGCGAACGCGAGGCTGCCCCAGGCGTTGCCGTTGCCGGGGTCGCGCTCCGTGGCCTCCCGCAAGACCGGGATCGCGGCCGAGAACTGCCCGGCCCGGACCAGCGCGTCGCCCTCCCCGGCGAGCAGGGCGGGGTCGTGCGGGTTGGCTTTCAGGGCCTCCGCGTAGAGCGGTGCGGCCTTCTCCCGCGCGCCGGTTTGTGTGTACAGGTCGGCCAGGGCGGCGGCGATGCGCGGGTCCTCCGGCCTGGCGGCATGGAGGTTTTCGAGAACCGCGACCGCGTCACCGGGTTTGTTTTCGGCGCTGAGAACCTGCGCGAGCTCGGCTTCGAGGGCCGGGTCGTCCGGGCTTTCGACCAGAGCTTTGCGCAGCACCGGCTCGGCCTCGGGCCAGCGTTTTTGCGCGATGAGCAGATGCGCCAGGCCGGCGGAGGCTTCGGCCTGCTCCGGGCTGTGCGTGGGGGCGCTCGCGCGGGCCTTGGCATAAGCATCGGCGGCGGCATCGGTCTCGCCCAGACGCGCGGCGATCTCGGCCGCCAAAAGCTGGTCGGATGGGGTCTCCGGGCGGCCGCGCAGCGCCGCGATCAGTGCCTGGCGGGCGCGCTCTGGCTCCG
>CAXUEU010000127.1:0-8629 GCA_964250195.1 uncultured Acidobacteriaceae bacterium
CTGACGCGAATCGAGAAAGGAGAGGTGGCGCTTGTGCTGGAGTGAGTGTGGATATACATTGTGGGTGGAGGTATATCCATGCAGATAGCGAAGTGGGGAAACAGCTTGGCGGTGCGGCTGCCCGCGGCGGTGGTGCAGGCGATGGGCCTGAAGGATGGGGACAGCGTGGACATCGACATTGCCGGCACGCGCAGCTTGAGGCTGAAGCGCACCATGACTCGGGCGGAGGCGAGCGAGGAGCTGGACCGGTTGAGCGTGCCCTTTCCCGCGGGATTCCGGTTCAGCCGCGAAGAGGCCAATGAGCGCTGAAGATAGGGCGGAGGTGTTCTTCGATACGAACATCCTGCTCTACCGAATCAACAGCGGCGATCCGCGTCAGGCGCGTGCGCGCACGCTGACTGACCGGGGCGGCCTGATCAGCGTGCAAAGCCTGAATGAATTCACCAATGTAGTTCGCCGCAAGCTCAAGCTGGATTGGGAGGCGGTGGACCGGCAGCTGCGGGCACTCCGTCTGCTTTTCAGGGAGGTGCTCCCGGTCACGGATGCGGCACAGCGGCAGGCCGTGGAGCTCGCCCGGCGGTACGGCTTTGCAATTTACGACGCGAACATCGCGGCATGCGCGCAGATGGCCGGATGCGCGATTCTCTACTCGGAAGACATGCAGGACGGCCAGCGGATCGGCGGGTTGACCATCCGCAACCCGTTCAGCGAGGCGGAGTCAGAGCGAGAATGAGCCGCTCCAGCACCAGCTTCTTATCGACGGGGCTCGACCGAACTTCCCGGTCGGCGCGGGCCACGGCGCGGATCGCGGGCAGCAGCTCGACCGGGGAACGGTAGCGGCGGGCCTGGCGGATCAGTTCGTCGGCGGCGAACGGCGGCAGGCGGAAGCCGGGCCACAGCGCCGCCCACAAGCCGCGCTGGTCGCGGACGCCCTTCTCGAGAACCACGAGCATCTGGCGGAACACGCGGGCGAGCGAGTAGAGGTGGCCGATCGCCGCGTCCTCGCCGGCGTCGGAGGCGTTGAGCAGGCCGTCGAGCAGCGCCAGAGCCTTGGGGCGGTCGCGGCGGGAGATGGCATCGGTGAGCTCATAGAGCGACCGCTGCTTCGCCCCGAGGACCATGGCCTCGACGTCGGCGAGGGTGACCTCGGCCCGGCCCTTGGTATAGAGCAGCAGCTTTTCCCACTCGTTGGCGACAGCGAGCATGTCGGAGGCGAGCGCATCGGCCAGGGCCCGGGCGGCATCCGGGTGGAGCGCCTTGGCCGCGCTTTTGGCCTCCGCGTTCAACCACCGAAGCGCATCCTCCTCGTCCGCGCGAGCCAGCTCGACCGTACCGCACCAATCACCGAGGGTTTCGCGAATGCGCTCGTAGCGGGTCTTGTCGTCCATGTCCATGCGGCGCGGGTCCGCCGGAATGGTGAGGTGGTCGGCGACGAAGACGAGCAGCGCCTGCGGGTTGGGTGACCGGGCGTAGCGGTCCAGCGCGGCGAACTCGTCCTTTTTTGCGCCGCGCCCATACAGAGCCTTGAGCCCGCGGATGAAAACCAGCTGAAAGGGGGCCATCAGCGAGGGGGTCTGGGCCTGGTCGAGGATGTCGAAAATGGAGGTTTCAGAGAGGTCGGCGTCGTGAAGGCAGAAGTCGCGCAGCCCTTCCGGGACGAACTGCCCGATGAGGGCACAACGGCAGCGCCCGAGGTGGAACGCCTCGTCGCCGAGGAGGACGTAGCCGGGGCGGAGCTTGCCCGAACGGATTTCCGCGAGGAAGCGGTCGACGGACCCGAAGCCCGCGCCCATTTAGAAGCTCTCCGTGATGTCCGCGACGAGGTTCTGCGCGAAGTCGCGGGAAAGCCGCTGGATGGCGGCGGGGTCCTCCCGGATGAAGGAAACCAGGTCCTGCGTGGACTGGTACTGCTGGCGAAACACGTAGTTGTCGTTCGCGTAAAGGGACCGCCCGTCCCGGTCGTCGAGCCGGACGCGGGCAGTGACGGTGATGACGTAGGAGGAAGACTGGTTGGTCGTCGAGTCGTAGGTGAGCGGGTAGACGGAAAGCGCGGTGATGTCGCCGTGCAGGGTCGCGTCGGCGGTGGTGGAGGAGTCGGCGGCTTCGGTGCGGAAGGAGGTGCGGGCGGCGAACTCCCTGAGCACCGCCTGCGTCATCGTGAGCTCGACATGGTAGGCCTGGGTGTGGTTCTTGAATACCGGTACGTCGATGACGCGCGCGGAGGCGGGCAGGTGCGCGGCGTTGCCGGCCGCGTGGTAGCCGCAGCCGGCGGCGAGGAGCAGGAGCGGGAGCAGGGAGCGGGGCGGCACGCTTCCATCTTCGCAGAGGGCCGGGCCGCGCCGCGCGAAAAAAGTTCGTCGAGAATTTGTCAAAAATTTGCCCGGGGCCTGAACGAAACGGGCCGAAGCGCCGATAAGGAGAAAGCAGCGGCGAAACCCGCGCTGGTAAACTTGGGGCACCATGACCATGTTTCCCGTCGAGCTCGCACCGTCGATCCTTTCATCCGATTTCGCGCGTCTGGCCGAGGAGGTCGCCGCCGCGGAGCGAGGAGGCGGCACGGTGATCCACGTCGATGTGATGGACGGCCATTTCGTCCCGAACATCACGCTTGGGCCGCCGGTGGTCCGCTCGTTGCGGAAGCACACGGGGCTGCCGCTCGACTGCCATCTGATGATTGAAAACCCGGATACGTTCATCCCCGCCTTCGCCGAAGCCGGGGCGAACTGGGTGGGGGTCCACCTGGAGGCTTGCCGGCACCTGCACCGGACCGTTTCGCTCATCCGCGAGCACGGGATGGAGCCGGGCGTGGTGCTCAACCCGGCGACGCCCGTGGACCTGCTCATCCCGGTGCTGCCCATGCTGCACCACGTGCTCGTCATGAGCGTGAACCCCGGCTTCGGCGGGCAAACCTTCATCCCGTACTCGTTGACGAAGATTCGCGATCTGAAGCGGATGCGCGACGAGATGAGGCTCGGGTTCCGCATCGAGGTCGACGGCGGCGTGGGGCACGACACCATCGCGCAGGTCGTGGAGGCGGGCGCGGAGGTGCTGGTGGCCGGGTCCGCCGTCTTCTCGGGCGGCGAAGCGGAGCACAAGGGGCGCGCGCTGCTGGAGGCGGCGCGTGCGGCGCGCCGCCGCACGGCGGAGCTGGCCGCCTGAGCAGGCCAAGTCTGAGCAGGACAGACAAGCCCCCGCGGCGGTAGGATTACGGCAGAAAGATTGACGAAATCATGGCACTTCCGGTTTGAACGGCTGCCGGAGATCACCCGAGGTACACCGAATGCGGTATTTCCAGCGCAGCGCGCCCCTTCTGGCATTGGGACTTTGCTTCTTCCTCCTGCCGGCGGCTCAGGCGGCGACCAAGACCAAGAAGAACAAGAAAAACGTGGACCTGAGCGCGAACCCGCTCGGCAATGTCGAGTCCAAGCAGCCGGACAAGGAGCTGTTCGACAAGGCGCAGCTGGCGCTGAAAAAAGGCAAGTACGACATTGCGCGCCTCGATTTGCAGACGCTCTTGAACACCTACCCTGACTCTGAATACCAGATGCGCGCCAAGCTGGCGGTCGGCGACACCTGGTTCAAGGAGGGCGGCGCGGCCGCCACCGCGCAGGCGGAGCAGGAGTTCAAGGACTTCATCACCTTTTTCCCGAACACCCCGGAAGCGGCGGAAGCGCAGATGAAGGTAGGCGACATCTATTTTTCCGAGATGGACAAGCCGGATCGAGACCCGCAAAACGCGGAGCATGCCGAGGAAGAGTACCGGCAGATGATGCAGCAGTTCCCGGACTCGACCCTGGTGCCGCGCGCCAAGCAGCGTCTCCGCGAGGTGCAGGAGGTGCTGGCCCAGCGGCAGTTCGAGATCGGGCAGTTCTACCTGGGCCACGAGAACTGGGCGGCGTCGATCGCGCGCCTGCAGACCGTGGCGGACAACTACCCCCTGTACTCGCAGTCGGACCGGACCCTGATCGGGATCGGCGACGCGTATGCGCAGGAAGCCACCGTCGTCAGCACCTTCAATCTCCCGCCGAAGGCCAAGCAGGAGCTGCAAAAGGCGTATATGGACCGGGCCACGCAGGCCTGGCAGCGGGTGGTGACGCGCTACCCGCTCGCGCCGCACGTGGAAGAAGCGAAAGACCGTCTGCTGGCCGCGAATCGCGAAATCCCCGAGCCGAACGCGGCGCAGATGGCCGAGAGCGAGGCCGAGGAAGGCAGCCGCGCGCAGATCAAGCTCAAGGACCGGGCGCTTCTGCTCATCAATCACGGACCCGCGACCATCAGCAGCGCGCGCGTGGGTGAGCCGACCATGGCCGACGCCGCGCCGACGCTCGCCCCGGCGATCGCGGACAAGACCGCGAAGGATTTCGAGCTGGCCATGGCGGGCAAGCCCATCCCCGCGCCGGCCCCGCTCGGACCGGCTCCGGCGGCGGTGGCTGCGGGTGGGGACACGGGCGCCCCGACCGACGCGGCCGGCGTTTCCACAGCGCTGACCTTGTCGAACGTGCCCGACCCCGGCACCGGAGGCGGCAATCGGGTGGGAGCCGAAATCGTGAGCGCCCCCGAGAACGCTCCTCCCCCCGGCCCGAGCGATGCGGCACCTTCGAGCACCGACGCACCACCCGCTGCAAGCGCTGCCCCGGGCGCGAGCGGTACCCCTGAAAGCAACCGCGACCTGATCGCCACCCCCCCAAGCGGATCGACCGTCGGCTCGACGCCCGTGGACCGCAGCGCGCCCGACAGCGGGTCGGCACCCGCGGGATCTCCGGCCCCGGCGGGAGCGAACCCGGATCGGGTCTACGGCTTGGCGGCTCCGGTAGGAGGCCCGAGCACGCCCGCTCCCCTGCCGCCGGTCGACAAGCCGGAAGCCGCGCCGGATCAGATCAACGACGTCAAGTCCGGCGGCAAACCGCAGGTTTCGACCGGCACCACGGCGGGCAAACCGGGCAAGAAGCACCCCAAGCCGGCCTTCAACGGGAGCGAGGAAAGCTCCAGCAAGCACAAGAAGAAGACCGGGCTGGAGAAGATCAACCCGCTATAGCGGTACGGACGGGATCGCGCGCGATCCCGTTTCCAGCGGAGAACGGCGAGCACGCATGTCCGAGTTCGCCGTCCAGGCCCGAGGCTCCAGGCGCGTCGACGGCATCGATCTTCTGCGCGGCGTATCGATCCTCCTGGTCCTGCTGAACCACATTCACCTGCGGCTCGTTTTTGCAAACGTGGACTATACCCATAGGCTGCCCCTGCAGCTGGTCTACTCGCTGGGGTGGAACGGCCAGGCCGGAGTGCAGATTTTCTTCGTGGTCTCGGGATACCTGATCACCTCGACGAGCATGCGGCGCTGGGGGCCGCCAGGCGCGCTGCGGATCGGCGAGTTCTATCTTTTGCGCTTGGCTCGCATCGGCCCACTGCTGGCGCTGCTGCTCGCCGTTCTTTCCCTCCTGCACTTCGCGCATCTTCCGCAATTTACGGTCAGCGAAAAGACGGGCGGCCTCGGCGGAGCCCTCTTTGCCGCATTGACGCTGCACATCAACCTACTGGAAGCGACGCGCGGTTACCTTCCCGGCAGTTGGGATATTTTGTGGTCGCTGTCCATCGAGGAAGCGTTCTACCTCTTTTTCCCTCTCGCGGCGCGGGTTTTCCGGCAAACGCGCTTCCTGATTCCTCTGCTGCTCGTGCTGGTCGTCGCGGGTCCGTTCGCACGCGCGAAAGCGTTCGACCCGAACCCGGTCTGGCGCGAGTATTCCTACCTCGGCGGCATGGACGCGATCGCCATGGGGTGCCTCACGGCCATCCTCCTCCACGGCAGGCGCTTGCCCCGGCCGGGGATCTACGGGTGCGGTCTGACGGGAGCGGGGCTGCTCGGTTTCACCCTTCTGTTTTCGCTCCAGGCATACAAGTTGGGCTTGGGCCGGAACGGGCTTTCCATGACGATTCTCGGGCTCGGGAGCTGTTTCGCGGTCGCGGCGGCGGCGGCAAGCGGCTGGGAAGCTCCCCGGCTGCTCGCCCCGGTCCTGGCGCTCGGACGCTTGAGCTACGAGGTCTATCTCACGCACATGTTCTTCGTCCTCGGGCTGTTCGCGCTATTTGCGGCGGCCGGCAAGCCGGTGTGGGCGGTTCCGCTGCTCTTCACCGGCGTAATTGTCGGGGCGGGCCTGTTTGGATGGGCGACGTCGAGGGCTTATACGGACCTCTCGAATCACTGGATTCGCGCTCTCGGCGGGTTGCGGCCCGATATGCAAGACACCGCGCTTGCCGCGAGCGAGTGACCATGGCGCCTACCGTCAAACAGCGGCCGCGAACGCCGGTTCGGTGCTGCTGGAGGCAGCGCGGGGGCGGTCCTTCCTCTTCACCGAGCCGGTCGAGGTGCTGCGGGCCTGTACCCCGGCCGACCTGCCCGAGTTCTTCGCGCGGCTCGACGAGGTGCCGCGAGGGGCTTTGGGCGGCGGGGTACCGGGAACGGGGATGCGTGGACGCGCTGTTCCGGAATGAACGCGGGGAGGTTACGGAGGGGGCGATCCAAAACGTGCTGATCCGCTCGGGGGAGCAATGGCGCACGCCGTCGCTCCGGTGCGGCGGGCTGCCGGGGGTGTTCCGCGCCCACCTGCTCGCGACGCGGCCTGAGCTCCGCGCGCAGGCCTTCGGGTTGGAGGAGCTGCTGGGGGCCGAGGAGGTCTGGCTGTGCAACGCGGTGCGCGGGATGCGACGGGTGAGTGTCATCGGCTGTTGAGGCTTCGGCACGCAAGGCCGATGCTATCGTGAAAACTGCCATGAGCCACGACCTGCCGAAGCAGTACGACCCCGCCGCGATCGAGAAGAAATGGGCCGCTTTTTGGGCCGAGAACGACCTCTGGAAGCCCGACCCGGATGCGGCGGGGCCCGCGTTCACGATGCTGCTGCCGCCGCCCAACGTGACCGGCCGCCTGCACATGGGCCACATGCTGAACCAGACGGAGATGGACATCCTGGCGCGATGGCACCGGATGCGAGGCGAGCGGGTGCTGTGGGTTCCGGGGACCGACCACGCCAGCATCGCGACGCAGATGATGGTGGAGCGGCAGCTGCGGGCCGAGGGGATTAGCCGGCAGCAGTTGGGGCGCGAGGGCTTCCTGGCTCGGGCGTGGCAGTGGAAAGAGGAGTACGGCGGCGCGATCGCGGAGCAGATGCGGAGGCTGGGCGTGAGCGTGGATTGGTCGCGCGCGTACTTCACTTTAAGCAAAGATGGGGACCCGGGGCTGTCGGACGCGGTACGCGAGGCATTCGTGCGGCTGCATGAGGCGGGGCTGATCTACCGGGGCAAGTACATCGTGAACTGGGATCCCGTGCAGGGTACGGCGGTGTCGGACCTCGAAGTTATCCACGAGGACCGGGTAGGCAAGCTTTACCACGTGCGCTACCCGCTCGCCGACGGGTCGGGGTCGATCGTAATCGCGACGACCAGGCCGGAGACGATGCTGGGCGATGCCGCGGTGGCCGTCAACCCTTCGGACGCGCGCTACACCGAATACATCGGGAAAAAGCTGCGCTTGCCCCTGGTCGAACGTGAGATCCCGGTCCTCGCGGACAGCTGGGCGAACCCGGAGTTCGGGACCGGCGCGGTGAAGGTGACGCCGGCGCACGACCCGAACGACTTCGCGATCGGGGAGCGGCACGGGCTCGCGCAGTTGACCGTCATGGACGCGCAGGGGCGGATCGATCTGCCGCAATCTCCGTACCACGGGCTGGACCGGTTCGCGGCGCGGGATCGGATTGTCGCGGATTTGCAGGAAGCGGGATTGCTGGTCGAGGTTAAGGATCATCCGATGTCGCTCGGCATGAGCCAGCGGACGGGGGCGGTGATCGAGCCGCGGCTGTCGACGCAGTGGTTTTTGCGCGCGGCGGACTGGGTGGACGAAACGGGCCAGATTCGCGAAGGACTGGGGAGAAAGGCACGCGAGGCTGCCGCGCCCGCGCACGGCGAGCCGGCCATCCGGTTCACGCCGGATGCGGCGCGCAAAACCTATCTGGAGTGGATGGACAACATCCGGGACTGGTGCCTTTCGCGGCAGCTTTGGTGGGGGCACCGGATTCCGGCATGGTACTGCCCGTGCGGCGAGGTCACGGTGGCGCGGACGGCACCGGAGGCATGCCCCAGATGCGGCGGGGCCGCGCTGGAGCAGGACCCGGACGTGCTCGACACCTGGTTCTCGTCGGGGCTCCTGCCGTTCACGGTCTTCGGATGGCCGGAACAAACTCCGGATCTGGAGGCGTACTATCCCACTTCCCTGCTGGTGACCGGGTCGGACATCTTGTTTTTCTGGGTCGCGCGGATGGTGATGCTGGGGTGTCACTTTATGGGGTCCGAGGGCAAGCCGCTCGCCGAGTCGGTGCCGTTTCGCGAGGTATACATCCACGCGCTGGTGCGCGACGCGAACCGGGAAAAGATGTCGAAGACCAAGGGCAACGTGCTCGACCCGATCGAGATCGTGGAGCGGTACGGGACCGACGCTGTGCGGTTCACGCTGGCGTCCATGGCCTCGCCGGGGACGGATATCGCGTTCAACGAGGCGCGGACGGAAGGCTACCGGGCGTTCGCGAACAAGATCTGGAACGCGGCGCGGTTCATCTTCATGCAGGTGGACCGCGCGCGGGAGGC
>CAXUEU010000128.1:0-8547 GCA_964250195.1 uncultured Acidobacteriaceae bacterium
ATTGATCTCCGCCTTGTTCATCGCGCGGCTCAAGCGTCCGGCGTCGTTGGTGTAGTCCTCGAGCAGGTTCACGTCCACGTCGAAGCTGATGAGGAACGCTTCGTCCTTTTGCCGCAGAACCCTGTGCAGGAATGCGGAACCGGCCTGCTGCTCGAGCGGCAGCACGTTTTGCTGCGAGCCCGAAGTATCGAGCAGGATGCCCAGGGTCAGGGGCTGGTCGGCGCGGGCCTCGAAGGTCCTGACCTTCTGGACCTTTTTGTCTTCGAGCACCTGGCAGTCGTCCCTGGTCAGATTGGGAATCAGCGCGCCGCGCTTGTCGTGCACGGTAAAAAACAGCGAGACAAGATTGGAGTTGACGCGCAGAGTGGTAACGGGCGCGCCTTGCTCGGTCTCCTCCTGCGCGGGCGCGGTGCTCACGGGCGGGGCGTCGGGCGAGGGGGCCGACTGGGCGTAGAGAGCCGGAGCGAGCAGGGCGGCGGACAAGAGCAGGGAAGCACGGCGCATGGTGCTTGCTTAGACGCGGTTTGTCGGGGAAAGCTGCGGTTCAGGTCTTCAGGGACTTCATGTCGCTGCGGGCTCATGACCGCAGGGCTTTCATATAGCTCGCGTCCGTCCGCAGGGCTTCGAGCCACGGCATGTCGGGGTATTGCTCCTGCTCCACGAACACGTGCCGGATGGTACCGGGCTTCACCGCCTTAAAGATGGCTTTGTAGTCCGAGGCGCCGCGCCCCAGCTCCGCCGCCGGCGGCGGGTCGGCGATGGTCGCGTGGCCCGGCTTGGAGGCGAAATCCTTGACATGCAGCATCTTGATGCGTTCCGGGTAGGTCCGCAGGTAGTGCTCCGGCGAGCCGCCGCCCACCTGCACCCAGCCGCAGTCCAGCTCGAGCGCCACCAGCGCGGGGTCGGTCTGCCTGGCCAGCAGGTCGAAAGGAACCGTTCCGTTTTGCGGGAGGAACTCCATGGTGTGATTGTGGTAGGCGAACTTGAAACCCGCCTCCTTCACCTGCCGGGCCCAGGTGTTGAACTGGTCGGCGTTCCACTTCCAGACATCGAGCGTAAAGGCGTCGAGCTGCGAGTGGTGCGGCAGCTTCGCCGCATCGTTGCCCGGCGGGAAGCCCGGAAACGAGCACACGATGTACTCGACCGTGCCCAGCTGCTTGTGGAAGTCCAGGATCTGGAGCAGATGTTCCTCCAGTTGCGAGGCTGAGTAGTGCGCGGACACGCAGTGGAGCCCGGCTTTGGAGAACGCCGCCTTGACCTCGTCCGGCGGCTTGTTCATGAAGCCCGCGGCCTCGACCTCCCGGTAGCCGAGCTTGCCGACCGCGTCCAGGGTGCCCCCGTAGTCGGCGGCCAGCTGCTCCCGCACCGAGTAGAGCTGCAGGCCCAATGGCAGCCCGAGCGGGTTGGCGTGCGCGGGAAGCGTGCCGCCGGCGGCGGCGAGGGCGGCGGCGACGGTGAACTGGCGGCGGGTGAGCACGGGCATAGGCCTCCACCATGCCACGCCGGGTCCGCCGGTGTCTACGCGGGGCTCTGGTACTCTAAGCCCGGCGTCGCGCGTCCAAACGGCAGGGCCACGGCAAGCATCTACTAAAGGTGCGTTTCGGCGCGGCGGGGGAGAAACACTTTGAGGCTTGCAGCATGGTTGGGGGTTGGGCTCCTGTGAGTGGGGGGCGTGGCGCGCGCGCAGAATGGGAGCTCGATCCCCGATGCGCCGACGCCGCAGGCGGGCAGCGGGCTGGGCGACCTGAAGGGCGGCGTCCAGCCCGGCGCCGGCACCACCGCCGCGCCACAACCGTCGGTCCCCGGCGCGGGCCCGTCGCAGGGCAGTTCCTCCTCGGCAGGCCCTGACCAGAGCACCGCGCCCTCGGGCGAGACACCCAGCCAGCAGGAGACCCCCGACCTGCCCGCCGCAGGCCAAGGGCCGACCCAGACCATCGTCATTCCCGTCAACGAGGTCATCCTTCCCGTAACGGTCCGCAACAAGAAGGGCGACCTGGTTCCGGCGCTCGACTGGCGGCAGTTCCGGGTGTTCGAGGACGGCGTCCGCCAGCGCATCGTCTACTTCACCACCGACCCCTTCCCGCTTTCGACCGCCTTCGTGGTCGACCAGAGCCTGCCCGCCGACACCATGGGCCGGGTCAACGAGAGCCTGGCCGCCGTGCACGGCGCGTTTACCCCGTCGGACTCGGTCGCGGTGTTCGGCTACAACAGCTCGCCCAAGGAGATCACCACCTTTACCGGCGCGCAGGGAGCCCGGCTCAATGTCGCGCTCTCGCAGGCGCGCGCTCCCGGCCGCGACCTGGGCGTGGTCGCCCCCGGCGGCCCGCTCGACAACGGCCCGGTGATCAACAACAAGATCGTCGACCCCAACATCACGCCGCACCACGGGCTCGACATCGGCAACACGCTCACGCCCAAGGAGTTCCACCCGCTCAACGACGCCATCCTGGCCGCGGCGGTCGAGCTGGCCAAGCAGCCCAAGGGACGCCGCCGCGTCATCTACATCATCTCCGACGGCAAGGAGCAGGGCTCCAAGGCCTCCTACAAGGAGGTCGTGCGCTTCCTCCTGTCGAACGAAATCTCGGTCTACGGCACGCTGGTCGGCGACTCCGCCGTGTGGGGCCTCGGCTACCTGGACAAGTTCCACCTGCCCTTGCTGCCCACCATGCGCGACAACATCCTGCCCAAGTACGCGCTGGCCACCGGAGGCACGCTCGACTCGGAGGTCTCCGAGCGGGGCATGCAGCTTTCCTTCGCCAAGATCACCAACGCGGTTCGCAACCAGTACACGCTGGGCTATCTGAGCCACTCGAACGTGCTGGCCAGCCAGTTCCACACCATCGAGGTGCGGGTCGAGGGGATTCCCAATCTCGAGGTGATCGCGCGGGACGGATACTATCCCACGGCGCACGGCAACGGCAGCGGGCGGTAAGGGCTTCGTGGCTTGTTCTTGAAATCACCCATGAAGCAAGGCCGCGACCAACGGGAGCGCCACAGACCCAAGAAAGACATGCCAAGAAGTGGCCGCCTCCCGCGCAGGGGGTCTTAGGGTGTTGACTCTCTCCGCGCAAGCCATACTCCTCGGCCTCGCCGCCGCCGCTGCCTGGGGCGCGGCCGACTTCGCCGGAGGCCTCGCCACCCGCCGCGCCTCGCCTGCCCGAGTCGTTCTCCTCGCCCACGGCACCAGCCTGCTCGTCCTTCTCGCGCTCTCCATCGCCGCCCCCGCGCATCTCGCGCCTTCGGCAATCGCAATCGCACTGCTTTCCGGCGCGACCGGCGGGGCCGCGCTCATGCTCTTCTACGGGGCGCTCGCGCAGGGAGCCATGGGGCTTTCGGCCGCGCTCGCCGGTCTCCTGACCGCCCTGCTGCCCGTTCTGCTGGCCGCGCGCAGCGAAGGGCTGCCCGGCCGCGCGCAGCTGGCGGGCTTCGCGCTGGCCCTTCTGTCCATCGCCCTCATCGCCTATGCCCCGGCCGATGCAGCGGTGAGCACCCGTCAAACCCGCCGGGCGCTCGCCTACAGCGGGCTTGCGGGGGTGGGGTTCGGGTTCCAGCTCATCCTCTTGCACATCGCGAGCGCCGGGGCACACACAGGCAGCTCGCTCGACTCCGTGCTGCGCGCGCTCACCCTTTCGCGCGTGGGCGGCACGGCGGTGGCTCTGGCGGCTTTGCTGCTGCCCGGTAAGCGCGAGGCATTACGGTCCGGGCCTGCGCTCCCGCTGGTCACCCTGGCCGTCCTGGCTGGGCTGCTCGATACTGCCGGAAACGCGATGTACATGCTGTCCTCGCTCGGCGGCCGGCTGGACGTCGCGGCGGTGCTTTCGTCGCTCTACCCCGGCGGCACCATCCTGCTGGCGATGATCTTCCTCCGCGAGCGGGCGACGCACATGCAGGCGCTCGGCATGGCGCTCGCGCTCGCGGCGGTGGCGCTGATTGCGGCATAAAAAAGACCGCGCCCCGAAAGACGCGGCCTTGTACACCGGCAAAACCTAGAACTGGTAGTGCGCCGAGAACTGGATCGTTCGCGGAACGTTCTTGCTACTGGTGATCTGCCCGAAGTTCGAGCTATTGACGCTGCTGTTCGGGTTGCCGTAGCTGGTCAGGTTCATGACGTTGAAGGCGTCCGCGCGGAAGCCGACCAGCTGCGACTCCGTTATGTGGAAATCCTTAAACAGAGAAGTGTCCACCTGCTCGAAGCCGGGGGCGCGCTGCGTACCGACCCGCGCCGTCCCGAAGGTGTTTGCCAGCTGCGGGCCATAGGCACAAATCCCATCATCGGTCCCGCCGCACGGCGTCGCGGATGGGTCGGTGCCGAACCAGCGCCCAACGGTTTGATTTACGATGCGCAGCTGACGATACTGGTTCGCGCGCGCACTATATGTACCCGTGTTGCTTTCGTCATTCGCCGTGATCGTGACAGGGAGGCCCGAGTACGCGATAGCCGTCCCGGAAAGCGTCCAGCCGCCGGCCAGCAAATCGACAAAGCGGTTCGCGTTCCCTCCAAAAGCCTGACCCCGACCGAATGGAAGCAGGTACGAGCCGTTCGCGGAAAGATTGTGGCGGATGTCAAGCTCGGAAGGTCCGTAATCGCCGTGAATGTTGTAGCCGTCCTGAATCCCGTTCGACCCCGACGAACCTGAAGCTCCATAATTTCCATTCGTATCTGTCTGCGCCTTGGCCCAGGTATAGTTCACCGTCGCTTCAAAGCCCCTGCTGACACGATGCCGCACTGTGACCTGCAAGGCATGATAGTTGGCTACGCCTTCCGTGTCGAAAGTCTCGACCTTATTCTGCTGCCCTGCTAAGTTGGCGAGCGGCGACTGAAGCGCGACGGGAATGCTCGCCAGAGGTGATTGGTTGGTCAGGCCAAGCGCCGCGATGCCCTGCGCCTGCGCCGCCGTGAGCTGGTTGCCGTTGCGGTAATCGATCAGCCGCTGCGACAGCTCGCCGACGTACCCGAACTGCGCGGAAGTCGTGTTGTTGAGCTGGATTTCCGTGTTGAAGTTGAACTCCTGCACGATTGCCGGCCGGTACCTCTGGTTGTAGGCCGTATAGCTCGCATTGCTCGTGCCGCCCGCCGCGCCTACCTGGAACCCGTTCGCCGCGGCGAAGAAGGTGCCGGGATTGGTGAGGCTCGACGGCGCGGTCGCGTTCAAGGAGAACGCGGTGATGAACGGCGCATTGGCGGCCAGGCTGCTCGAGCCTTCAAGGAAGTTGCTCATCCCGTAGCCGCCGCGAAAGACGACGCGCGGGTTCGCCTGGAAAGCAAAGCCGATTCGCGGCTGGAAGCCGGTATAGTTCGGCTGGAAGCAGGCGTTGTTCGGGCAGACGAAGGAGCCCGCCGGGGCACCCGCGGGAACACGCTTCGCGTACTCCACCAGACCCTGCTGCGGACCGGACAAAATCACGTTCGCGATCTGATTGTTCACCTCGGTGTAAGGCGAGTAATATTCGTAGCGCACGCCGAGGTTCAGAGTCAGCCTATCGGTGATCTTCCAGTCATCCTGGACATACCCGGCGACGCGCGCCTGGCGCTCGCCGAAGAAGCCGTTCGACAGGCTGATTGCCTGGCTGTTCGAGCGGTCCAGCAGAAAGTCGGCCGGGCCATAGGTAAGCTTGGCATTCGGCAAGGCGCTGTTGACGCCGTTGAAGTTGTAGCTTCCAAGCTGGCCGCCCCCGCCGTACTGCGTAAAGTTCTGCTGGTAGCGCAGCAGGAGGCCGCCGACGGTGAACAGGTGCTTCCCGCGCTGGATCGTCAGGTCGTCGAAAACGCTGTAAGTGTTGTCGCGGAGCTGCTGCGGCGAGGCAGGGTCGCCGACGCCGGTGATCTCGCTGTTGCCCTGATACGTGAAGCCGACAAACTGCTGCGGCGCGGGCGTCGGCAGGCCGACGACGGCGTCGCCGTTCAGGCCGAACACGCCGCCGGTTTGGTCCGTAGGGAGATTTGAATCCCAGCGAATGCGCGTAAAGCCTACCCGTGCCTCATTGACGATCGCCGGAGAGAAGGTATGGACCCAGGTAGCCCCGCCCAGCTTGTCCGGATAGAAGTTCGCGATCGGGAAGCTGACGGCGAGCGGGGCAGTGCTGCCGCCTGTCGCGATGCCCTGGGTGTAAAAAGCCGTGAACTTATCCTGCGGACGCCAGTCGTACTCTATCTTCACGTCTCCCTGGTTGTTGGTCACAAAGGAGTTCGCGGGTCCGATGAAGTTATTCTGGTCCAGCCCGTCGGTTGCCGTGTGGTTCGGCAAAGGGTAGTACTGGGGATGGCTGATCAGATAACGCGCGACCGGATTGTTGATCGGCAGGATCCCGTTCGGGAAGGGCTGGTACCCGTTTTGCGGGTCCACGATCTGGTAGCCCAGCCCCGCCGCCGTCGAGAAGTTACCCTGCCGCTCGGAGGCCGAAAGCACGCTGGCGGCACCGTTGCCGCCAGCGTGCTGGCGCGTTCCCTCGTAATCCAGGAAGAAGAACAACTTATTCCTGACGATAGGACCGCCGAGCGTCCCGCCGAAAGTGGACTGCGTGAAGGGGTTGATCGTGGTAATGCCGGAGAACTTATTCGAGTACGTATTCGCGCTCAGATTTTGGTTTTCGAGGTACTCGAAAGCGCTGCCGTGGAACTGATTCGTACCGCTTTTGAGCACGGAAACGATGTCGCCTCCGCCGACGTTGCCGTACTGTGCCGGCGCATTGGCGGCGATCACCCGGAACTCCTGCAGGGCATCGGGCGACGGCGCATAGCCGATCAGGTTGTTCTGAGTCTCGTCGATGCTGATGCCTTCGAGCAGGTACGTGTTGTCCTGGGCGCGATTGCCGTTGATGGTGACGACGCCGGAGTTGTAGGTATTGCGCTGGATCGCATTATTACTGCTGAGGCCCGTAGGGTCGGTCGCGACCGCGCCGGGCGTGAACAGGGTCAGCGACGAGAAATTGCGGCCGTTCAGAGGAATGGTCGCGATCTCATTCGAGTTCAGGGAAAGCCCCAGAGTGCCGTCGGTCGTGTCCAGGATCGGCGCGAGCGTGCCCTGCACTTCCACATTGGTGCTCGCCCCGACGGCGAGCTTGGGGTTGATCTTGGCGGTCTGGTTGATCTCGAGCGCGAACTGCGGGGTAGTCACGGTGTTGAAGCCCACCGCCGTCGCTTCGAGCTTGTACGGGCCGATGGGCAGGAAGCGCACCGTGAAGGCACCGGCGGCGTCGCTGGTGGCCGGCGTGCGCACGCCGGTGGAGGTGTTGACAGCCGTGACACTGGCATTCGGGACGACCGCGCCGCTCGGGTCGATGACAGTCCCGGTGATGGACCCGGTGGTGGTCTGGGCAAGGCTCGCCGTGGCGGTCGCGAGCAGGAGTGCGGAAGCGACGCCGGCCGCGCGGGAAACGAATCTGGAATGCATCGGGAGAGAACCTCTGATCGGCAACGAGGTGCGCCCCGGTGAACGAAAGAAGCGGGACGGCGCACGTCTGAACCGTTGTGGGGTGGTTTTTTCTGTTCCGAGGGTAGCCGGAAGAATACACGCTCGTCAACCGAGGATGATCGAACGGGTAGCTTATCAGTCAACGAGATACACAACGAGATACAAACGGGAAAATAGAGAGCGAGACGCAAAAAGGCCCGGGCTCGCGGGAAGCACCGGGCGCTGGTCGAGCAGAGGGAGCGTTACTTGATTTCGGGTGCGGTCGTCCCGGGCGAGGAAGGCGGGGTCGCGACTGTTTCCGGTTTCGCCGCCTCAGCCTTTACGGCGGTCGTGTCCGACTCGCCCTTGATGCCCTTGGTGAAGCCGCGCAACCCTTCGCCGAGGCCCTTGCCAAGCTCGGGGAGCTTACGCGGCCCGAAAACCAGAAGCGCGATCGCGAGGACGAACAAGAGGTGCGCGGGCGTGAACAGATTATCCAGCATAGTTGGCTGCCCGCGGTGGTTCGGCGCGGGACTTTCCCCCATCCTCGTGATTCTCTCACACGCGCGCCGGGGCTGTTTCATCCCGCTGCATCGAGCCGCGCGCGCAGCATGGCGTGGAACGCCGGCAGGCTTTCGGCCGCGCCCAGCGTTAGGCGCCGGTGGACCTTCATGGTCGGGTACAGGCGCGAGCCGTTCGCGAGCTCGAGCGTCGGCACCGCGAAGTCCGAGCCCGGGTACACCGACATGGTCCACGCGCCCCCGTGCAAGTGCCGCAGCAGCTCGCCGAACCAGGCACCCCAGAGCAGCGTGAGCCACTCGGAATCCTCCGCCCCGAGCGGCTCCGGCGCGGGGCTGAGCCGGTTCAGAATCCGCTCCAGCCGCTCGATCGAGGGTTCCGCGAGCGCGAGCGGCTCGCGAAAATCCGCCGCCGCGACCGCCTCGGCCTCGCGTGCGTAGTCCTCGATCATCGGTTCGAGCCCGTCCCACTTCTTGCCGGCGAACCGTTTGCGGGCCGCCGCGTCGTGCGCCGGTTTGCGTTCCTGGGGCTTTTCCATGGCTTTTTCAGGCTACAGCAGCGCCTCCGGGGCCGGGGGCGCGATGTAAAGTTGTAAACAGTTTCCGGAGGTCCCGTTTCCTTGCCGACACGCTTTGCC
>CAXUEU010000129.1:0-8421 GCA_964250195.1 uncultured Acidobacteriaceae bacterium
GGCCCATGCTGGCCGAAGCGCAGGCGCGCGGCTACGCGGAGGCCGACCCGACCGAGGACGTGGGCGGCTTCGACGCGCGGGCGAAGCTGGTAATTTTGTCGCGTCTCGCGCTGCGGGCGGACATGCCGGTCGAGCAGGTCCGGTGCCGGGCGATCACGCGGCTCACCGCGGTGGACTTCGACTACGCGCGGCTGCTGGGCTGCACGATTCGGCAGATTTCGCGGGCCGAGATGATCGCCGATGGGACGGTGGTGGCCATGGTGGGCCCCATGCTCGTTGCCGAGCGGTCGCCGTTCACCTGGTCGCGCGGGACGGAAAACATGGTGCTCGTCGGCGGGGCGTTCGGGGGCGATGTGGTGTTCTCGGGCCACGGCGCGGGCGGGCATCCCACGGCGGTTGCGGTGGTGAGCGACCTGCTCGCGATCGCGCACGGGACGGGCGCTGTGGAGCTGCCGAGCGCGTCCGCTTCCGTCACCAGTGATCTGCGCCTGCGCCACTCCGTCCGGTTCATGGTGCGGGACCGGCCGGGGATCGTGGCGGGGATTGCTTCGGCGCTGGCGAGGGAGAGCATCAACATCGATGCGCTGCTGCAAAAGCCGGGATACGGGAAGGGGGCGTTGCCGTTCGTGGTCACGGTGGAGCCCTGCCCGGGCTCGGCGCTGCGGCGGGCGCTGGCCGCGGTGGAGGAGATGGACTGCCTGCTGGAGCCGCCGTTGGAGATGGAGATTCTGGAAGGGGAGTGATCGGGCTCAAGCGAAAGCTTTCTGGATCGCATCGGCGGCTACCTCGAGGCCGTTTGTTTGCTGGATGACGTTTTGAAAATTACGAGCGTTCTCGCGATATTTCAGATCGCCGAGTACTTGCCGGATGAGCGTCAGGAGAGTCTCCGTACAAAGATTTTCGAGTTCAAGAACTTCGCCGAGGCCGTGAAAAGCGATGCGGGCGGCAACACCGGGTTGGTCGTAGCCGATGGGGATCGCGACCATTGGAACCCCTTTGGCCAGGGATTCAAGAGTTGTGTTGAGGCCGGCGTGGGTGATGCACAAGACCGCCCGGGCCAGCAGCTCTTGCTGCGGGGCCGTGGGAACGAGGAAGACATTTGGGGGGATTGGACCCAAGTCTTCCAAAGCGATGGCTGTACCGACGGAAAGAACGAGCTGAACATCGGGCAGGTGCGCGGCTGCTCCCAGAATGGCTCGGTAGATCTTCGGATGATTGTTGACAAGGGTTCCGAGCGATGCGTAAATCAACGGTCTTTCGTCAAGCCTGTTCCAGGCGAACGGGATAGGTTCGCGTCCCGTGCCGTCATGGAATGGACCTGCGTGATGGAAATGGGGAGGCCGCGGGATGCCGGGGAAGTCAAACTCTTTCGGAGTCTGGGTGAGGATGGCAAGACGGGAGGCCGTGCCCCCGGGGTCGCTCCAGTCAACTGCCAAACCGGTCTGCTCGGCATAGGCGCGCGCGACCGGCACGAGGGGAGCAAACAATGTGCTGAATTTCTGCAAGCCTTCGAGGTTTCTAGCCCGAGCTCCGGAAGTTGTCTCGTACGGCCAACTCAAGACGATCGGCGGCGTGGTGCCGGAAGGGTCGGGATGGAGAATTGTCCAGACCTGCACGAATGGCAGGTCGAGGCTGAGCGGGACTAATTCAATAAGGGCATAGGCCGCGTCGACAACCATGCCTCCGATGCCGGCCTTTCCCAATATTCCGGGTAGATGTTGAAACGAGGCTTGCAGGAAAGCGGAGTGGATCGTGCCGAGCGCATAACGCATGACATCGAGCCCATGCATGGAGGCGATCGGGCCCCACAGTCGAGCGACTGAGCCGGGCGGGTACTCGTCCTCGCACATAGGAACAAAGGGCAAACCGGCGGAACGTACGGTCGACTCGCTGTCCGGAATACCGAAAAAGACTACTTTCTCGCCACGGGATTGAAGCTTGCGGGCAAGGGCTGTCATGGGGTTGAGGTGGCCTGCGAGAGGCAGGCCGAGAAAACCGATTTTCATGGAAGGCTCCGCGTTGACGTAGGCCGTGGGATGCACGTCGTCGCCGCATGAAGTTGACACACGGGAAAAACTTTAAACCGCTCGGGCTTGGCGTTGCGACGGGCGCTGGCCGCGGTGGAGGAGATGAACTGCCTGCTGAAGCCGCCGCTGGAGATGGAGATTCTGGAAGGGGAGTAGTTTGACCCGCAGTGCCTGGCCGAGCGGGAGTTGGAGGTTCTCGACGGTTTTCCTGGCTTTCGGGGCGCTTGTACGTTGCGTCCATGCGGTGGAGCGGGTACTCCGGCTGCTTGCCGGCCAGAACCTGCTCGATGGTCAGAATCTGGATGCGGGGGTAGGTCGTCCCATCGCCTGAGCGGTAAAAACCGGCTTCGGCGGCTTCGCGCAGCATCGGTTTGGTGGGCTCCTCGAAGCAGAGGAACACGCCGATTTCGGCGTGTTCGCGTTCGAGCGTGCCGCGCAGGTCGCGGATTTAGGTCACGGACCGTCTTGATGGCATTCAATTCATGCTGAGTTAAACTTCGGGCTATGGACATCGCAGCGATTTTCGAAACGGGCGATCGCGAACACCCTCTCTGCTCTATCTGCGCTCATAAGGCGGTTCCGGTTCAGTCCTAAGTAGTACAACTTGTTTTTGCCGCTCTCCACGCTCATCGGCTCCCAAGCCAGCACAGCGGCGCGTCCCGCATCCAAACGAGCATGACCCCAGCACGACCCCGGCGGATGCCGAAAGCCGCTCCTCTCCCGGCACCCATCACCGACCCGGCGGAGTCCGCCAAGGCCGCCGGGCTGCGCTACATGTCCGACACGCAGCCGGGTATTCGGCGCGTAAAGCATGGCAAGCACTTCCGCTATGTGGACGCGGCGGGCGCGCCGATTAAAGACGAGGCGACGCTGGGGCGCATCAAGTCGCTGGTGATCCCGCCGGCGTGGGCCGACGTTTGGATTTCGCCGCGCGAGAACGGGCACCTGCAGGCCACCGGGCGCGACGTGAAAGGCCGCAAGCAGAGCCGCTACCACCCGAAGTGGCGCGAGGCGCGCGACGAGACCAAGTACGAGCGCATGATGCACTTCGCGGCGGCGCTGCCGAAGATCCGCGTGCGCGTGGAGGAGGACCTGAGCCTGCCGGGTCTGCCGCGCGACAAGGTTCTGGCGACCATCGTGAAGCTGATGGAGGAGACGCATATTCGGGTCGGCAACGCCGAGTACGCGCGCGACAACAAGAGCTACGGGCTGACCACCATGCGCAACAAGCACGTGGAGGTTTCGGGGTCCGAGATACGGTTCGAGTTCCAGGGCAAGAGCCGGGTGCACCACACGATCAACCTCAAGGACCGGCGGCTCGCCGGGATCGTCAAGCGCTGCGCGGACATCCCCGGATACGAGCTGTTCCAGTACCTGGACCGGGACGGCGAGCGCCACTCGATCGATTCGTCGGACGTGAACGAGTATCTGCACGCGATTACCGGCGAGCACTTCACGGCGAAGGACTTCCGCACCTGGGCGGGCTCGGTGCTGGCCTGCGAGATGCTGCACGGCCTGGAGCCGTTCTCGACCGAGACGCAGGCGAAGAGGAACGTGGTGGAGGCGATCAAGGTGGTGTCGGGCCGCCTGGGGAACACGCCGTCGATCTGCCGGAAATGCTACGTACACCCGGTGGTGTTGGAAGCCTACCTTGGCGGCAAGACGATCAGCGCGGTCAAGGCGGAGGTGAAAGCGGAGGTCGAGGAGGAGCTGAAGGAGGATGAGGGCGCGCTGCGAAGGGAGGAGCAGGCGCTGATCGATCTGCTGCAAAAGAACCTGCTGGAAGCGCGCGGCTGAGCTGTGTTCGCGTCGCGCTCAGACGATGAACAAACTCCCGGCCGGAGTTATCCCGAGTGAAAAGGAGGACCTGATTTTGGCTGCGAGCTTTGGGCGAAATCAGGTCCTTCGTCGCTCTGCTCCTCAGGATGACCCATGGTTCGGAGGGCCGTTCCGAGCAGTGACATTTCCCGCATGGGCAGCGCGGCGAACAAAGCGTGGCAGTGGAAAAAGGATTAGGCCCGGGCGGACGCGCTGAGGCCGGCTGCCATGGCATCGAGCGAAAGGGAGCGGAGCAGGTTGCGGCGCATGCCCGTCTCGACCTCATCGACGCCGCGCACCGCTTCCTCGATCCACGGGTGGGTCGCGGACTCGGCGAGGGCGGCCAGCTCGCGGGTGAGGTCCACGTTGCGGACCAGCCCGGGCTGCGCGGCCTTGAGCACGGTGAGGTCGCGCAGCAGCCCGCGCAGGGACCGCAGCAGGGCCTGCGTTTTCTCTTGGCCCTCGGCCCCGGCGCGGAAAGTTTCGGTGATGCGGAAGAGATCGGACCAGGCTTGGTCCTTGAGGGCGGTACGCAGAATCACGAGGGCCTGGGTGCGCGACGCGAGATAGGCGGCGAGGTCGAAGGCGAGGGCGGCACCGATCGCGCCCTCAGAGAGGCGGGCGGTAAGAGCGCGGTCGGTGGGTTTGAGCTCGGGGCGGCGAGTTGTGAGGAGTGCTTCGAGCTCGGGAATGGGTAGGGGCGCGAGGGCGAAGGCGGCCATGCGGGAGCGGAGGGTAGGGAGCAGCTCGCCGGGGTTGGTGGTGAGGATCATCAGCGTTGCGTGCGGAGGCGGCTCTTCGAGCACCTTGAGCAGGGAGTTGGCGGCTTCCTTCATGAAGGCTGAGCTCGAGAAGATGTAGAACGCCCGGCGAGCCTCGGCGGGGACGCGGTACACGTCGCGGATGACCGAGCGTACCTGGCCGAGCTTGATGAGCAGCTGCGGCGGGTCGGGCGGGATGACGAGAACGTCGGGGTGGGTGCGGACGAGGACCCGGGTGTCTTTTTTGTCGGCTTCGCGGAGGTCTTCGCGGGCGGCTACGGCTTCCTCGACGCGGGCTTTGAGGGGAGCGGAGGCGGCGATGCGGCGGCAGTTATCGCAAGCGCCGCAGGAGTCGGGCTCGCCCGGCGGCGGGGTGAGGCAGTTGGCGGCGTCCGCGAGCAGGAGGGCCCGGGTGTACTTGCCCACCCCGCGCGGGCCGGCGAGCAGGAGGGCGTGCGGGAGTTTGTTGGAGGCGAGCGAGTCCTGGAGGAGGCGGACGGGGGTGGGATTGCCGAGAAAGTCCGAGAAGGGCATAAGGCGAGGGTAAAGGGTGGAGGGTGAAGAAAAGCAGGTCCTTCGCTGCGCTCAGGATGACACTGTTTCGGGGAGGCCGTCTTCGGAGTGCGGTTCCGAGCTTCGCTCGGAAAGACCCACATCTCAGAATAGAGAGGTGAGGCACCCAGCACCTTGCAAACTTTTGATCCTGACACTTTCGTACTCTGAACGGCAATGTGGATCGTACCGATATAGTGCATGTCGAACTTGCGTGTATCGTTTGCTACAAGTCAGAAGGTCTGGTCTGACATGGCGCTCGGTGACTCTCAGGTTGAACCTGTCCTGCTGTTCTGGAGTTTGGGGATTGAGGAGACTTATGGGATCGAAAACCGTTCTCGTCTTTGTGCTCTGTATGCTTTTGGGATTGTTCTGTCCTGGTTGCAAGCGGAATTTAAGCTCCAACCAACAAAGTGTAGATGCGATTGTGGCTCTGAGAAAGCTCCAAGCTAAAGTGGATACCGGTCTTGATTATCGTGACTATCGCGCAGCTCTCGGAGATGCAAATTTCTCCGTGGAATCATTTTTGGATAGTCCTGACGCGAAGGCTCATCCGGACTTTACTGCAGATCTTTCCGATTCAATGAAGTGGTACAAGGCCGCAGCCGAAATCTGGCAACGTCAAATCGCAATAAACGACTACTATGGATTTTGCGATATCGACAAGCTAATGACTGCCGATCCACATACGGAAGCAAGTTACTACCTCGAAAAAGATATGAGTGGATTATGCAAATCCTACCCTGAACTGGTAAGGTCCATCATTAGCGGATTCGGTCATGCTGACGGGCTTATCTTCACAGTAGGTGAATGGGACTGCTAGAAGCGGGCGAAATCCAGTCTCCGAGAAGCTCAACATATTCAACGCGGCGAAGCTCTAGAAAGGCCGAGTTTCGATGATTTGAGGACAAGTGATGAAAGTGCCAGAAGTGAAACTGCAATCGAGGCTGCCAAGGCTTTGGGTGTAACTAGGTGAAGAACCCGTGCCGCTTTACTGCTGCTGCTGGCGCTGCTGGATTTCGAGCAGGGGCGAGGCTTGAGGGGGCGGGGCCTGGGCTTTCTCGACCATGACCGACCAGTCTTCGGGGATGGGAAGGTCGCGGTCGAGTGCGGGGGGTTCGTCGAAGGCGTCCACCTTGACCGCGACGTAGAGATCGGAGGTGGTACGGCCGCGGTAGAGGCCATGCGTAGGGGGCACGTCCGCGTAGTCGCGGCCGAGGGCGGTGCGAATGTGGCGCTCGTGGGCCAGGGCGTCGTTCGTGGGGTCGAAGCCGACCCAGCCGAGATGCGGCAGAAACGCTTCGACCCAGGCATGGGTGGCGTCGGGGAGCGAGCGGTCGTGGCCGTTGCGGAGGTCCGCGGGCCGCTGGTAGAGGTAGCCTGAGACATAGCGGCAGGGGATACGCAGGGTGCGGACGAGCGCGATCATGGTGTGGGCGAAATCCTGGCAGACGCCTTCGCGCGAAGCGATGGCCTCGTCGATGGGCGAGTCGACGCGCGTGGACCGCGGCTTGTAGCTGAAGTAATCGTAGAGCCGGCCGTTAAGCTCGCGGACGAGCATGAGGGGGTCGTCGCGACGGCGCACGTCCAGCTTTTTCGCAAGCTCCAGAAGCGCGGGCGTGGGCGCGGCGAACTCGCTCGGAAGCAGCATCTCCCAGTAGTCGCCCTCGGCGACCAGCGCATCGAGCTCCTCCCATGCGGAAGGTGCGAGGAAGTGCGGGACGAAGGAGAGCGCCTGCTGCTCGATGAGCGATTCGGCGACGATGACCAGCTGGGCGTGCTCGCCGGGGATGTTGAAGTGCTGTACGTTGTTGCCGAGATGGTCGCGGTAGGAAAACACGCGGCAGCGGGGGGAGACGGAGAGCTGGAAGGAGAGGCAGCGCTGGTTCGAGTCCGAGCGCGGGTGCATGCGGGTCTCCATCACGGACTCGCTGACGGGGGTGGAGTAGAGGAACTTAGTGAGGTGGCGGACGGAGTAGAACTTCATCGGCTTGAGGAAGAGCCTATGCGATAGCGCTTCCAGACCTCCAGCAGGTTCAGATGAAAACCTTCTACCGGCCCTATACCGTCAATGGAATCAGTATATATTTCCCCAGGGTCAGCCAAAGCGCTCTTATAGACAAGCACGCGCCGCTTGCTCGGCTGCAATAGCCATCCCAACTCCACGCCATTCTCCAACCACCGCGACATCTTGCGCTTCGACCGGGAAAGCGTGTCAGTTTTCGACATAATCTCGATGACGAAGTTCGGGCAGACGTGTGCGAAGCGATCCCACTCCGACTCAGGAACAGAGGCGTATGCTTCAGCCGTCAGGTACGAGGCGTCAGGGCTCAACATGGATCCGTCGGGAAGCGTAAATCCGGTGCTGGAATCGAACACTTCCCCGCGCTGGTGTTGTTCCCACCATTTAAAAAGCTGCCCGGAAACGTTGGCGTTTCCTTTTCCGCCTCCCGAGACGACCGGCGTCATAATCTCGATCACTCCCTCGCGCGTACGCTCAATCCGGAAGAACTCGTTCCGTTCGCAAAAACGCAGCAGCTCATCATCATTCAAGGGTGGATGGAACCGCAGGCTTCGCGGCGCAAGCGCAGAAGGAGCGGGAATCAGTAGTTCCATGATGGACCTCGCGCTCAGTTTACGGTATTTACCTACATCGCCAAAGCCGTTTGCACGGAGTAGTGAATGTAGTCGCGGTAAAGCAGCGTGTGAATGTGGCGGCACTCGGCGAGGATCATCTGCAGGTATTCGCCGACGCCGCGTTCGAGCACGTCGGCGATCTCGACGAAGCGCAGCGCGGCCTCAAGGCGGCCGGCCACGCGAACGAGCTCCTGCGGGGCCAGGCGCCCGGACTCCTGCTCCAGCGCGGCCAGGGCCTCGCGCAGGCGGTCGACGGAGTAGCGGACGGCGTGAGGAAAGTCCTTGTTGAGGAGCAGGAACTCAAGAATCTGCGACTCGGTGAGGTCGGCGGTGTAGACGTTGCAGTAGGCCTCGAAGGCGGTGCAGGAGCGCAGGAGGCCGACCCACTCCAGGAACTGGTGCGACCCGACCGGGCCGTCGGTATGTGCCAGCTCGTAGACCGAGAGCAGGGAGGCGATGGACGAGGCGCGCTCGACGGAGCGGCCGATCTGGATGAACAGCCAGCCCTCGCCGTGGCTCATCGTGGTGTCGGTGACGCCCTGGAACAGGTGCAGCCCATCGAGCACGGAGGCCAGGAACTCCTCGGGCGGGGTGTTCACGTCGGGGGGCGGGGCGTCGTTGACCAG
>CAXUEU010000130.1:0-8267 GCA_964250195.1 uncultured Acidobacteriaceae bacterium
TGCTCGCGGAGCTGGGGTGCGCGCGGCCGCTGCTGGTAACCGACCCGTATATGGTGAAAACCGGGCTCGCGCCGAGGCTGCGGGAGCAGATCCGGGCGGCGGGGCTCGCGTGCGGGCTGTTCCACGAGACGCTGCCCGACCCGACCACGGCGGTGGTGGAGCAGGGTGTTCAGCTTTTCCTGGCCGGCCGGCACGACAGCCTGGTGAGCCTGGGCGGGGGCAGCCCGATCGACACGGCCAAAGCCATCGGAATGCTGGCGGCGAACGGCGGAAGGGTGCGCGACTACAAGGCCCCGCACGCGCCGGCCAAGCCCGGACCGCGGCACGTGGCGGTGCCGACCACGGCGGGTACCGGTTCCGAGGTGACGCGGTTCACGGTGATTACGGACGTGGAAACGGACGAAAAGATGCTGGTGGCCGGGGACAGCCTGCTGCCGGCGGCGGCGGTGGTGGATTACGAGCTGACGCTCTCGATGCCGGCGCGCCTGACAGCGGATACCGGGACCGACTCGCTCACGCACGCGATCGAGGCCTTCGTGAGCCGCAGGGCGAACCCGTTTTCAGACGCGCTGGCGCTGGCGGCAATGCGGACGATTTGGAGGGATCTGCCGCGGTGCTTCCGCGAGCCCGGGAACCGCGAAGCCCGCGAGCGAATGATGCTGGCAGCCACGCAGGCGGGCATGGCGTTCTCGAACGCGAGCGTGGCGCTGGTGCACGGGATGAGCCGGCCGATCGGGGCGCACTTTCATGTGCCGCACGGGCTCTCGAACGCGATGCTTCTGCCGGCGGTGACGGCGTTCTCGGTGGAGAGTGCGATGAGCCGCTACGCGGAGTGCGCGCGCGCGATGGGGATGGCGAGAACCGCGAGCGGGGACGAGGAGTCGGCGGGGGCGCTGGTGGCGTGCCTGTACACGCGCAACGGGGAGCTCGGCGTGCCCTCGCCGCGCCTCTACGGGATTGACCGCGGGCGCTACCATGCGCTGATCCCGGAGATGGCCGCGCAAGCGCTGGCCTCGGGCTCGCCGGCGAACAACCCGCGGCTCGCGTCGGCGGAGCAGATCGAGCGGATATACCGGGAGGTCTGGGAGTAGTTTCGGTTACCGCGCGAACGCCGGAGCTTCCCTTCGCGCGCCGCATCGGCTAGACTTGCCCAAAACCAGCTCCACCCCCGAGTGCCCGAATGACCACGACCGCAAACACGCTTGTACCCGCCCAAGATTCGACCGACGAAATGGCCGGGGAGTCCACCGGCGCTTCCACCGGCGCTTCCAGGCACTTCCGCTCGTCCTCGGGCGAGATCTTCGACGGCTACTTCGCCGAGGGCCGGACGTGGAGCTTCAAGAAGCACGACCTGCTGGACGCGCGGGCCCGGCGCCTGTTCGAGTCCGCGGCGCTGGCCTGCTCGGTCGACGCGTATCCGTTCCAAGCCCCGCTGTCGCGCAAATCCGGCCCCTGCGTCGAGACCGACGGGCACGAGATGCTGATGCTCTCGAGCTACGACTACCTGGGGCTGATCGGTGATCCGCGCATCGACGCGGCCTCGATCGAAGCGATCCGGCGCTACGGCACGGGCACCGGCGGCGTCCGTCTGCTGACCGGGACGCTCGACCTGCACCATGAGACCGAACGGGGGCTCGCGGCGTTTAAGGGGACCGAGGCGGCGCTCTTGTTTACCTCCGGCTATGTCGCCAACCTCGCGGTGATCTCCTCGTTGTTCGGCCCGGCGGACCGGGTGATCGCGGACTCGTTCTCGCACCGGAGCCTGATGGACGCCTGCCGCCTGGCCGGGGTGCAGGTGCAGCGGTTCGAGCACAACAACGCGGAGTCGCTCCGCAACGAAATCAAGAACGGCCCGCAAGCGAACCGGACGCTCATCATTTCGGACGGCGTGTTTTCGATGGACGGGGACATCTGCATCCTGCCCGAGCTGATCGCGATCAAGCGGGAGTTCGGCTGCTACCTGCTGATGGACGAGTCGCACGCGACCGGGGTTCTGGGCGCGGGCGGACGCGGCACGGACGAGCATTTCGGCGTGGACACGAGCGAGGTCGACATCTGGACCGGCTCGCTGGCCAAGGCGATCCCCTCGGGAGGCGGCTTTGTCGCCGGCTCGCGCGAGTTGATGATCTTCCTCCAGCACGCGTCGGCTCCGTTTATCTTCTCGGGCGCGATGCCCGCTCCTGCCGCGGCGGCTGTGCGGGAAGCGATCCGCATCGTGGAGCAAGAGCCGGAGCGGGTGGACCGCATCCGCGCCAACGGCGAGTTTCTGCGCGGAGGACTCAAGAGCCTGGGCTTCGATACGGGGCTGTCGGAGACGGCGGTGATTCCGCTGATGCTGTATGACGACACGCGCACGGCCCTGTTCGCGCGGGCGCTGCGCAACCACGGCATCCTGACCTCGCCGGTGATGTTCCCGGCGGTGGCCCAGGGCTCGTCGCGTCTGCGGTTGTGCGTGACGGCGGCCCATACGGAGTCGCAGCTGAGCTACGCGCTCGATGTGTTCTCCTCCCTGCGCGAGGCCTGAGCCTTGCGGGCCCTGGTGACCGGCGGCTCGGGGTTCCTTGGGGGCCGGCTCATCGACATTCTCCAGGCGCAGGGGGCGGAAGTCGCGGTGCTGGCCCGCACGGGGTCCGTGCTGCCGAACCGGCCTGGTGTGCGCGTCCATCGGGCCGATTTGGATCAGGCAAACTTGCATCAGACGAACGGGGCATATGCCGCTGCGGACGCGCTCGGGCAGGCAACGCACATCTTCCACTGCGCGGGCTGTTCGACGGACTGGGCTTCCGCGCGGGCGTTTCGCGCGGGCAACGTGGACCACCTGCGCACACTGCTCCACCTGACCCGCAAGCATGGCAGCCGGCTCCAGCGATTTCTCCATGTGAGCACCACGGATGTGTACGGCTACCCGCGGGCAGCCGGGGACGAGCAAACGGAGCGCCGCCGGGTGGGCCTTCCCTACAACGCGACGAAGTGCGAGGGCGAAGAGGCCGTGTGGGCCGCCGCGGCGCAGGGCCTGCCGGTGACCGTGGTGCGCCCGGCGAGCATCTACGGGCCGGGCGGCAAGGCATTCGTCACGGACATCGCGGCGCTGCTGCGCCAAAGGCTGATGCTGCTGGTGGACGGGGGCCGCGCGCGCGGGGGATTCGTGTACGTGGACGACGTGTGTCGCGCGATGGTGCGGGCGGCGGAGGAGCCGTTCGCCCGGGGCGAGGCGTACAACCTGAGCTCGGTGGACGGGGTGACCTGGAGGGCGTATGCGGCGGCGCTGGCCCGTGCGCTCGGGTCGCCGGAGCCGTGGCTCCGGCTGCCGTTCGGCGCGGCAATGGCCCTGGCGCGTGCGAGCGAGCTACCGCACAAGACCGGGCTGCGCGGGCGGCCCCTCTTGACCCGCCACGCGGTATACATCCTGGGGCGCGACCAGCAGTACGCGACGGCGAAGGCCCGCGAGCAGCTCAATTGGTCGCCCCGGGTGGGGTTGGAGGAGGGGGTGGAGCGGTCGGTGGCTCCGCTGCTTGCTAGTTCCAGGCCTTGAACGCCAAAACGGCATTCAGCCCGCCGAAGGCGAAGGAGTTCGACAGGGCAGCCTCGACCTGCCCGGGCCTCGCATGGTTGGGGACGATGTCGAGGTCGCAGGCGGGGTCCGGGGTGGTGTAGTTGGCGGTAGGAGGCAGGTGGCCGCGCGCCAGGGTCAGCACGGTGGCGACGGCCTCGACCGCGCCGGCCGCGCCCAGGGTGTGGCCGTGCATGGATTTGGTCGAGGAGACGGCGAGCCGGTCGGCGTGGGCGCCGAAGACCAGGCGAATGGCTTCGGTCTCGATGCGGTCGTTGGCCTCGGTCGCGGTGCCGTGGGCGTTGATGTAACCGATCTGCCCGGGGCTGAGCCCGGCGTCGGCGAGCGCCTGGCGCATGGCGCGGGCGGGGCCGCCGGCGGTCGGCTGGGTGATGTGACCGGCGTCGGAGGTCGCGCCGAAGCCGACGATCTCGGCCAGTGGCCGCGCGCCGCGGGCCAGGGCCGCCTCGAGCGGCTCCAGCACCAGCATGGCCCCGCCCTCGCCGATGATCAGGCCGCCGCGGTCCGCGGAGAAGGGGCGGCAGGTGTCCTTGCTGACCACGCGCATGGCCTCCCAGGCCTTCATGCCGCCAAGGAAGAGCGGGGCCTCGCTGCCGCCGGCGACCGCGGCCGGGGCCGCGCCGGACCGCACCAGGTGGAAGGCTTGGCCGATGGCGTGCGTGGAGGAGGCGCAGGCGGTGGAGACGGTGTAGGCCGGGCCCTGGAGCGCCCAGCGCATGGAAATGTGACTCGCCCCCGCATTGCTCATGCCGAGCGGGATGGTGAGCGGGTGCACGCGGGTGCGGTGGTTATGGAACAGCTCCCAGTAGCCTGCCTCCTCGGCACCGCGGCCGCCCATGCAGGAGCCGGTGACCACGGCGGCGCGCTCGCGCAGCTCCGGGGTCCACTCGATGCCCGACTGCCGGATGGCCTCTTGCGCGGGGAGCACCGCGAACTGGGCAAAGCGATCCATAAAGGATAGCTCCTTGGCCTCGAAGAACTTATCCGCTTCGTAGCCGGAGACTTCGGCGGCGTTGAGGATGCGAAGCGGGGCGGTAGCGATGCGCTGGATGGACGGCTGAATGGGGGCGATGCCGCTCCGGCCTTTCATCAGGGAGTTCCAGAAGTTTTCGCTGTCGTGCCCGAGGGCGCTGATGACGCCCACCCCGGTGACGACGACTCGATGGGGCGCAGCCAAGCTAGCGGCCTGCTTTCGTGTCCCCGGCGAGGTCGGGGAGGGAGGCGGAACGCGGGAAGTGCGGCGCGGGCTCGCCTGCATCCTTGGCCCGCAGGACCAGCGCGATGCCTTCAACCATTTGCGGAATGCCGGTGACCTGCTTGGCATCTTCATCATCGATCTCGATGTCGAACTCGCTTTCGAGGTCGAAGAGGATGTTGAGACGGTCGAGCGAGTCGATGCCGAGCGATTCAAAGGTGCTGTCCGGACGCACGGAATCGAGCGGCATGCGCTTGGTGGTGGCGATGACGCGCAAAACGCGGTCCTGGATGGTTTCCTGGACGGATTCGGACGGTTCGGGCATAGTCCTCGTTTTTACCGCTTGCACACCCGGCAAGCGGGTGGACGGGACGCGGGCGGCCTTCCCCGATGCGGCAAACCCCGATTTTACCCCGGATGGGCGACGGGCGTCGCGGCTATCTTTCGGATTCGTTTACAGTTTGGCTTCCACCTTCGCGGGGCGGGGCCGGTCCTCTTCGAGGGGCATGTGGAAGTTGTGTTCGAGCGCGATACGGACCAGCTGCGCGCGGGTTCGGACGCCGGTCTTGCCGAAGAGCTGCTGGAGCACGGCTTTGACATAGCCCTCGGAGATGTCGAGCTTGGCCCCGATCTCCTTGTTGGCCAGCCCGGCGAAGACGCCGCGGAGCACGGCGCGTTCGCGGTCGGTAAGCTGGAGCGGGGGGCCGCGGCGCGCTTCCTCCAGGCGGGCGGCCTCGAACAGGGAGGCCATGGCGGAGGAGGACAGGAGCGCTTCGCCGCGCATGGCGGCGTGGATGGCTTGAATGAGGTCGCGAGGCGGGGCATGCTTGAGGAACAGGCCGGACGCGCCGGCGTCGAGGGCCTTGACGGTATCCGACGGGGCCATGCCGGCGGTGACCATGAGGACCTGGCCCCGGTAGCCGGCGGCGCGGGCGCGGGTGAGAAACGCGAACCCGGTCTGCTCGCCGAGGTCGAAGTCGAGCAGGATGAGATCGGCTTGGAGGCCGGCTTCGAGCGCCTGGAGGGCCTCGTCGCCGGAGGAGCACTGGGCGGCGATGAGGAAGCCGGGCTCCTCGGCCAGGAGGCGGCTGAGGCCCTCGCGGAACAGGACGTGGTCATCGAGCAGGAGGATGCGGATCGGGTGAATCGGTCGGTTCGGTTCGGTCGGTTCGGTCATTGCAGGCGCTCCTTGCGTGCGGCGGGGGTGAGCTCGGCGGCGAAGACGGCACCGATGGCGGAAGGGCGGTGATAGAGGTCTCCGCCGAAGGAGCGCATGAGCGCGCGCGAGAGATAGAGGCCGAGGCCGGCGGCGTGAGCCTGCTGCTGGAAAGGGTGGAAGAGCGACTCGGGGTGTTGCACGCCGCAGCCGGTGTCGCGCACAAGGACGCGCACGCGGGCCTCGGCGAGCTCGACCTCGAGCGCGATGCGGCGGGGGCCGGGAGCGTCCTCAAGGGCGCGGCGGCTGTTCCGCACCAGGTTGAGCAGGACCTGGAGAAGGCTTTGCCGGTCGGCCCAGACGGCAGGCAGCGCCGGAGGCAGATGCCAGGCGAGCTCGATCTCGTCTTCGCGCAGGGCGGGGGCAATGATGATTTGGAACTCCTCCAACAGCGAGCCGAGGTCGATGGCGGCCATCTGATTGGAGGTTTCGCGGAGCTCGACGGAAGCGATGCGCTCGAGGGCGAGGACGAGAGTGCCGAGGGCTTTGAAGTCCTTGTCGCCGGAGAGGGTGCCCGCCCGCCGGAGGTTTTCATGCACCACGGCGATGGCGGCGCAGACGTTGCGAACCTCGTGGGAGACGGCGCCGACCAGGATGCGGGAGCCTGTGAGCAGTTGGTGGAGGCCGGCTTCCTCGCGGTCGCGCAGGTCCTCGGAGGAGTCCGCGACGAACACGGCCAGGCGGGGCCCGGTGGTGGTGCCGTAGGTGGAGAACCAGACATCGGCCTGGAAGATTTCGCCGTTGGCGCGGTGGCCGCGGCATTGCATGGCGGTGTGAAAGACACGCCCGCCGGGCGGCGGAGGCTGGAGCGCGGGCAGCTGAAGCAGGGGCGGCAGGAAGGGCGCGAAGGACCGCCCCGCGAGCGCGCCGGGGTCGAGGGCGAAGAGGCGGTCCGCGGCTTCGTTGGCCAGCAGGACGCAGCCGGTGGAGTCGGCGGTGAAGACGGCGACGGGGCTTTGCTCGACCAGGACGCGAAGCTGCTCCTCGGCATCCTCCCGGGCGTGCATCTGCTCCTCGAGTACGCGGAGGTGCTCGGCCGCGGCGGCCCGGGCGTGCACGACCCCGTAGACGAACAAGCCCGCCCCGGCGAAGGAGGTGAAATAGAGCGCATCGCGGGGTGCCCCGGCGCTCCAGTTCCACTCGTAGCCGTCGAAGCACTCGGCCAGGGTGGTGCAGACCGCGGCCAGCAGAAGCAGCGGAATGCGCGGCAGCACGGTGGCGGCCAGGGCCATGGGGGCCACGTAAAGCCAGGCGAAGGGGACTTCGTCGGCGACCAGCACATCGAGCAGCGCGACGGCGGCAAGGATCGCGGCGGCCTGGAGGAGAATCGGAAACGGCGCGCGCCGGGCAGCCCGGGTCAGGGCGCTGGGGGTAAATGGTGCGGTGATGGATGAGGCAGCCATGGAAGGAGGGACGCTCTTCCAGTATGGAACCGACCGGGATGCGAAGGCGGGGGTTGGCTGAAAGATTCCCGGTTTGCGGATTCTTATGCATTCTTTACGGAAACTTACGCGGGGGCGGGAGAGACTTAGACGTGAGCGGGCGAGCGCGGCCCACACCGAAAGATATGCCGGGCCGCATTTCAGCGGCAGGCTAGAATCAGGCGAGAAATCCGCCCATGCCGGGCAAGAAGGAGCGATCCCCATCCGCCGTTTCGCACGCCGTCCAACCCAGCTGTCAGCCCGGGTTACGCTCGCCTTGGCTCTGCTCGGCCCCGTCGCGCTTACCATGGGCGGCTGCCGGGGAGCGGCGCATGACCCTTCCGTGGAAGCGCCGCCGGAGGCCAAGGCGGTGATTCTCGCGGGCGACTCCGGGCTGGTGCGGATCGACCGGCCGGACCGGTTCCCGACCGTCGCGGCAGCGGACTACCGGGCCGCCTCGGCCCTGAACGTGACCGGGCAGATTCAGCCGGACCCATCGCGCGAGATCCCGGTGATTTCGCTCGCGAACGGGCGGGTGGTTGCCACGCATGTGCGCCTGGGCGACTACGTCCGCAAGGGCCAGCTGGTGCTGGAGGTGCAGAGCACGGACGTGACCGGCGCGTTCGACAATTACCTGAAGGCGGTGAACGACGAACGGCTGACCCGGACGCAGCTGGACCGGGCGAAGCTGCTCTACGACAAGGGCGCGATCGCGAAGAGCCAGCTCGACATCGCTCAGGATGCGGAGGACGACAACATCGCCGACCTGAAGGCGGCCGAGCAGCAGCTGCACGTGCTGGGCGTGGACCCGAAGCACCCGGGGGAGACGGTCAAGGTGCCCGCCCCCGCTTCGGGCTTCATCAT
>CAXUEU010000131.1:0-8245 GCA_964250195.1 uncultured Acidobacteriaceae bacterium
CCCCCCAATCGGTCACGGACTCACTCTACACGCGCGGGCCTGCTCCGGGAGCCGGGCAATCCGCCGCCGCGAGCCGCCGCGTTCCGTTTCGGAACCGCTTCCCGAAACGGAACTCACTCCCCGGCTTTCGCCCCGCCCTTCTTCTCCGGCACCGGCACGGCGAGCCCCTGCACCTCGCCCTCGACCCCGTCGTCGTACAGCACCGTCCCGCTCACAGCCGCGCCCCGCTCCAGCGTCAGGTCGGCCGAGACGACGCGGTCGGCGGAGACCGTCACGCGCGGAATCGTCCGCGCGATCGCCTCCTTGACGGCCTTGTCCGGACTGTTGAGTTCGCTGTCCGTGATACCGAGCTTCGCAAGCGGCGACAGGTATCTCGGCGCCGAGGCATACACGTAGTACGTTCCCGGCGCGACGTGCGGCACGGTGAACGACCCGTCCGGCATCGTCTGCACCCCGGTGAAGTGGGCGCTGACGGACTTATTCGCGCCCGGGGTGAAGCCGTCGATCGCCTCCGCCAGCTCGACCAGCACCTGCGCCAGCCGCGCCGGACCGTTCGTGTCTGCGTAGAAGACATGACCCGCGATGGTACCGGCCGGCGCGGTTTTCGCGGGCGCGCCGCTCTGCGCCCACATGGGTGCGCTTACAAACAAGGAAAGAAGAAACACCCGCATGGACGGCCTCCGGCGCTTCGCCGGGCCAGTATACCGGGCGAACGCGAGGAAGGGTGCGTTTACGCCTCGGCCCGCCCCAGCTTGGCTTCCGCTTCCAGCACCAACAGGCGCGCGGCTTCGTACTTGCGCGGGTCGTCGCCGGCATCGGCTTTCTGCTTTTGTCCGTCGCCCAGCTCCCGCTCGGCTGCGGCTTTGTCCACGGCGTCCGGGGTTTCCGCATACTCGACCAGCACCGTGACCCGGTCCGGGAGAACCTCGGCAAAGCCGCGCGCGACGATATAGGTTTCCTCGCCCCTGCCCGCCCCGGTCAAGCGCAGAGGCCCCGCGCCGATGGCCGTCATCAGCGGGGCCGCGCCGGGCATCACTTCAAGCACCCCGGAGAGGCCCGGCATTGCCACCGAAGCCGCATCCGTGTCGACCAGGATGCGCTCCGGCGTCACCACCCGGACCTTGAGCTTCGAGCCGTCGAAAGACTCAGCCACTTACTTCTGCCCCTTCAGCTTCTCGGCCGCTTCCAGCACGTCCTCGATCGCGCCCTTCAGATAAAAGGCTTGCTCCGGCACATCGTCGTGCTTGCCCTCGATGATCTCCTTGAAGGACCGCACCGTGTCCGCGATCTTGCAGTACGAGCCCGGAATGCCCGTAAACTGCTCGGCCACGTGGAACGGTTGCGACAGGAACTTCTGGACTTTCCGCGCGCGGGACACCGTGAGCCGGTCCTCTTCCGAGAGCTCGTCGATGCCGAGGATGGCGATGATGTCCTGCAGATCCTTGTAGCGCTGGAGGATCCGCTTGACCCCCTGCGCGACGTCGTAGTGCTCCTGCCCGACGATGCGCGGCGAAAGGATGCGCGAGGAGGACGCGAGCGGGTCGACCGCCGGATAGATGCCCAACTCGGAGAGCGGCCGCGAAAGCACCGTGGTCGCGTCGAGGTGGGCGAAGGTGGTCGCCGGGGCCGGGTCGGTGTAGTCGTCGGCCGGCACGTAGACCGCTTGGACCGAGGTTACGGAGCCTTTCTTGGTCGAGGTGATGCGCTCCTGCAGCTCGCCCATCTCGGTCGAGAGATTGGGCTGGTAGCCGACGGCCGACGGCATGCGGCCCAGCAGCGTCGAAACCTCGGACCCCGCCTGCGTGAACCGAAAGATGTTGTCGATGAACAGCAGGGTGTCCGCGCCTTCTTCGTCGCGGAAGCTCTCCGCGATGGTGAGGGCGGAAAGCGCGACGCGCAAACGCGCGCCGGGCGGCTCGGTCATCTGGCCGTAGATGAGCGCGGCCTTGGACTTCGGCAGGTCGTTGAGGTCGATTACGCCCGCTTCCTGGAACTCCAGCCACAGATCGTTGCCCTCGCGGGTGCGCTCGCCCACCCCTGCGAAGACCGAGAACCCGCCGTGCTTGGTCGCGACGTTGTTGATCAGCTCCTGGATGATGACCGTCTTGCCCACGCCCGCGCCGCCGAACAGGCCGATCTTGCCGCCCTTGACGAACGGCTGCACCAGGTCGATGACCTTGACGCCGGTCTCGAACATCTCCTCCTGCGTCGACTGTTCTTCAAAGCTCGGGGCCTGTCTGTGAATCGGCAGGTACTTCGCCCCGACGATCGGGCCGAGCTCATCCACGGGCTGCCCGATCACGTTCATGATCCGGCCCAGCGTCGGCCGGCCCACCGGCATCATGATCGGCGCGCCGGTATCGATGACCTTCATGCCGCGCACCATGCCCTCGGTCGCCTCCATCGCGACACAGCGCACGCGCCCGTCGCCGATATGCTGCTGGACTTCGAGGATCACGTTGGTCGGGAGCGGGACGTTGAAGCCCTCGCTCGTCACGCGCAGGGCCTGGAAGATGCCCGGCATCCGCTTCTCGTCAAACTGCACGTCCACCGCGGGCCCGGAGATCTGGACCACGTGGCCGATATTCTGCTCGGTCCGCGCGGCGTTCTGCCCCTGCTCGCCGTAGTGCGAGGCACCTGTGTCGATTGCCTGTTCCATTGCTTCCGTCATAACCCGTCCTTGTAGCGAGGCGTGCCTAAACCGCCGCCGCCCCGCTCACGATCTCGATGATTTCCTTGGTGATCGCCGCCTGCCGGACCCGGTTCATGGTCAGGGTCAGCGAGTCGATCATCTCCGATGCGTTGCCGGTCGCCGCGTCCATTGCCGTCATGCGGGCCGCGTGCTCGCTCGCGATCGACTCCAGCATTGCGTGGTACAGCAAAGACGACACGAACCGCGGCAGCAGGACCGAGTACACCTCGTCCGCCGGTTGGTCGTAGGTGTAGTCCACCTCCGCCGTGCCGAACCGCTTCGACTCATCGTCATACTGCGCGCGAATCGCTTCCTGCTCTTCGTCCCGCAGGGTCAGCCCGGCGGTCAGCGCCGCCTCGCCGATCCGGCGCTTCTCCTCGGCCGACGGCTCCTCGGACCGCGCGACCCGCGGATCCTCGATCCCGCCGCCCTTGGCCGCGACCAGCGGCAGGACCCGCTCCACGACAACCTTTTGCGAGATCACCGACTGGAACGAGTTGTAGGCCAGGTAGACGGCGTCCACCTCGGCGGCCGCGTACCTCGCGGCGATCTCCTCGCCGAACCGCCGCACATCCTCATACTCCAAACGGTCGAGCGAAATCTTGGAGGCGAACTCCGTCGCGACGGTCTCGATGTCGTCCTTGCGGACCCGTTCCGGGCGCGCGCCGTCCTCCGGTGCCTGCCCGAATTGGGCAGCCGGGTAGCGCCGCCGGAAGAACTCCCGGCCCTTGCGTCCGATCGCCTCGACATCGATCTTGCGCGCGCCGTCCTCCTGCCTCGTGTCGCGGATGAAATTGGTCCCCGCGCGCACGATGTTCGTCGAGAATGCCCCGGCAAACCCCTTGTCGCCCGAGACGACGATCAGCAGGACCGTCTTTTCGGGCCGCGCGGCCAGCAGCGGACTGCGCAGCTCGTTGGTCGCCGGGTCGATCGCGTCCACCCTCCGCCGCAGCGAGGCCAGCACAGTGGCCAGCATGACCGCATAAGGCCGGGCGTTGGTCATGCGCTCCTGGGCGCGCCGCAGCTTGGCCGCCGCCACCATCTTCATGGCCTTGGTGATCTGGCGCGTGTTCTTCACGCTCCGGATGCGCCGCCGCAGATCGAGGACGTTCGCCATTTAGCGGGCGGCTCCCTGAGTCTGCGCCGCAGCCTGCTCGTTGCCGGCCCCGCCGCCGGCGGTGGTCGCCGCCCCGGGCTGGGAGCCGCCGGGGGTCTTGCCCGCGGCCTGCTTTCGCTCGTCCTCGCTCAGCGGCGCGACCGCGTCGCGGCCCCTGGCCTGCTCGTGCTGCGCCAGAAAATCGCCCTTGTACTGCTCGACCGCCGCCTTCAGACGACCGCGAATGTCGTCGTCGAGCGCCTTCTTGTCCCCGATGTCCTTGAGCAGCGCCTGCTGTGAGGCATCGAGATAGTCATGGAACCCGGCCTCGAACTGCCGGATGTCCTCGACCTTGACATCGTCCAGCAGTCCCTGGGTTCCGGCGAACAAAATCGCGACCATGTGCGCGGGGCTCAGCGGATGGAACTGGTCTTGTTTGAGCAGTTCGGTGAGCCGCTTGCCCCGGTTGAGCTGGTTTTGCGTCACTTTGTCCAGGTCCGAGCCGAACTGCGCGAACGCCGCCAGCTCGCGATACTGCGCCAGGTCCAGCTTGAGCGTCGAGCCGACCTGCTTGACCGCCTTGATCGCCGCCGAGAAGCCCACGCGCGAGACGGACAGGCCCACGTTGACCGCCGGCCGGATGCCCGAGTTGAACAGGTCCGTTTCGAGGAAGATCTGCCCGTCGGTGATGGAAATCACATTGGTCGGGATGTAGGCGGACACGTCGCCCGCCTGGGTTTCGATGATCGGCAGCGCGGTCAGCGAGCCGCCGCCCTTGGCTTTGCTCATCTTCGCCGAGCGCTCCAGAAGCCGGGAGTGCAGGTAAAAGACGTCGCCCGGGTAGGCCTCGCGCCCCGGCGGGCGGCGCAGCAGCAAGCTCAACTCGCGGTACGCGACGGCGTGCTTCGAAAGATCGTCGTAGATCACCAGCGCGTGCTTGCCGCTGTCGCGGAAGTACTCGCCCAGCGCGGTCGCGGCAAACGGGGCCAGGTAGAGCAGGGGCGCGGGCTCGGACGCCGAGGCCGCCACGATGATGGTGTAGTCCATCGCGCCCGCTTCGGTGAGCGTTTGCACGACCTGCGCGATCGAGGACCGCTTCTGCCCGATCGCGCAGTAGATGCAGATCAGGTCGTTTTTGGCGTTGTTGATGATCGCGTCGATGACCACCGCGGTCTTGCCCGTCTGCCGGTCGCCGATGATCAGCTCGCGCTGGCCGCGGCCGATCGGGATCATCGCGTCGATTGCCTTGATGCCGGTCGACATCGGCTCCTTGACCGGCTGCCGGTCGATCACGCCGGGGGCCAGCCGCTCGACGGCCAGGGTTTCGGTCGTCTCGATCGGGCCCTTGTCGTCGATCGGCGCGCCCAGCGCGTTCACCACGCGGCCGATCATCGCGTCGCCGACCGGCACGCTCATGATCCGGCCGGAGCGCTTCACCTCGTCGCCCTCGCGAATCCGGTCCGACTCGCCCATCAGCACCACGCCGACCTGCTCCTCCTCGAGCGCCAGGGCGAGGCCCTCGATGCCGTGCGGAAACTCCACGATCTCGCCCGCCATGACCTTGTCCAGGCCGTGCACGCGCGCGATGCCGTCGCCCACGGAGATGACCGTGCCGACCTCGTCCACCTGCATCCGGCTGTCGTAGTTCCGGATCTCCTCCCTGAGGAGGCTCGTAATCTCGTCCGCGTTGATCTTCGCCATTCTTCCCTGTCGTTTCCTGTTCCCGCCGGCCGCCTAGCGGCTTTCGATGAGTTGCTGGCGCAGCGCTTCCAACCGCCCGCGCACGCTTCCGTCATAAATCGTCGACCCGATCCTGAGCCGCGCCCCACCCAGCAGCGCCGGGTCCTCGCTGAACGAAGCCTGGAGACGCCTGCCGGTCAGCTCGTGGATGCGCGCCTCGACCGCCCGCCGCTCGTCCTCGCCGAGCGCCCGCGCGCTGGTCCACTCCGCCTTGTCTATCCCTAAGTCCCCGCGCACCATGCGCCGGAACTCGCCGAGAATATCCGCGAAGCCCTCCATGCGCTCATGGTCGACCACCACGGCCAGGAAGTTCCGGACCGTCTTGCCCATGCCCAGCTGCCCGTTCAGCTTATCCAAGATCCCGACCTTCTTCGCCGCCGGGATCGAGGGGTCCAGAAACACGCTCCGGAGCGGCGCGTTCTCCCAGGCGGACTCAAAATCGCCGAGCTCGCGGTCGACGGCTTCCGCGTCCATGTGGGCCGACTCCAATACATCCAGCAAAGCCCGGGCATACCGGGCGGCGTAGGCGACGGCCATCAGTTGCGCCCCTGAATCTGGGGTGCCAGATCGCGCAGGAATTCGTCCACCACCGCGCGGTCGCCTTCGGGCGAGAGAACCACCCTTGCCGAGGCGCGTTCGAGCGCCAACTCGGCGACGAACCGCCGCAGGCCGCGCTCCGCGTTCGCCTGTGCCGCCGCGATCTCCGCTCCCGCTTGATGCACGATCCTGGTCTTCTCCTCTTCGAGCGCCGCCTTCATGCGCGCCTGCTCGGTCTCGGCACCCTCGGACGCCTGCCGCCGCAGCGCTTCGATCTCGCCGCCGAGCGTGCCCAACTGCGCCTGAACCGCGCGCAAGCGCCGTTCGGCGTCCGCCGTCGCCGCCCGCGCCTCGCGCAGCTCGCGCTCTACCCCGGCGCGCCTGGCCCGGAGCTTGCCCGGAACGAATTTAAGCAGGTAGTAGAGAACCACCAGAATCAGAACGCCGGAGTTGAAGTCCTCGAAATACCGCGCTGCCTGGCCGGTGGTCACGCCCATGCCGCGCGCCATCCGTTGCACCATCGGCGAGTGCGTGTAGGTTTCGAGCTCTGAATTCTTCTCGGGCGCGTCCATCCGGGTCTGCGCCGTACCATTTGTGATCGGCTCGCGGTCGCGGCCCTGCGCGTGCAGCAACGGAGCCGCCAGCACCGCCAAAGCCAATCCAAAACGCAACATCTTCATCAACTTCATAGAGCGGGACCCGCTCCTTCGGCGGCGAGCCCCGCGCCGCCCGGCAGCACCGCGGTCAGAATTTGCCCCGCCAAAGCGTCGATCGCCGGATCCATCGCGGCCCGCGAACGCACGCCGTCCGCTTCCAGACCCGCCCGCGCCTCGCGCACCCGCGCCTGCGCCGCTTCCCGCGCCTCGCGCAAGGCTTTGTCCCGTTCCGCATTCCACACCGCGATCTGCTTCTCGCGCCCCTGCGCCAGCTCCACACGGGCCGCCCGCAGCTTTTCGGCATACTCCCGCGCCTGGGCTTCCGCGTCCGCTACCGCCGCGGCGGCTTTCTCCCGCGCGCCCACGGTACGCTCGCGCCGCTCCGCCAGGGTACGCCGCAAGGGCCGGTCCACCAGCCGCGTGTAGCAGAAAACCAGCAGCAGAAACAACAGCATGGTCGGCACGGAGCCGAGGAACAACTGACCGAGTTGCTGAAAGATCAAACTCATAAAAGGTAGGTTTGCCGCCGAACCCGGACTCGAACCGCGACTACGGAGCGCAGGGGGCTGAAACGAGGGGAAGCCTCCGGGCGCTCCTTAATAGATACCATAGCCGCGCCCGGCTACGCGACCCGTTCCGGAAGACGCTTGCCCGGCCCGGCGGGCCGCCCCGTACTGGCTCTAGAGGTGATGCCCCCGTGCCCGAGCCGACCACCGTTGGAGTTCAACTCTCCCCGAGGAGTTCGCCCTGCTCACCGCCGACATGGAGTCCGGCGGCTACCGGACCCCTTCCGAGATGATCCGGAATGCCCTGTGGGAGTGGCACATCCATCACGGCTTGAGCGAGAGCGAAATCAGACAGCTACGAACCATGACTGCCGAAAACGCGGCAAGCGATGCGCCAACCCTTGTGAATTTAGACAAAACGTTCAACGACGCCGAGACGGAGGCCGCCATTGCCGGTGCTCTCCGCTCGCCCAACATCCCGGTTCCTGGGATGTTCTGGAGGCGGGCGGTCTTGAAAATCACCTGCGTGCTGCGCTCGGGCGACTCGAAAAGCATTGATGGAACTGATCCTTGGCGAGGCCGCCGCGAGCGCGATGTTGGAACAGGCCGACTACTATCGCTTGCACAGCGGAGAATTCGTAGCTCGTCGGTGGTTAGGTGCCGTCGAGCGCGCCATCTTGTCGCTGCGCGCTTTTCCGGAGCGCGGAGCCTTGCGGCGCTGGAGGGTTCCTGCTTTTGCGTGCCTGCGCACACTGCCGATCCTCGGATTTCCGGCACACCTGCTGCCCTACGAAGATGAGCCGGCTCCTGCCGTTCTACGGATCGCCTTGATCGTGCACGGCAGGAGGGACGTGGAAACGGTTTTGCGGAACCTGCCGCCCGAACGGGAGGGACGTCCAGCGGTTTTCAAATCTCAGCCGCCTCCGCCCGAAACCGCCGCCACCGGCCCAGCAGTGACCGGGGCGCGGCCACCCGCACCCGCACCCCGTCCTCGTCCCCGCGCCGCTCGAACCGCCGC
>CAXUEU010000132.1:0-8228 GCA_964250195.1 uncultured Acidobacteriaceae bacterium
GAGGGGGCGAGGGAGGAGCGAAGCGATGGAGGACCTGCTTTTCTCCGGCAGCGCGCAACAAGCAGGTCCTTCGCTGCGCTCAGGATGACCCTGATTTTGGGCTTCTAGTCCCCGGTCAAATCCTCTCAGCAGCCCGTCGCCAGGCATTCACCCCTCAACCCTTCTCCCTCCCTCCTTCCCCCTTCTCCCCTTTACCAGCGGCGGTCGTGGTCGCCATGGTAGCCGTCGTGCTCGTGCCACTCGTGCTCGCGGTAGCGCTCCGCCTGCCATTGCTCGCGGCGGAACTCCTCGGCGCGCTCCCGCTCCCAGCGCTCCCGCTGCTCGTGCTCGTACCAGCGCTGCTGTCGGTACTGCCCGTATGCATACGGATTTACGTAAGGCTGCGCGTAGCCGTATACGGGTCCGGGGTAACCGCCGACTGCGATCCCGAACGAGACCTGGGCTTGCGCTTGATGAGGAACAGCCAGGGCGAGCGCGCCGAGAAAGGCCGCGCCCGTCATCCACTTTGCCATTTGCTTTGTGCCGCGCATATTAGACCTCCGTACTACGAGGGAGGAAACACGCGTTTGTCTGAGGTAGTTTCGCGCAACTTTTCCTAAGTGCTCTTTTGTGAGGCACTTACCTTAAGCCAGACTGAAGACTTACCGCCCGCGCACCGCCTTGACCGGCGCGGCGGGCGCGATCCGGTTCTGGCCGGTCGCGATTTCGAGAAACGCGTGCGCCGCGCGGGAAAGCGTCTTCTCCTTGAGAAAAACCAGCGCCAGCTCGCGCGAGAGCCTGAGCCCCTCGACATTGCAGACGTGCAGGGTGCCCAGGGCCGCGTCGCCGGCAACCACGGCGCGGGGCAGGAAGCCCATGCCCAAGCCGGCACCGATGAGCCGTTTGAGCAACTCGCTCGACTCCACTTCCATGGCCACGCGCGGATGCACGTCCTCCGCGCGGAAAAAGTCGTCGATCTGCTCGCGCTGGCGTCCGGATTTAGGCAGGAGCAAGGGGTGCTCCAGCAGCTCGGCGATGGCGACGGTTTCGCGTCCGGCGAGCGGGTGCGCGGGCCCGGTCACGAGCGCGACCTCGTCGCGGTGGATGCTCTCGATGGTGAGCCGCGCATCCTTGACAGGCAGGCTCACGACGCCGAAGTCGACCTCGCGGTTGATCACGTCCTCGAGAATATGGCTGCGGTCGGCGCGGACGATCTTCAAGGCGACGCGGGTGTACTGCTTTTTGAACGCGGCGAAAACGGCCGGCAGGATATACAGGCTGGTCGCCTCGTTGGCGCTGATGGCGACCTCGCCGCGCGGCGAACGGTGCAGCTCGGCGATGGTGATGCCGATGTGGGCGTGGCAAGAGAGCACGTGCTCGGCGAAGGGCTCGAAAACGCGGCCGGCGGCGGTAAAGGTGACCTTGCCGCCGTCGCGGTCGAACAGGCGCGCGCCCACCTCGGTCTCGAGCGTGCGAATCTGCGCGGAGACCGCCGGCTGGGTGACGCCGAGCTTCTCCGCCGCGCGGGAAAACGACCGGAGCCGGCTGACCTCGATAAAGGTGCGGAGCTGTTCGAAGTCCATCCCGAAATCATCCCCCCGTTGTGCGCGTGAGCCCGGCATCGCAGCGGCGGGTTTCGTGACCGGCATCCCGATCCATCCGTCGCGGCAGGAGACCGGCTATCAAGTGATTCTAAAGGGAGGCCCGGCGAGCAGCAGAGCCTCGACCGCCCGGAGGTCCTCCTCCGTGTCCACACCGCGGGTGTCGTGCGGGGTGAGGGCGACGTGGACGGGGATGTCGTTTTCGAGCAGGCGCAGCTGTTCGAGCTTTTCCGTCTCCTCGAGCGGGCTCTGGGGGAAGCTGACGAACCGGTCGAGGGCCTCGCGGCGGAAGGCATAAAGGCCGAGGTGCTTGAGCGGCGTGTGCGCGCCGGCGCGGTCGCGGTCGCAGGGGATAGGCGCCCGGGAGAAGTAGAGCGCCCGCCCGTCGAGCGCGCGCACCACCTTGACCGCGTGCGGAGACCGGAACAGCTCCGGCGAGCAGGGCGTGGCCAGGGTGCTGACGCCGATCGACGGGTCGGCCAACATGGGCGCGAGCAGCGCCTCGACGTGCGCGGGCTGGAGCAGGGGCTCGTCGCCCTGGAGGTTGACGTAGATGTCGGCGCGGACGTTCTCGGCCACGGCGTGGACCCGATCGGTGCCGGACCGGCAGGACTGGGGCGTGAAAACGGCGGGGAAGCCGAGCCGCTCGGCGAGCCGCATGATCTCCGGCGCGTCGGTGGCGATCAGGACCTCGTTGAGCACGGGGCAGGCCCGGGCGGCGCGGTAAACCCAGGCCAGCATGGGCTCGCCCGCGAGGGTGCGGAGCATCTTGCGGGGCAGGCGGGTGGAGGCGAGTCGGGCGGGGATGACGCCGAGAATGCGGGGGGACAAAGGACACAAGACCTCACGGCTACGATACCGCGCATTGCCCGTGCAGTAGATTTGCAGTAATGATGCAGTAGAATTGCAGTAGAACCACAACAGAACTTGTGAAGGAGATCGCTATGCCACGCATGACTCTCGATATGGACAGCAAGTTTGACGAAGTGCTCACCCGACTCGCCGAGGGCGGGAGCAAGGCCGACGTAATCCGGAAAGCGGTTCAAACTTATTCTTATCTGAAATCGCAGGTGCCTAGCTACACGTCGGAGAAGCGTGTCTCCATCAGCAAGGAAGACGGTACGATCCTGAACAGCATCATCCTCCCGTAGGAGACGGAATGGAAGCGCAAGGAGTCCCGCAATCGCTCGAGGTGCTGCCGGGGGCGGGCGATGTCCATGTCGTCCCGCCCACCTTCCTCGAGCGATGGGGTGTGGTCTTCGTCGCCTGGGTGGGTGGCTGGATCCTTTTAATCAGCACGGCCATGCTCGTCTATTTCGTGCTCCAGCGCCCGGCTCTTCCCTCGCTCGCGGGCTTGTCAGCGGAGCAAATTCGCGGCATCGTCGAGGCGCACAAGTTTGCCTAAGACGGTTGGCGCGACTCGGTCAGCTACCTGTACGACCTGACGGTGACAAAGACGGCTCTGCCCATCGTCACCCTTCTGCTCGGCTACCTCTTCGGGCGTACCAAGGGCCTCAATTAGGCCTTGTATACTGCATCAAGCGCGGCGGCGTAGCTCAGATGGTTAGAGCGACGGACTCATAACCCGTAGGTCGATGGTTCGATTCCATCCGCCGCCACCAGTCTTCCCGAATCCCGGCAAAGTGGTAGTCTCACGGCAATGCGTGAGGCTTTTTTGTTTCTGCTCGCTGCCGGCCTGGGCGCGGGGGGCGTTCGCGCTCAAGGCGGGCCTGCTTCGCTGGTGCGGGTCACCGACGCGCGCTTCGGCCAGGGCTGCCCCAACCCGGCGGACCCTTACGGCAAGCAGGACTCCACCTGCGCGATCCGGGCGGCGGCCGTCTTCGCCCAAGGTGCCGCGATCCCCGGCGGCGGCTACCCCATCCTTTATTTCCCGCACGGCGTGTACAAGGTCGCGGGCGAGGGTTTCACCTCGGCCCTGACGCTGACCAAGGTCGTCAGCATCCAAGGCGACGGCCCGGCCAGCACGACCCTGCTCAACGCGAGCCCGCGCGCGGCGACCCTGACCTACCTGCAAGCGGCCGAGTGCGGCGGCAAGCCCGGCCCCTGCCCCATCTCCATCGAGGGCTTGACCTTCGCCGGGCAGGGACACGCCACCGAGGGCGGCCTGATCGAGATCGACTCCTCGAACACCGGGTCGATGCGGCACGTCGTGCTGGCCGGGACCGGCGGGATCGCGCTCAACCTCCAGGGCTCGAGCGAGCGCTGGTACTTCGAGGACATGGAGATCGCCGACGCGCGCTGGCCGGTGGTGGTCGAGGGCGACACGAACGAGACCTACTTCGAACGCGTCAATGTGCTCGAAGGCGGGCAAACAGGCGGCTGGTGCTACAGCGTCAACTGCCCGGGCGGCAAGCGCATCGAGAGCGGCGTATGGCGGCCGGACCCGCACTCGGCGGTGTACCTGGACGGGGACAACCTCCATTGGAATAATTCCTCCATCAAGAGCACGGCGGAGATCGGCGGCCTGCGCATGGCCCCGACGACTTCGTCGGTGAGCCACACGTATTTCGAAGGTTTCCCTTGGGGCAGGCAGCCCAGGACCAACCACGCGATCGCCGCGCCGGGCAAGAGCGAATTGGGCCACCTGACGACCCCGATCGGCACAAGCGCGCTCGACTTCCCGGTCGACGACGCTGCCTGGCAGCCCCTGTACGTCAACGACCCGGCGCAGGCGAGGATCAACGGCCACCACAGCTACGTGACGGCTTACGGCATCTTTCCCGCGGATTACCTGGCGGGGAGCAAGGAGCCCAGCCGCGCCGCGCCGGGCCTGACGCGCGGGACGCGGGAAATGGTCGAAATGGGCTCGTTTTCAGGCGACGGCAAGGCGCACGCGATCGGCCGGGGCAAGCCCGCATTCGCTTGGCCGGCGGGCAGCGTGATCGAGCAGGCGCCCTCAAACGGCTACGGCGTGCTGCGGATCGAGGAGAACCACATCAACTCGATCGACCCCGACGACTCCGGCCCCTACCGCTCCGGCTGCAGCGATACCGAGCAGCAGAGGCAGTGGACGAGCTCGCCCTCGGAGCTGTGCGCGGATGTGATCGCGGGGCTTGTGCCGGACGGGTTCATGGTGCCCTTCCCGACGCAGGACTACGTCCACCCGAGCTTCGGGCTGCACCTGGTCGACAACTCCATCTACACCGGCGGAACCGAAGTGGACGGGCAAGGCTGGGTCAAGATCCCCGGCAATGCCGGCGTCGAAATCGACGCGATGAGCCTGCCCCTGCGTGCGTTCCGCGATACGGCGACGGCGCTGACCACCTACGACAACGGGACTACACACGTGCAGGTGGTGCGCTGGCCGGGGGTTAAGCCGGCGACCGCGCTCGCGTATGTGGTGGACCGTTCGGCAGGCGTGCGCTTCTCGCCGCAGGAGGGCTTTTACGAGGCCGATGTGATGCGGGACGGGGCGATCGCGCACCAGACCCTGCACGCGCCTTGCTGGTATGGGACGAGCGCTCGCGGGGCCTCGCCGGAGAGCCGTGCCTGCATCGAGGGTGCTCCAATAAAGGCTGCGGCCCTGAGCGCCTCCGTCCGGTTCGTCGTGCGCGACTGGCAGGTAAACCTGCTCGCGCCGCGCGGGCAAGCGGGCGATTGCAAAAGCCGCGAAGTCGAGACCGGCGGAGTTCGTTTCAGCACCGCGGCCGACAGCGGCATCGTGGCAAGCCTCGCACCCAACCCGCACGCCCTGGTGACGGCGACAGCCGCTGCCGAGGGCGACGGAACACACATCGCGGTGCGCCTGTGCAACACCGGCGCGGAGCCGGTACGGTGGGAGCAGCCGGTGCTGGTGACGCTGACGCAGCTGCCGTAATTCTCTGGAGGGCAACGATGCTGGACGAGCTGAAACACGAGGTGCTGGCGGCCAATCTGGAATTGGTGCGGCGCGGGCTGGTAACGCACACCTGGGGCAACGCGAGCGGGATCGACCGCGCGCAGGGGCTGGTGGTGATCAAGCCGAGCGGGGTGCCCTACGATGACATGCGGGCCGAGCAAATGGTGGTCGCGGACCTGGACGGCGAGGTGGTCGAGGGCCCGCTGAAGCCGAGCTCGGACCTGGGCACGCACATCCTGCTCTACCGCGCGTTCGGGAACGCGGGCGGCGTCGTGCACACGCATTCCGAGTACGCGACGGCCTGGGCGCAGGCGGCCCGGCCCATCCCGCCGCTCGGGACCACGCACGCCGACTACTTTTACGGGACCATCCCCGTGACCGACGAGCTGACCCCGTTCGAGATCAAAGGCGACTATGTCCACAACACCGGCCTCGCGATCACGCGGCGGTTCCGGACGCTGGACCCGGACGCGATCCCGGCGGTGCTGGTGGCCGGCCACGCGCCATTCTGCTGGGGCCGGAGCCCGTCGGAGGCGGCGCACAACGGTGCGGTTCTGGAAGCGGTGGCGAAGATGGCCTGGGTGACCCTGCAGCTCAACCCGCAGGCCCGTCAGGTGTCGCAGGCACTGCTGGACCGGCACTACTTCAGGAAGAACGGGGAAACGGCGACGTACGGGCAGTGAGGGGGGAGTAGACGATCTGACTATTTTTTACTATTCTGACTAGAAGAGGAAGTCATGGCCACTTGGCAGTTGCAGGATGCGAAGGCGAAATTCAGCGAGGTCGTCAACCAAGCACAGACAGAGGGAGCCCAGACGATTACTCGGCATGGCGTAGAAGCAGCCGTGGTGATCTCCGCCGAAGAGTACCGGATCCTGCTCGAAAAGAAGCGATCCTTCATCGAGCACCTTTTAAGTATCCCGAAGATCGAAGGGTTCGCGGAAGAGTTGGAGCAAAGCCGTCTCGCCTCGCGAGAACTCGACCGGAGACGGCAAGAGGAGATCGACGAGCTATTTGACGAGTCCAACCGAGGGTGAGCGGGTTTCTTCTCGACACAAACATCCTTTCTGAGCTTTCAAAGCCACGCCCGGCTCTTCCGGTACTTCTCTTCTTCCGTTCCATGCGCCGCGAAAAGCTTTTCATCAGCGTATTGACCTTGGGAGAACTACGCCATGGCGCGTACCGGCGGGCCTTTCGCAACCCGGAACAGCCGGACCTCCTGAGCGGCTGGGTAGATCGTGTCGAGGAAGAGTATCGAGCGGGGATGCTGGATGTGACGGCAAGCATTGCAGACCGCTGGGCTTACTTCCGAGCCGGCCGTGACCGCTCGAAGATCGATACGTTCTTGGCAGCAACCGCCTCGGTCCATCACCTTACGATGGTGACGCGCAATATCAAGGATTTTGAAGGGCTTGATGTGTCAATCCTGAACCCTTGGGATTCTTGAAAAAATTAGTCTCAACGATCAGGCACAAACGTGTCCGGCGCGGCTCTTCGCCGGAGAAACCGTGCCGCTTCACCTCACGAGAACGACTTTTACTCCCCGACCGACAGCGCCAGATCCACCAGCGTCCTTTGCTCCATCTCGTGCGCTTTAGCAGAGCCTGTGGCCGGGCTGGCGGCGGCGGAACGCTTGATCGAGAGCACTGAGCGCCCGTCGCGGACGAGCCGGCGGAGGCGCGGCATCACGAAGGAAAGCGCGCCCATGTTCTCCGGCTCCTCCTGAACCCAGACGATCTCGTGCGCCGACGGGTGCTGCTCGAAGGCGGCGGAAAGCTCGGCTTCGGGCCACGGGTAGAGCTGCTCCAGCATCACGATCGCGACGTTTTTCACGCCCCGCTTCTCGCGCTCGACCCGGAGGTCGTGGCCGATCTTGCCGGTGCAGAGCAGCAGCCGCTTCGCGTTCTGCGCGGCGGAGTCCGGCAGCACGTTCCGGAACGAGGGACGGCCCAGGTCCTCGAGAGTCGAGAGCGCGTCCGGGTGGCGCAGCATGCTCTTCGGCGTGAAGACGATCATCGGCTTGCGCCACGGGCGCAGCATCTGGCGGCGCAGCAGGTGGAAGTACTGCGCGGCGGTCGAGGGCTGGCAAATCTGCATGTTGTCGTGCGCGGCGAGCTGCAGGTAACGCTCCATGCGCGCGCTCGAGTGCTCCGGCCCCTGTCCCTCGTAGCCGTGCGGCAGCAGGAGGGTCACGTGCGCGAGCAGCCCCCACTTGTCCTCGCCCGAGGAGATGAATTGGTCAATGACGATCTGCGCCCCGTTGGCGAAGTCGCCGAACTGGGCCTCCCACAGCACCAGGGTCTCCGGGTAGTCGCGGCTGTAGCCGTACTCGAAGCCGAGCACGCCGGCCTCGCTGAGCGCCGAGTTGTAGACCTCGAACCGGGCCTGGTCTTCGGCGACGTGCTCGAGCGGGGTCCAGGTCCGCTCGGTTTCCGTGTCGATCAGCACCGAATGGCGATGGTTGAAGGTGCCGCGCTCGGAGTCCTGCCCGCTCAGGCGCACGGCGGTCCCCCGTTCCAGCAGCGAGGCCAGCGCGACCGCCTCGGCCATGCCGTAGTCGAACGGCCTCTGCCCGTCCGCCATCTCCACGCGCTGCTCGAGTAGCTTCCGGAGCTTGGGGTGGATGTTGAAGCCGACAGGGTACTCGCACAGCTGACGGCCCAGACGGGTGACCTCCGCCCGAGGCAGGCCGGTTTCGCGCTCGTACTCGGGCTTGTACGGGCCACCCTTGAAAGGTCCCCAGTACTCGGGCAGGGTGGCCAGGACCGCGACTTTCTGGATCTCGGTGG
>CAXUEU010000133.1:0-6857 GCA_964250195.1 uncultured Acidobacteriaceae bacterium
CGTCCATGGCTGTGTCGGGCAGGACGAGGGAGTTTTCGAGAGCGCAGGCCTCGGCTCTCGCGCGCGCGGGGTCGACGGTCGGGCCCGCTTCAGTCAAAACGTTCATGCCGGTGTGCCGCCTTCAGTTCGCCTCTCGGGCTCCGTTTTGGAGCGGGCGGTAGGGCAAACGGGGATGTTGAAAGCCTTTGGTGCCCGGCTGCAGCGGCTTCGCTTCGAACTCAAGCCACGGGGATGTTGCAGCCTCGTTTCTACAGATGCGAACCGGACCGGGTCGATGCAGGCCGCGCTCTGTTACGGAGAGAATAACGCGGTTGTGCGGGAATGGAAATGGGTGTACCGTTCGCGGTCGATCCGGGGCGGGCGGCCCGGGTATCGCCGGTCAGTTATCATCAGTGGGCAATGCATCTTGCCGACCCCATCTTCATCTTCATCCTGGCGCTGGTGCTGCTCGGCCCCAAGAAGACCGGGGAACTGGGCCAGCAGTTGGGCAAGCTGATGGGCGAGTTCCGCAAGGCATCCAACGACTTCAAGTTCCAGTTCAGCGAGGAGATGCGCGCCTCCGAGCAGCAGGAGCAGGCCAGCAAGCAGGAAGCCGGGCTCCCCGCCCCCGAGAACAGGATCCTGCCCCCTTCGGAGCCGGCCGCCTCGCCTGAAGCGGTGCCTTTCGCGGTCTCCGCGACGACCGGCGAGCAGGTGCCGGTCGAGGACCACCCCTTGCTGCGAGTGGACGTGATCCCACCGATGGACGGCTCGCCCGCCGACCAGACCTCGACGACCGCCGTCACCCCGGCGGCAAACGGCCATCACGCGCGGGAATACGACGAAACGGGCGCGCGCCGTGGCTGACCTGCTCGAAGGGAACGCGCTCGACCGGGCGCGCACCGCCGTCACCGACCGGGCCGAACTGCCCGGCATGAGCCTGATGGAGCACCTCAACGAGCTCCGCAGGCGATTCATCCATGTCATCGTCGCGCTGCTGCTGGCGTTCTTCGTCGCCTACGGCTTCCATGAGCGGATTTTCTCGTTCATGCAGGAGCCCATCACCTATGCGCTCCAGAAGCACCACCTGGACACGCGCCTGGTCATTCACAACCCGGTGGACGGCTTCAACGCGTACCTCAAGCTGAGCTTCCTGGCCGGGGCCCTGCTGGCCGCGCCGTACGTGCTCTACCAGATCTGGCTGTTCATCTCGCCGGGGCTCTACCAGAACGAGAAAAAGTACGTGTGGCCGTTTATGCTGGCCACGGTTTCCCTGTTCTTCGCCGGATCGTTTTTCGGGTACCGCTATGTTTTTCCCGGCTCGCTCGACTTCCTGTTCTCCTACAGCAGCCGCTTTCTGCCTCTGATCGAGATCAACGAGTACACCAGCCTCTTCCTTACCGTGATTCTGGGCCTGGGCCTCACCTTCGAGCTGCCGATCCTGATCATGTTCCTGTCGCTGTTCGGGCTGGTGAGCCCGAAGTTTCTGTGGAAGAACATTCGCTACGCGGTGCTGCTGATCTTCGTGGTCGCGGCAATCATTACGCCCACGCCGGACATCATCACCATGTGCGTCTTCGCTTCGCCGATGCTGATCCTGTACCTGGTCAGCATCGGGGTTTCCGCGGCGGTCCACCCGGCACGCCGGCGCAGGGTCGCCGAGGAGGCGAAGTGAGGCTGCTGCTGCTCCTGCTGTTCGCTCTGCCGGCTTTCGGCGCGCAGCCGGCCTTCAACGGCGCAAAGGCATTCGGCTACACGAAGCAGTTCCTGGACGCCACCGGGCCGCGCTTCAACGGCTCCCCCGGGCTGGCCAAGGCGCAGGCGTATCTCAGGGACTTTTTCGCGAAAGACCAGTTGCAGGAGGACACCTTCACCTCCTCCACCCCCGCCGGGCCGCAGCTCATGCACAACTTCATCGTGCGCTTTCCGGGCAAAAAGGACGGGGTCGTCGTGCTCGCCACGCATTACGAGACGAATTACTGGCTCCGGGACACGCCCTTCGTCGGCGCGAACGACGGCGCGGCCACCACCGGGCTGCTCTTGGAGATCGCGAACGACCTCCGGGCGCACCCGCCGCGGGGCATGAGCGTGTGGCTGGTGTTCTTCGACGGGGAGGAGTCGGTCGGCCCGCAGTGGACCCGCGCCGACTCGCTGTACGGCTCGCGCCACCTGGCGGCGAAGTGGCAGGCCGACGGCACCCTCGCCCGCGTGAAGGCATTGCTGTTGCTCGACATGATCGGCGACCGAGACCTGGGCATCCAGCGCGACACCAATTCGACCCCGTGGCTCGAAGACCTGGTCGGCAGGGCGGCGGCGCAGGCCGGCCTGGGGCAGTACGTCTTCAAGACGACCACGCAGGTCGAGGACGACCACCTGCCGTTCGTCGAGCGCGGCGTCGCCTGCGCGGACATCATCGACATCGATTACGGGCCGAACAACAGCTACCATCACACCGCCGAGGACACCCTGGACAAGGTCGGCGCGCACTCGCTGGCGGTTTCGGGCGCGATCGTCGAAGGGACGATCCGGCTGCTCGACGCTTCACCCGCCCGATGATGCACAACCGGTACGCCGGGGCATCGCTCTTGTTCTGGCTGGGCTTCCACGCGGTCGTCGCCGTGCTGCTGGTGGTCGATCTTCTGGTCCTGGGCCGGGCGAAGACCGCGCAGGCGGGCGTGCGGCAGGCCTGGTGGTGGACCGCGGCGCTGGCGGCCGCCGCGTTCGCCTTCGCGCTGTTCGTCTCGCACGAGCAGGGCCATGGGCGCGCCGTCGAGTTCGTCTCCGGCTACCTGGTCGAGGCCTCTCTGTCGATCGACAACCTGTTCGTCTTCCTCCTCCTGTTCCGGTCGCTCGGCCTTAACGAGCGCGGCCAGCGGCAGGTTCTGCTGTGGGGCGTGCTGGGGGCGATCGTGCTGCGGGCGGTGTGCATCTTCGCCGGGGTCGCGCTGCTCAGCCGGTTCGCCTGGGTGCAGTACGTGTTCGGGGCGGTGCTGCTCTACGCCGGGGTTCGTCTGCTGCGGGCCAAGCACGGCCAAGCCGCGGAAGCAGACCAGCCCGCGCCGCTGCGTTGGCTGCGCGGGCGCATGGGCAACCAGACCCGCGGCGAGCTGCGGGGCTCAGCTTTCGCCCTGGTGGTGCTGGCGGTCGAGCTCACCGACGTGCTGTTCGCGCTCGACTCGATCCCCGCCGTGCTCGCCATCACGCGCGACACCTTCATCGTGTATACGTCGAATATCTTCGCGATCCTGGGGCTTAGGTCGCTCTACTTCGGCCTCGCCGGGATGCTCGACAAGCTGCGCCTGCTCCACTACGGGCTGGCGGTGATCCTCATCTTCGTCGCGGCCAAGATGCTCGCGGCCCGGTGGGTGGAGGTGCCGGCCTGGGTTTCGCTCGCGGTCATTCTCGCGATCCTGGGCGGGTTCGCCGCGGCGAGCAAGCTGCTGCCCGCGCCCGCCGCGGAGCAATCCTCGGCTACGGAGTGATTTCAAAAAGCAGGGCGTCGTGGGCGTGGAGCTTCCAGCCCGGGCCGGTGAGCGTGAAAGCGGCCGCGGCCGGCGTTTGCGTGCCGAAGGCCAGACCGTCAAGCCCGTACAAGCCCGCCGAAGTCGTCGAGAACGGCCCCATCGCGCGCTCCGGCCCGCCCGGCTTCAAGGCAAAGCCGTACACGCCCACGCCGTCCGCATGACCCACCGGCTCGCTGACACGGTTGTAGACCTTGCCCACGCCGTTGGCGCGGTATACCTCGTCGCCGCCCAGCTGCTCGGTGGTCCACTGGGATGGGTTCGAGGTCCCGCGATCGGGCGCGCCGAGCGGGTCCTTGGTACGGTCCGCCTCGCGCCAGAATGCCGCGGCCAGGAGACGGACGCGTACCGGCGCGGACTGGCCATCGAGGGTCAGGGCGTCGAAACGCAGGGTCAGGGTTCGCGCATCGACCGCGACCACCGAACCCGTGAGCTTCGCCTTGGCCGGTAGGAAACCTCCGCCGGGCAGCGGGACGCGCTGGATAAGACCGGCGTGGATGGGCTCGCCCGGTTTGGCGGTCCTCGCATCCAGGGTTTCCTCGAGCGCCACGGGCAGGGTGGTTCCGGGCGGGGGCACAGCCGGCTGTGCGTGCGAGGCCGCGCACCACAGCAAGCCCAGCGCGCAGCCGAGCCGACTCATCGCCAGGCCGCGCTGCGCTGCACGATTCTCATGGCCTCCAACAGCGGCGTGCCGGTTGCGTCCGAGAAGATGCGCATGGAGTCGATCTTACTCATGCCGCGCGACCGCAGATACTTGAAGACCGCCTCCGGGTCGGCGTCGGTCTTCAGGAGCATCTCGGCGTGGTCGGCTGCGGCCGTCTGCTCCGGCAGGTTGAAGCCGATCTTCATCACACTCCCCGCATAGGACTAGAGTACCCGGTCCTCGAACGTGACCGGCGCCGCACCGACGGCGAGCGAGTGCCGGGCGTAGCGGGCGTCGTCGCGCGCGGCGAAGTCGTTGCGGTAGTGCGCGCCGCGGCTCTCTTCGCGGGCCAGGGCCGAGCGGGCGACCAGGGCCGCGACGTCGAGCATGTTGCGCAGCTCGGCGGAAGCGCGGTCAGCCGGCGCGGGGGCTTGGGCTTGCAGGCTGCCGAGGCACTCCAGAGCCCGGCGCAGGCCGGGCCCGTCGCGGAGCAGGCCCGCGTCGCGCCACATCTCGGCCTGGAGCGTGCGGCGGAGGCCGGCGGGATCGGTCGCCGGGGCACCGGTGGGCAGCGGTAGGGCTTCGGCGCGGGCGGGCGCGGGCGCGGCCGGCATGGCTTCCGCCGCGCGCGCGCCGAACACCAGCCCCTCCAGCAGTGAGTTGGACGCGAGCCGGTTGGCCCCGTGGACGCCGGTGCAGGCCACCTCTCCGGCGGCGTACAGGCCGGGCAGCGAGGTCTGTCCGTGCGCGTCCGTTTCGACCCCGCCCATGAGGTAATGGGCGGCCGGGCGGACCGGGATCATGTCTTTCGCGAGCGACAGACCGTGCCGGGCCAGGAAGCGCGAGATGCCGGGAAAGCGCGCGGCGAGGTCGATCTCGCTGTGGCGCAGGTCGAGATACACGGTCCGAGCGGAACCGTCGGGAGCGAGCCCCTCGCGGGTGATCGCGCGGGCGACCACATCGCGCGGCGCGAGCTCGAGCAGCGCGTGATAGCGGGGCATGAAGCGCTCGCCCCGGTCGTCGAGGAGGTGCGCGCCCTCGCCGCGCAGGGCTTCAGACAGCAGAAAACGCGGCACCCCGGGCAGCGACAGCGCCGTGGGGTGGAACTGGTAGAACTCCATGTCCGTGACGGCCGCCCCGGCACGCCAGGCAGCGGCGATGCCGTCGCCGGTGGCCACAGCCGGGTTCGTCGTGTCGGAGTAAATCTGCCCCGCGCCGCCGCTCGCCAGAAGGGTCGCGCGGGCCTCGACCTCCAGCAACCCCCGGTCCCGATGGAGTATGCGCGCACCGGTCACGCGGCCGTTCGCACTTCGCAGGAGGTCGGTGCAGGTAGCCCACTCCAGCAGCTCGATCCTGGGGTGGGTGCGGGCGTGGGCCAGCAGCGCGCGGGCGATCTCCGCGCCGGTCGCGTCGCCGTTCGCATGGAGGATGCGGTTGCGGGAGTGCGCGCCCTCGCGGGTCAGAAGCAGCTCGCCGGTCGCGTGGTGGCGGTCGAAAGCGGTCTGCCAGAGGAGCAGCTCCTCGACCCGCGCGGGCCCTTCGGCGACCAGAATGCGGGCGGCCTCGCGATCCACCAGGCCGTCGCCGGCGGCAAGGGTGTCCGCCCAGTGCTCGGCGATGTCCTCGGCCCCGCTCATGGCCACGGCGATGCCGCCCTGCGCGTAGGAGGTATTCGACTCGCCGAGCTGCTCCTTGGTAACGGCAAGCACGCGCCCATGCACCGCGAGCGTCACCGCCGCGCGCAACCCCGCTATGCCCGCGCCGATGACGAGAAAGTCCGTGCCGATCCGCTCCATGCGCTATTCGATGAGCGGGCGCGGGCCGGGGGTGCGGAGGGTAGGATAGAGGCACTGTGCGCACGGTAGAAGTGAAAACGCCCTCGGCCCGCTACCCGGTGCACGTGGGCCGAGGTTTGCTGCCCGCCCTCGCCCGCGTGGCCGGGGAGCGGCGGGTGTTCGTGCTCTCCTCGCCGCCGGTGTGGGCGCTGCACGGCGCGGCTTTGCTGGCCTGTTTCGAGGAGCGGCCGACGCCGCTGATGCTGCCGCCGGGCGAGGGTGCCAAGCGCCTCCGCGAGGCGGAGCGGCTGCTCGAGGAGCTGGCCGGCGCCGGGGCGGACAGGAGCTCGGTCCTCGTCGCCTTCGGCGGCGGCATCGTGGGGGATGTCGGGGGCTTCCTGGCGGCGGTCTACATGCGGGGGATTCGGTACATCCAGGCGCCGACGACGCTGCTGGCCCAGGTGGACTCCTCGGTCGGCGGCAAGACCGGGGTGAACCTCGCGGCCGGGAAAAATCTGGTGGGCGCGTTCCATCACCCCGAGGCCGTGTTCGCCGACGTGGACCTGCTCGCGACGCTTCCCCCGCGCGAATCGCGGGCCGGGCTCATGGAGGCGGTCAAGGCCGGGGTCATCCGCGACGCCGGGCTGTTTGCTCTCTTGGAATCAGTGAAAATCCGGACGCCCGCGATGCTGGAGGACGTGGTCGCGCGGTCGATCGCGATCAAGGCCGAGGTCGTCGGCCTCGACGAGCGGGAGGGCGGCCTGCGCATGATCCTGAACCTGGGGCACACGCTGGGCCACGCGATCGAGGCGGCCACCGGCTACTCCGCTCTGCTGCACGGCGAGGCGATCGGCTGGGGGATGCTCGCCGCCTTCGCCCTGGCGCGGGAGCGGGGGCTGATGACGGAAGCCGAAGCAATGCGGGCCGGGGCGCTGGTAC
>CAXUEU010000133.1:6867-8144 GCA_964250195.1 uncultured Acidobacteriaceae bacterium
TACGGCGGCTGGGGCAGCTGCCGGGGTTCACGGCCACGGCCGCGCAGCTGCTGGAAGCCGCGGGACGCGACAAGAAGAATGCGCGCGGGGTGCGGCGGTTCGTGCTGCCCCGGGGCATCGGGGATGCGGTGGTGGTCGAGGACGTCTCGGACGCGGAGCTGCTGGGGGCGGCGGAAACGATTCTGCAAGAGGCAAGCCGTGGCTGAGGCGGGCGCGCGGCCCGAGGGGGCTCTGAGCGAGGAAGACGCCGCCGCCCGGGTGCGGGCGATGTTCGACGAGATCGCGCCTCGGTATGACCTGCTCAACCATGTTCTTTCGGCGAATATCGACCGTTTTTGGTGGTGGCGCACCGCCCGGCGATTCCGCGGGACCCTCGCCCGCCCGGAGGCCCGCGTCCTGGACGTCTGCTGCGGCACAGGCGACATGACGCTCGCGCTGCTGCGCCGGCGTCCGGCGGGGGCAGGGCCCGCTTTGGCGGTGGACTTCTCGCACGGGATGCTCGTGCGCGGGGCGCGCAAGTTCTCCCTTCGCGGGGCGATCGCGGTCGAGGCGGACGCGATGCGGCTGCCGGTGGCCTCCGGCACGCAGGACCTGCTCACGGCCGCTTTCGGCTTCCGCAACCTGCGCAACTACCGCGCGGGGCTGGAAGAATTTCATCGGGTGCTGCGGCCTGGAGGATCGGTGGGGATTCTGGACTTCGCGGAGCCGGGCGGGCTGCTCGGCAAGGCCTACGCCTTCTACTTTCGCAACGTCCTGCCCCGGATCGGCGCGGCGCTGGGCGGCGCTGTGTCCGCCTACACTTACCTGCCGGCTTCGGTGGGGCGCTTCCCCGCCCCGTCCGCTCTGATGGCGACCATGCGCGAGGTCGGCTTCGCCGATGTGTCCTGGACCAGGTACAGTTTTGGGATCGCGGGGCTGTATGTGGGGCATAAGGCTTGATCGCGCTCCTGCTGCTTGCCTTATGGCAGTACCGGGTTGACGGCGTGAACGGGCCGGTCCCGCTCTACGCCGGCGCGGACGCCATGACCGACGCGCTGCATCTCGGGAAACCCGCGCAGCGCGAGGACCTTCTGCGTCGGCTCGGGGTCGAGTCCGAGGTGGCGCATGAGGCTGCCTCGGCTGCGAAGGAGAACGGCTTGCGGGTGGAAGATTTGGGGAGCGCGGAGGTCCTGTTCATCCCCTGCGGCTATCCTCTGCGGGAAGCGCACCTATACCTGCTCCGCCGGCAAAACCGGGCCGGCACGCGGTGGATGATGCCGCGCTCAGCTGCTGGTGGA
>CAXUEU010000134.1:0-4941 GCA_964250195.1 uncultured Acidobacteriaceae bacterium
GGAGGACCCAGATGCGGACCTTGTATGAGAACGGGCGCATCCTGACCGGACGCGGCCTGCTCGAGGACGCGCCGGAGTTCGTATCCTCCCTGCTGGTCCAAAACGGGATCGTCGTCGGCGCGGGAGTTCCTGACCGGCGCGTCGACCTCGGCGGCCGGTTCGCGATGCCCGGCTTCAACGACGCGCATCTGCACCTGGGCGAGGGCGCGCGGCACGCGCGGGAGGTGGACCTCGCCGGCACACGCTCGCTGGCCGAGGCTTTGGAGCGGATTGCTGCAGCAGCCGCCCGGACGCCGAAAGGAGCCTGGCTGACGGGCGGCGGCTGGGACGAGAGCTGCTGGGCGGAGCGCCGCCTGCCCACGCGCGGCGACTTGGACAGGGTGACCGGCGACTGCCCGGCCGTGTTCGCGCGGGTCGACGTCCATGTATCGACTGCGAACTCCCGCGCCCTGGCGCTCGGCGGGGTCACGCGCGAGACAGCCGCGCCCGCAGGGTCCGGCATCGACCGCGACCCGTCGGGCGAGCCCACCGGCATCCTGCGGGAGCGGCCCGCGCGGGATCTGGTCGAGCGGCACGTGCCCCCGGCCACGCTCGCCGCGCGCATGGGGGCTCTGCGCGCCGTGCTCCTCTCGGCGGCCGCGCGCGGCCTCACCTCCGTGCAGGACAACTCCACGGACGAGGACTTCGCGGCGTTGTGTGCATTGGAGGATCCGCCCATCCGCATCTCGGAGTGGCTGCCCTTTGACGCGCCGCTCCCCGAGCTGCTCGACCGGCGAGCGCGGGGACCGCGCGGCCAGATGCTCCGGACAGGCATGCTCAAGGCGTTCCTCGACGGCTCGCTGGGCTCGCGGACCGCGGCCATGCTCGCGCCCTACTCCGACCGGGCCGGCGAGCGCGGTTTGCTCTTCTACGACGAGCCCCGGCTCACGGCGATGGCCCTCGAACGCGCGGAGGCCGGGTTCGCGTTGGGCTTCCACGCGATCGGCGACCGGGCGCTCGCGCAGGCGCTTCGGGTGTTCACGGCGGTGCGCCGGGCATTCCCGCACATCCTTTGCCGGGTGGAGCACGCGCAAACCGCCGCGCCCGAGGCCTTTCGGGAGGCGCGCGAGGCAGGGATCGTCGCGTCCATGCAGCCGAACCACTGGCTCAGCGACCGCCGCTGGGCCCCGGAGCGGCTGGGGGCGGAGCGGGCAGCGCGCGCCTACGCCTGGCGTTCGTTCCGGGAAGCGGGCGTTCCGCTGGCCTTCGGGACGGATTTTCCCGTCGAGCCTATCGCGCCCTTTCCCGGCCTGTGCGCCGCCGTCTCGCGAGAGGGCCAAAGTATCCCGATCGGCGCGGCGCTCCACGCGTATACGCGGGGGGCGGCGTTCGCCGAGGGCGCGGAGGGCTGGAAAGGGCTGCTCGCTCCCGGATTCGCGGCGGACCTCTGCGTGCTCGACCGGGACCTGCTCGCCTGCGCGCCGGAGCAGCTCGCCGCGGCGCGAGTGCTGCGGACCGTGGTCGCCGGCCGCACTGTCTACGAAGGCGACACCGGTTGAGCATGCGTCCCGCCCGGCTCGCTTCCCTTCTGCTCGTCGCGGTCGCCTTCGTCTGGGGTTCCACGTTCGTGCTGGTCAAGGAGGCGCTGCGAGACTCGTCGCCGCTCTTGTTCAACCTGCTCCGGATGCTGCTCGCCTCGGCCGCCCTGCTGCTCGTCTACGGGCGCGCCCTCCGGGGTCTCACACGCGGGCAGTGGGCGGCCTCCGGGCTCGCCGGGCTGTGCCTGGCGGCGGGCTACCAGCTGCAAACCAGCGGCCTGCGGTATACCACTCCCTCGATTTCGGCCTTCGTTACGGGCACGGTCGTGGTCTTCGTGCCGTTTTTCTCGCTCGTGCCGCGTCTGCGCGCGCCGGGGGCGGCCCGGCCGGGCTTCGGCGCGTTCGCGGGGGCGGGGCTGGGCTTCGCCGGACTCCTGCTCTTGTCGGTGCCGCCGGGCGAGCGCCTGGCCGTGGCCTCAGTAGGCCGGGGCGAGCTGCTCACGCTCGGCTGCGCGCTCGCCTTCACGCTGCACCTTCTGGTCATGGCGCACGCCTCGCTCCGGGTGCCGTTCCGGGCGCTGGTCACGGCGCAGATCGGCGCGGCGGCGCTGGTCATGGCGCTCACCCTGCCGGTCTTCGAGCCGCACCCGTACTTTCACCCCGGCCCGCGGTTCTACGGAGCCTGGCTGGTCGCGGCCCTCCTGGCGACCGCCGCTGCTTTCGCCGTGCAGAGCTGGGCGCAGGCTTTTCTTCCGGCTACCCACATCGCGCTGCTGTTCACGCTGGAGCCGGTCTTCGCCGGGCTTACCTCGTTCCTGGTGCTGGACGAGCGCCTGCGCGGGCGCGCCTTGCTGGGCGCGGCGCTGGTGCTGGCCGGCCTCGTTACTTCGGAGCTGCCGCAGGCCCGCGCGGCCGCAGGGAAACGCTTGCGGTCCGATCACGTCTAAAACCAGGGACCGCGAGGCTCCACGAACGCCGCGCCGCATCAGTACACTAATCAGGAAGCGTTTTGCAGGAAAGCACGAGGGAAGACGAGAAAATGAAAGCTCCGCTTGAGTGGTTCAGGGTACGCCGGCTGCAGTCTACGTTGACAGTGCTGGCGACGTTGTCGGCCGGGATCCTGATCGGGTCCGTGGTGGCGCACGGCGTGCACGGGCAGGACAAGGCCGTGGACTCGCGCGACGCGGCACAGCTCCACGTGCCCGATGCGAAGAGCCTGTCGACGATCTTCACGCAGATCGCGAAGCAGGAAGGTCCCGCGGTGGTCAACATCAACACCGAAACGCTGCCCAAGGAGCAGACCGAGGCCCGGCAGCGCGGCGGCGGACGCAGGCGCGCCCCCCAGCAGCAGCAGCCCCCGGACGACGGCGGCGACGACGGCCCGGGCGGTGACGACGGCTCGGGCGGCGGAGGCCAGGGAGATCCGGGCCTGCAGGACTTCTTCAACCGCTTCTTCGGCGGCGTCCCGGGCCAGGGGCCGGGCGGGGACCAGCAGCAGGAGCAGCGCGCGCTGGGCTCGGGCTTCATCGTCGACGGGCGCGGCTACATCATCACCAACAACCACGTAATCGACAAGGCCGACCGCATCTACGTCAAGCTGACCACCGACCCCGAGAACGAGCAGGGCCACAAGGCGACCGTGGTGGGCGCGGACAAGGACACGGACCTGGCGGTGATCAAGATCGACGTGCCCGCCGGGCTGAAGCTGCAGACGGTCAAGCTCGGCAACTCGGATTCGGCGCAGGTGGGCGACTGGGTGGAAGCGATCGGCTCGCCCTTCGACCTGTCGCAGACGGTGACGGCGGGCATCATCTCGGCCAAGAACCGTACCATCGAGCAAGGCCAGGCCGGGCAGTTCCTCCACTACATCCAGACCGACGCGGCGATCAACCCGGGCAACTCCGGCGGGCCGCTCTTGAACATGAACGGCGAGGTCGTCGGTGTGAACGCGGCGATCTTTACCCAGTCGAACGGCTACCAGGGCATCGGCTTCGCGGTGCCGGCCAACACGGTCGTCAGCGTGTACAACCAGCTCATCGGGCCGGAGCACAAGGTCATCCGCGGGTCGATCGGGATTTCATTCCAGCCGCTGACTTCGCCCGCGGTCGCCAAGCAGTACGGGGCGAGCACGGGCGTGTTGATCTCGGCGGTAACGCCGGGCGGCCCCGCCGCGACGGCGGGCCTGAAGCAATACGACGTAATTGTCTCGGTCGACGGGCAGCAGGTGAAGGACGGCAACGCGCTGGTCGAGAACATCTCGCCGCGCAAGCCGGGCTCGAACGTCTCGGTCGGCTACCTGCGCAACGGGCAGAAGCAGACCGCGCAGGTGGCGATCGCGGACCGGACAAAAACGGTGGCGGCCCTGAACGGCCCCGGCGACGACAACGCGCCCCCACAGGGCGGCGGCGATACGAGCGGCGCGGCCAAGGCGAAGCTGGGCCTGACGGTGGTGAACCTGCCGCCGAACGCGCCCGCCGGCCTCCATGGCGTGCTGATCCAGGCGGTCAAGCCGGGCTCGTTCGCGGATGAAGTAACTCCGCCGGTCGGGCCGGGGCTGGTCATTACCGCGATCAACCGCAAACCCGTCACCAACAAAGCCGAGTTCGACGCGATCGTCGCCGCGCTCAAGTCGGGCGAAGATGTCGTGCTTGAAACGGTGCAGGCGCGCGGAAGCAATCGGCAAAGCCAGTTGAGCGGGGGTACGCTCCCGTAGTCGAGGGGCACCGAAACGGCCCGAATCTCTCGTACAGAGTACCGAGGTAAGGCCGTTTCTGTTGCTTTTAGGCTGCCCGCAGGGTAGGCTCGTTTTCACAAGAGAACGAGACACTACATTTCAGAGGTTTTCTGATGGCTTTTCGTTTTTCCCGGGTTCTGGCGGTGCAGTGCGTGGGCTTGGCGGCAATCGCGGCGGTAACTCCGGCGATCGCCTCACGCTCGCACCGCGTGGTGTTCGCGAAGCACCTCAAATTCGCGAGCCACGTCCGGCACAAGGCGGTTCCCGCGCACGTGGTAACAGGCCAGCGCGGGATCGATGCCGACCGGACGCGCGCGATCCAGACCGCGCTGATCGACAAAAACTATCTGACCGGCGAGCCGAGCGGCGAGTGGGACGCGACCACCGAGGCCGCGATGCAGCGGTTCCAGAGCGACAACGGCTGGCAAACCAAGCTGATGCCGGACTCCCGCGCGCTCATCAAGCTGGGACTGGGCCCGAACGCGGCGGCATCCACCGAAAACGCGCCCAAGGCGGCGCTTGAGCAGGCGACCGGGCCGGACACGCTGGCCGCGGTGCACTCGATCCTCAACTGACCTGACCTGTTCCGAGACGAGAAGTCCGCCCACCCCCGCGGCCATATCAGTTTTCCCCCCACCCCCCCGCCCGCCAAGGTGTTGGCGCGGTTAGAGGGGGGCGGGCCCAGCGGCG
>CAXUEU010000134.1:4951-8112 GCA_964250195.1 uncultured Acidobacteriaceae bacterium
CTACCCTCCCTTCACCTGCCCTCTCCCGACCCTACCAGCCCCCCCCCCGGGGCGGACTTCTCTGTTTCCGCCCCTCCCCGCGGCGCGCTATGCTGTTGCCGAGTTTCGAGGGAGGCGGGCCATGCAGCTGAGTCCTTATCTGGTGTTCGACGGCAAGTGCCGTGAGGCGTTCGGGTTTTACGCGCGGTGCCTGGAAGGCACGATCACGACCATCATGACGTACGCGGAAGCTCCGCCGGGCGGCCCGCCGCCGTGGTCCGAGGATGGCATCATGCACGCGAGCATCACCTTCGAGGGGCAGATCCTGATGGGCAGCGACGGTCCGACCGATGGGACGCCGCGCTCCACCCACCTGGCCATCGGAATGACGGACACGGTCCGGGCCGAGCAGGTTTTCAATGCTCTCTCCGAAAGCGGGACCGTCCGCATGCCCCTGCAAAAGACCTTTTGGGCGGAGCGCTTCGGCATGCTCACCGATAAGTTCGGGGTGCCGTGGATGGTGAGCGCCGGAGAGCCGAGGGTGGAGGGTGAAGGATAGAGGGTGAAGGGAACGAAGGGACAGGGGGACAAGGAAAATCAACGCCACCCCTTGCTTGCCATCACAAGCCCGCGAACTCACATCCGCTCGGGGCGGAGCAGGTCCCGGATCGTCTCCCGGCGGCGGATCAGCCGGGCGCGCTTCGCTTCCACGAGCACCTCGGCCGGGCGGGGGCGGGTGTTGTAGTTCGAGGAGAGCGAGAGCCCGTACGCCCCCGCGTCCAGTACCGCGAGCAGGTCGCCGGGAGCGATCGGCGGCAGCGCGCGGTCGCGGGCGAGAAAGTCGCCGGATTCGCAGACCGGGCCGACCACGTCGACCGTCTCCGGAGCGCCGGGCCGGGGCGCGGCAACCGACTCGATGGCATGGTGCGCGCCGTAAAGCGAAGGCCGGATCAGCTCCGTCATGCCGGCATCGGTCACCACGAAACGCTTTGCGCCGTTTTGCTTGACATACACCACGCGCGTCAGCAGCGCGCCCGCCTGTGCGACGAGGAAGCGCCCGGGCTCGAGCAGCAAGTCGACCCCCAAGGGTCCGAACGCTCCAAGCACGGCCGCCGCATACGCTTCGACCCGCGCGCGCGGGTCCCACTCCGCCCCCTCGTACTCGATGCCCAGGCCGCCGCCGATGTCGACGGACCGGAGGTTTTTCTCTCCACCGGAACGCAGCTCGCGCATCAGCTCCGCGACCCGCTCCGCCGCCGCGCCGAACGGGGCCGGATCGCGGATCTGCGAGCCGATATGGACGCTGACCCCCACCGCCCGGAGCCGCCGAAACTTGCGCGCCCGCGTGTACAGGCCGCGCGCCGCCGCGAACGGCACGCCGAACTTGTGCTCGCTCAAGCCCGTCGAGATGTACGGGTGCGTCTCGGCGAAGACGTCCGGGTTGACCCGCAGGGCGAAATCGGCGGTCACGCCGCGGCGGCTCGCGCGCTCCGCCAGCAGCTCCAGTTCGCCCTCGCTTTCGACGTTGAAGACGCGAATGCGGGCCCGCAGCGCCAGGTCGAGCTCGTGCGCGGTCTTGCCCACCCCGGAGAACACGACCCTGCTCGCCGCGCGCCGGCTCACGGTGAGCACGCGCTCCAGCTCGCCGCCGGAGACGATGTCGAAGCCCGCGCCCTCCCGCGCCAGCAGTCGAAGGATGGCGAGGGCGGAGTTCGCCTTGACCGAGTAGCAGACCAGGTGCGGCTGCGCGGCGAAGCTCGCGCGGAACAGCCTGAGCCGGTGGAGGATCGCCTCGGCGGAGTAGACGTACAGCGGCGTGCCCCGGCGGCCCGCGAGCTCGGCGAGCGAAACCCGGTCGCAGTGGAGGGCGGCCGCGGGGCCGGGACGGTGGAAAGGGCGGATGGGGGAGCTCACCTTTGTAGCCTAGAGCATCTTCCGGATTCCTGCGGCGTGTCTGAAATTCGCGCGGGGCGGCTTTTCTTGACGGAAAAGCCGCGTCGAAAGCAATCCTTCAGCCTGCACCGGCCCGGAAGATGCCTACCGCCTCGGATCGAGCGGCGGCTCCACGAGATCGCCATCGCCATAGGGGCAATGCCTGCAGCGCGACCCGCAGCAGTAGCCGCGCTTGCGATGGTAGACCGCGGTAAAGACCATGAACTCGCCGTCGAAGTAGTAGTCGACACCCTCGACCAGCTCTTTCGGTTCGCTCCCCTCGAGCTCGCTCACGGGTGCGCCTCAAGGAAGCCCTGCGCGGGCGGGGGTGGGGAAGCGCCTTCCGGCACCCGGGCAGTCAAGCTCGCGAGCAGGGCGTGCGTCCAGATCAGCGTTTTGCCCGCCACGGCGGGGCTGCGCTCGCCGGCAATGACGATCCCCGCCAGGTTGAGCGGGTCGGCGGCGGCGACGGTCACCTCGAGGTCGAGCCGCAGCCCGGAGCGCCGGGCCGCGCGCAGGCTTTCCAGCGCCTCCGGCAGGGCGAACTGCTCGCCCGCGAAGCCGGAGACGAACCGGCCGCCGCGCACCTCGCCGCGAGCCTCCATGCGGCGCAGCATGGGCTGCAGCTCGCGCCACTTCGGGATGTTGGCTTCGCGTTCGAGTACATCGCGGAAGACGACCCCGTAGCGCCGCAGCAGAACCGTGCAGGCGGAGTGGAGCTCGCGATCGCGCCGCTCGGCCTCCGCGCCGGCGGTCTCGGGCTCGCGCCAACCTTGCTCGGGGGCCAGCAGCGACCAGCGCCCGGCGGCCTGGCGGGACGCACCCTTCCGCGCCGCGACAGGAGCGGCAGCGGGCCTGCGGCGCGGGTCGATCAACAGCCGCAGCGAGTCCCACCCGTCGGCCGTGAGCAGCCCGGCGGCGACCAGCTCCCACAGCGCGCGGTCCAGGTCGGGGGCGGCCGCGCCCAGGCCGCGCGCGAGATCGGCCGCGAACATCGCCCCGCGCTGCCGCAGGCACGCCCGCACGCGCAGGGCCAGCTCCGACAGGCAGGGGAGCAGGTTCGCTTCGGGAACCTGATTCGCCGCGAGGCTCGCATCCAGCCACAGCGCTTCTTCCCGCAGAAAGAACGTCACGGGCGCCATGCTGGTCGGCACCACCCTTCTAGGCCCTCCACTCTCGGCCGCGAAGAACGCCGGGTGCGGCGACACACGCCCCCACCCCACCACGCCCGCCATGCACAGCGCGTCCAC
>CAXUEU010000135.1:0-7796 GCA_964250195.1 uncultured Acidobacteriaceae bacterium
ACGTTGGGATGGGCCGGGGTAGTCGCGGCCATCCTGCCCGGCGCGCTCGCGGGGGGCTTGCTGGTCAGCACGCCCGAGCCCGACGCGGCGCTGGCCGGGCAGGTGCTTTACGCGCTCTTTGCCCTGCTCGCCGCGAGCTTTACGCAGGAGCTCATTTTCCGCGGCTACCCGTTCCAGCGGCTCATGGAGGCGGCCGGTCCCTTTACCGCGACCCTTGTCTCCGCGCTGGTGTTTGCCGTTGCTCGCACGGGCGGCGCGCTCAGCTTCACGACCTTCACCTGCTCGCTGCTGCTCGGCTTCCTTTTGACGATGAGCTACCTGCGCACGCGCGCTCTGTGGCTGCCCTGGGGCCTCCATTTTGCCTGGAACGCGAGCATGGGCCTGCTGTTCGGCCTGCCGGTGAGCGGCACGGGCGCGTTTTCGCCGCTGTTCTCCACGTATTCCATCACGCCGGCCTGGCTTTCAGGCAGCGGCTATGGACCGGAGGGCGCGGTGTTCACCGTCTTTGTTCTGCTTGGCCTGCTCTTCGCGACCGCGCGAGCTACCCGCGAGCTGCGCCACCGCTGGGCGCTGCCGGAGATCGTCGGGGCCGGCATCCCCGTCGACCTGGACGCGGTCTCGCGCAGGCAGCACGAAGCGGCCATGGGGACCCCGCCCGCCCAGCCGGCCGTTCAACCGCTCGTCCAGATCCTGCCCGCGCAGGATGTGAATCGCAAGCACGAGTAGTTCGTTCCGCCAACATTACCGTCGTATGGATGCCGGACCCGTACCCACCTTGCAACCTGTCCCGCTGTCGGTGCATGCTTCTGTCAGTCCCGGAAACAGGAGGGTGCCCATGCCTCCCGCAATGCTTCGCTTCACGCTCGCCTTCGCCGTCACCCTGTTTGCCTCCCTGTGCGCCCCTCTGTTCGGGCAGGTGATGACCGTCAGTACCGAGACCATCGAGGGCCGCTTCCTTCAGTTCCAGCCGACCCACGTCGAGCTTCCGAAGATGCACGCGGGCCCGGTCACCGCGCTCAACCTCACCCGCACGCTCCAGTCCGAGTCGGGCTACGCGATGCGCCCCCTGCCGCTGGCCTCCAAGGGCCTGACCCTGGTCGCGAACGGCGCGCTGAGCCCCGCGGGCTCGGACTACGTGACCGAGCTGCGCGACAAAGGCATCTCCGCCCGGCCCGGCGAACGCGTCACCATCACCAAGATCACCTTCAACAAGGACCGGCTCATCCTCGAAACCAACGGGGGCCCCGACCTGCCGCACAAGTACCTGCGCCACCTGTCTGTCGGCACCGGCGGCATGCAGACGCCGCTGGCCCGCGACAACGGGGAGCAGGCGCTGGGCTCCCGGCTCACGCTGGTCTTTCCGGGCGGGGTTCCGAACGTCACCGGCGAGGAGGTCAAGGACCTGATCGAGCCGGTGATCGGCTTCAGGGAGAAGTCGCCCCTGCAGGCCTACGTGGAAACGCTGCCGCTGTTTCTCAAGCAGGCCATCCTGGACCGGCACGTGCTGGTCGGCATGGACGCGGATATGGTGTACCACGCCCTGGGCGCGCCCCGGCAGAAGATCCGCGAGAGCGAGCAGGACCGGCCCTTCGAGGAGTGGGTCTACGGCACGCCGCCCGAGAAGTCCGAGTTCGTGCGCCTGCAGCGCGACCGGGTGACCCGCGTCGAGATCGCGCGCGTGGGCGAGAGCCCGGTGGTGCGCACGGCGAACGAGGTCGGCAACTACTGGCAGGCGCAAGGCAGCCGGTCCAACGAGCGGATCGTGAACCTGGGCGACGGGACCGAGGCCGATCGCGTGGCGCAGAACGCCCCGACCCAGGCCCCGCCCAGCCTTCGCAAGCCCGGTGAAACCCTGCCCGGCGACAATGACCCGAACAAACCGCACACGGGCAAGGTCCAGTTCCCGCCCGCTTCGGGGGGCTCTCCCCAGTGAGCCTGTTGTAGACTCATGAAAGCGCGCGAGGGCTCCCCTTCGCGGTAGAGCGCGGCGCGCAACCCCTCCGAGAGGACTTACCGGCAATGGCAAAGATCGCGAAAACGGCCGACCGTTCCAAGGTCATGGATACGACGAAGAGCACCAACTGCCCCAAGTGCGCGAAGCCCACGCGCATCGTCAAGCGGGTCAAGGACCGGGAGCGCGGCACGCCGGGCGGTGTGTATATCTCGTGCTCGGGCTGCGACTTCCACGAGAAGCTGTAAAGGCCGAGTGGAGGGTAAACCTCTCCAGCCCGGCTTCAAACGCCGGGCTTTTCTATTTCAGCCAGGATTGCCAGGTAGGCTGCGACCGGGTCGGCGGAAGCCGTGATGGGGCGGCCCATGACGAGTTGACCTGCTCCGGCGGCCAGTGCTGCAAAGGGGGTTGCGGTGCGCTGCTGATCGCCTGCGGCTGCTCCGGCGGGGCGTACGCCGGGGGTGACCAGGTGGACGTTCGGCAGGATCGCCCGCAGCCTCGCAGCCTCTCGTGGGGAGCAAACCAGCCCATCGATCCCGTTCCCAGCCGCCAGCCTGGCCAGGCGCTCGACTTGCGCCATGGGCCCGCCGGCAATGCCCACGCCCTCGAGCGCCGGACTGTCCATGCTCGTGAGCACCGTGACGGCCAGCAGCCTGGTGTGGGAAGCGGCGACTGCGTCCGCCGCGGCGCGCAGCATCGCCGCGCCCCCGCCCGCGTGGACGGTCAGCAGAGCAGGCGCGAGCGGAAGTACCGCGCGGATCGCCCCTGCCACGGTGTTGGGGATGTCGTGCAGTTTGAGATCGAGAAAGACGTGCAGACCGCGTTCACGCAGACGCGCGACAGCCGACGGCCCTTCCGAGAGGAAAAGCTCGAGCCCGACCTTGACCCACAACGGCCGGGTCTCACTGGGGAGCACCTCGAACCGATCGAGAAACACGAAACAAGCCTGCGCCGAAGGGAAGTCGAGCGCAAGGATGAGCTTGTCGCGCACCGGCGCTCAGCGGCCCATTGCCTGGAGCGGGTTCTGGACTTGAAGCGGGTTCTGGACAGCCGCCAGCTCCGTCGCGGTCTGGAGCACGTCGAGGCGCACCTGCTGCGTACCCGCTTGGCTGAAGCCGAGGAACCGCGCCGCCGCGTAGGACAGATCCACGACGCGGTTCGCGAAGTAGGGCCCTCGATCGTTGACCCGTACCACCACGGATTTGTGATTGGTCAAATTGGTGACCCGCACCAGCGTTCCCAGTGGCAGGCTGCGGTGCGCGCAGGTCAGGCCGGCCATGTTGTAGGCCTCGCCGCTCGCGGTGGAACGGCCCTGGAAGTACTTGCCGTACCAGGAGGCGCGCCCGGTCTGGTACCAGTGTTTCCTGGCTCCGGCTTCCGCTGGAGCCTGCGGGTTCGGGGCGCTTGCGGGCTTGGCCGTGTTCGCGGAGCCGAACAAGAAACCGGCGGCCACGGCCAGCGAGACGGCTCGTCGCACCCTCATGACTTGCTTAGCTGTCTTCATCCACTCATGATTGGAGCAGACAGAAATTCGTAAGTCAAAGCAAGGATTGTACTTACCTGCCGCCGTGCAGCCCTGTTCTACCTGCTCGCCGGGCGATGTTTACACGACCACGCACCCAGAGAAGGTCGTATCAGAGCAGCCGAAATCGCGGCTCAGGCCAAGACAATGTAACTATTACACGTCCCGGCGGAGGATGAACGCACGATGAAAATAAATCCCGCTCCGCCTGTTGTCCTGACCATCGCGGGCTTCGATCCGTCCTCAGGGGCCGGCCTCACCGCCGACCTGAAGACCTTCGCCGCTTACGGTTTGTACGGCGTCGCTTGTCCCACGGCGTTGACAGTGCAGTCCACCCAAGGCGTTTTGCGCATGGAGCCGGTCGGCGCGGCGCTCATCGCGGAAACCCTCGACTGCCTCGCCTCCGACCTGCCCTTGGCCGGGGTCAAGATCGGCATGCTCGGCAGCACGGAGGCGCTTGCCGCTGTCGCGGGCTGGCTGGGGCGCGCGAACCTGAAGGTGCCGGTCGTGCTGGACCCGGTCCTGCGCTCCTCCTCCGGCTACCATTTGCTGCCGCCCGAAGCGCTCCCGGCGTTGAAGCAGATGCTGCTGCCGCTGGTCTCCGTCGTCACGCCGAACGGGCCGGAGGCCGAGCTGCTCACCGGTCACGCCGACCCGGAGCGGGCCGCGGAAGCGCTGGGCGCATGGAGCCGGGCGGTGGTCGTCACGGGCGGGCACGGGCCTGACCCGTCGGAGGTGCGCGACCTGCTCTGGACGCCGCGCGGGCCGGCCTGGTTTGCCGGCCCGCGCATCGAGACCGCTTCCACCCACGGGACGGGATGTGCGTTTTCGTCCGCGCTGCTGGCCAATCTGGTGCTCGGCTGCCCCCTGCCGGAAGCTGTGACGGCGGCCGGGCTCTACGTGCGGCATGCGTTGGCGGCGGCCTACCCGCTGGGCCGGGGCCGGGGTCCCATGCACCACCTGTTCGATTTTTCAGCCCCGGCAGGGAACTCCGCGCCTCGAAACCCGTCAGAATAGAGAAGAGGTCTCGCGCTCCTTGAAGTTTCGTTGGAACCAACTCGCAGGCGGAGTTTTTCTACTCGCCTCGCTCGCCCACGCCGACGGCCCGCCGCCCGCGGATACGGCCGCGCTGAACAAGACAGCCGAGGTCAAGGATGCGTTCGCCGCTTTCTATCGGCTCGACTACGACACGGCCGAGCGCACTTTCCAGCGGATCGCCGCCGAGCGCCCGAATGACCCGCTCGCCACCGACTTCCTGCTGGACGTGGCCGTGTTCCGCGAGCTGACCCGTCTCGACGCGCTGGACACGACCTTCTACGCGAACGACGGCTTTCTCTCCGGCAAGCACACGGTTAACGAGGACCCGGCGGCCCGCGACCGCATCCGGGCGCTCCAGGGCAAGGCGCAGGGGCAGGCCGACGCGCTGCTCAAGCAGAACCCCCACGATATCGATGCGCTCTATGCGCGAGGCTGGTCCCGGTCCCTGCTGGCCAGTTACACGGCTCTGGTGGAGCGGGCTTTCCCGACCGCGCTCAAGCTGGCCCTGAGCGCCAAGGCCGACCAGGAAGCCGTGCTGAAGCAGGACCCGAACTACGTGGACGCGAACCTGGTGGTGGGTACCTACCAGTACGTGGTGGGCGCGCTGCCGCGGTCTTTTCGCTTCCTGATCGGCATCGCGGGCATTACCGGGAGCAAGGAGAAAGGCATGGCGATGCTGCAGTTGGCGGCGGCGCGCGGGGTCCGCACCTCCATCGATGCCCGCACCTGCATGATGCTGTTCCTCCGGCGCGAAGGCCGCTACGCCGAAGCGCAGGCGCTCGCCGAGGGACTGGCGAAGGAATACCCGCGCGACTACCTGTTCCAGCTGGAGCTGGCGAATCTGAAGAAGGACGCGGGCGCCGGTTCCGGGGCCATCGCGCAATACCAGACCGTGCTGGCCGACGCGCGCCGGCCCGGCTGGTTCCACAACGCGCACCTCGAGCTGGGGTATTTCGGCCTGGGCGACACCTACCGCGGGCAAAAGATGTACGGCGAAGCCGCGGCCGCCTACCAACAAGCCGCGGGCATCGCGGAGACCGGCCCCGAGCTCAAGCAGCGCTGCCTGGTTTCGGCCGGCAAGGCTTACGACCTGATGCACGACCGCGCGCGCGCCACCGAGAGTTACCAGGCCGCGCTCGACGTGGCCGGGCCGGACACCGTGCAGGGGCAGGAAGCCCGCAAGCTGATGCGCAAGCCGTTCCAGGGAGCATAGTTCCCGGGGGCATAAGGCCAGGGAACCGGGCGGCCCTGCCCTGCGTATCTCTCAACGCAAAGGAGAGTTTGCCATGTTTTGTGCGCGGTGCGGTGGTTCCCTCGGGTACGAGGCGCGGTTTTGCTCGGCTTGCGGCGCTCCCGCCGTCGGGGCCGGTCCGGTACCTCGTGCTTTCCATCGCCTGGAGCGCCCGCGCGGCAGGCGCATGATCGCCGGGGTTTGCTCCGGGATCGCGGACCACTACCGGTTGGAGCTGCCCTGGGTGCGCGTAGCGGCGGTGCTGATCGCCATCTTCTCGAGCGGCGCGGGCATCGTCGCCTACGTGGTGTTCTGGATCGTGATGCCGGAGCAGCCGCTGTATCTGCCGGCGGACACGGGCTCGTCCGCGCCGCCGCCTCAGCCGTACTGAACGAAGCTCAGCGAGGCGCGGGAGCAGTCGCGGGAGCCGGCATGGCCGCCCCGCCCCGCACCAGCAGCGCCGTCCGGGGAAACGAGAACGTCCCCCCGGCGTCGTCGATGACGTTCACCTGGCAGGTGTACGTGCCATCCGCGAGCGACCCGAGCGGCACCGCGAACGCGAAGGCCACCGCGTTCTTGCCCGGCAGGTTGACCGCATTCGCGTCCACCACGGACGACTCGAACACTTTGACGTTGCCGCGCAGCAGCTCGATCGAGGTGGACACGCGCTGCCGGCCCGCGAGCCTGGCCGCGGGCGCGGTATCGCCGGCCGCCGCGGCCGGGTAGCGCGCCGGGTCGTAGATCTCGTAAAGAAAGTAGAGCTGCTGGTCGCGCGTGAAGACGTGCGGCAGGTTGGGCACATATTGCTCCCCGGCGTACACCAGCGGGTTGTCGCCGCCTTGTTTGCCCGCGGGCGGAACGCGCTGCGAAGCCAGCACCACCGAGCTCATCTTGAGCGGTGCCTTGCCCAGGTCCGGTACGGTGATGTCCGTCTCGAACGAGCCGAGATTGCCCGTCTCGTTCTCCCGGACGACGAATTTGACATGGTATTTGCCCGGGGGCAGGGTGAAAGCGGTCGCGTACTGGATGTTCTTGCGCGCCGCCTGCCGGTCCTGCCCGATGGCGAGCTTGACCGTGTCCCGCGCCTGTTCGAGCGTGCGGCCCGACTTGTCCTTCACGTACCCGATCACGTCGAGCGTGGCCTTATCGCGGTCGCCGCCCTGCCGGAAGGGGATCCGCGAGCCGGGAACCAAAAGAGCGATAGGCACCGCGTACCGATCAGGAGCGTCGCGGAAGAAGAACGGCTGCAGGTACACGGGCAGGTCGGTCGCGGGCAGGTCGGTGTTCAGCGCGGTTTCGAGATCGCGCTCCCGCTGCTCGCCATTCGCGTGTCGGAAGTCGGCGGGCGCATAATAGCCGGGCCGGTAGCTGAGCTTGAGGTCGGGCCGGTTCACCCGCACCTCCAGCTTGCGGAACCGCCCGTCGCGCGCCGCGTCCGTCGAGCGAAAGCCCAGTACGTAGTAGCTGGCCGTCTCCTTATCAAACTGCTGGAACGCCGGGGCGAAGTCGTTGTTGTCGAAGAACGCCTTGCCTCCCGTGTCCGCCGCGAGCGTCGCGAGCGTCTCTTGCGAGTTGAAGTTCGCGTCCAGGTTGTTTTGCGCCGCGCCGCCCGTGTAAGCGACGTTGCCGCGCAGGGAGCCGGTGGTCGCGTCGCCGAGGGGCGAAACGGCCTGCAATCCGCGCGCGTCCACGCTGTAGATGGACAGATTGTTGCGCACCGCCGCGTTCACCGTCGCCCGCAGGCTGGCCTGGTTCTCGATGCCGTCCCGCTGGAGCCCGCCCGAAAAGTACAAAAGCGACTTCTTCTGGTTGAGCGGCCCGAGCGCCTTGGCGATGGACTGGATGGCCAGCAGTTCCCGGTCGGTGTTCAGGTCGTTGTAGTCCGTGTCGTCCGCGGTATAGGCGGTCGAGTCCTCGACCTGGTTGGTGGTCGAGGTGGTCGCGCCGCCGTAGCCGGCGTTCACCCCGCCCGAGTAGCCGCCCACCGCGCGAAGCAGCAGGTCCTTGTCGGCGGTAAAGTCCTGGTCGAGCGAGAGCGTCGCGCCGAGCGAGAC
>CAXUEU010000135.1:7806-8027 GCA_964250195.1 uncultured Acidobacteriaceae bacterium
CACGCAGCTGGTGTTTGGGGGGGTTAATGGCGGGGTGGCGGGAGCGGGCGGCGCGGAGCGAGACCACGCTGAGCAGGTCGGCCCGCTCCATCTTGGTCCCGATGAAGTCACGCGCGGCCTGCTGGGCGCGCGCCAGGTCGTCCGGCTGGAGCGAGGTGGTGTCGAAAAACAGTACGACCAGCCTGTGGTCGCGCAGCTGGGCCGCCTGGGCAGCGGCGGAC
>CAXUEU010000136.1:0-7943 GCA_964250195.1 uncultured Acidobacteriaceae bacterium
CTGACGATGCGCTGGGCGGCCCGCTCGCTCAGCTATTGGGAGGCGCACAAGCACTAGGTGCGGTGGCGGGGGGCGGCAAGGGGGGAGGGGCAAGCGGGATCGCAGCGATGGACCGCGCCCATCGTCGCGCCGGACGCTCGCCCCAGCCTGTTCGGCATCGTGCAGGGGGGCATGTTTCCGGCGCTGCGTCGCGAGGCGGCCGAGCGCATGGCGGCCATGGACTTCCCCGGCTACGCCATCGGCGGCCTCGCGGTCGGCGAGCCGCGCGAACGCACGCTCGAGATCATCGCCGCCACTCTTCCGTATCTGCCGGCCGACAAGCCGCGCTACGTGATGGGCGTGGGCTACCCGGAGGAGATCCGCGCGTATGCGTTGATGGGGGTGGACATGATGGACTGCACCATCCCCACCCGCGCCGGGCGCCACGGCCTGCTCTTTACTTCCGAAGGCCGGCTCAACATCAAGAACCGCCGCTTCGCCGAGGACCAGGGCCCCGCCGACCCCGCCTGCGCCTGCCCGGTCTGCGCCCGCTACAGCCGCGCTTACCTGCGCCACCTGGCCCAGGCCGGCGAGGCTCTCGGCGGAACGCTGAACTCCATCCACAATCTGGCGTTCTATCTCGAAACCATGCGGGAGGTGCGGCGCGAGTTCGCGCCTTCGTTACTTTCGGCATGACAGTCGCGAGAAAATCGAGAGTAGGCCGTACCGAAGCGGCCGCGCTTGCGTCACACTAGCTACAACCGATGTCCCGCCTTCGCCAACTCGGACTTACCCGCGCCTCTCTCTCGAGGCGGCACTCCGGGATGCTGCTGGCGCTCCTGTTCCCTTTGCTGCTGGTCTTCAGCGGGCACAAGCCGAGTTTCGCTTCAGGCACGCACGCGCATCACTCGCACATTGTCCATCGGGTGACCCGCACGAACGCACGGCCCGGCGAGCAGCATGTCGTGGACGAGGCGCACGTACCGCAGAGCGCCGAGCGCGCCGCCGCGATTGCGTACACGCCCAACCAACGGTCGCATCAGGTCTCTACCCAGATAGCTCTCCCGGCAACGGCACCCAAACCGCACTTCAGCGGCGCTCCCAAGCTGCTTGCCCGCGGCGCGCTCCCGAGTGCTCCCTTGGGCCCGGCCCTCCTCACCCGCGCCCCGCGCGGGCCTCCCTCGCTCGTCTAGAAGCGTTCTTCTTGGCTGCCGCCGTCGCGCGGCGCTTCGCTTCGACCCCCGGCTCCGACGCGCTCGCTTGCCCCTTCCATGCAAGGGACGAGCGCACGGCCCGGCGTACGAGACCCATGAGGACCCACCATGCAATCCCTTCTCGAAGGCCATGAGCACTTCCGCGCCCACGTTTTCCCTGAGTACGCCGAGCTGTTCGCAAGGCTCGAATCGCAGCAGCAGCCCCGGACGCTTTTCCTGACCTGCTCGGATTCCCGCATTGTTCCCGACCTGATCCTCCAGACCGACCCCGGCGAGCTGTTCATCTGCCGCAACGCGGGCAACATCGTGCCTCCGCACGGCGAGGATCGGGGCGGGGTTTCGGCCACCATCGAGTATGCCGTCTGCGCGCTCGGGGTAGAAAACATCGTCATTTGCGGCCACTCCGACTGCGGCGCGATGAAGGCCGTGGCCAACGGGACCGACCTGCGGGCCATGCCCACCGTCGCAGCCTGGCTCGGGCACGCCGAGTCGGCCCGGCAGATGATGGAGCAGTCCGGCATTGACCCGGCCGACACGCGCGGACGCCTGCGCGCCATGACCCGCGCCAACGTCGTCCAGCAGCTCACGCACCTGCGCAGCCATCCCTCGGTCGCCTCGCGCCTGCAGGCCGGCTCGCTCATCCTGCATGGGTGGGTTTACGACATCCCGTCCGGCGCGCTCGAGGCCTTCGACGCCGAGCGGAGCTGCTTCCGGTCCCTCCAGGTCGAGAACATCGCCCGTGCCGTGGCCCAGCCGCGCCTGCACCTCACCGCTTAAGGAGCGACCATGAAGATCGACTGGGCCAAAGACATCTCCGCATCATTCGTCGTCTTCCTGGTCGCGCTGCCCTTGTGCATGGGCATCGCGATCGCCTCCGGCATGCCTCCGGCTAAGGGCCTGCTCACGGGCATCATCGGCGGCATCGTGGTCGGCATGCTGTCGGGCTCGCCGCTTCAGGTCAGCGGGCCCGCCGCCGGGCTTGCCGTCATTGTCTTCGATCTCGTTCACGAGTACGGTGCCGCGGGCCTCGGCCCCATTCTCCTTTTGGCGGGGTCGCTCCAGCTTGCGGGCGGCTTGCTCAAGACCGGTCGCTGGTTTCGCGCCATCTCGCCCGCGGTGATCCACGGCATGCTCGCCGGCATCGGCATCCTCATCGTGCTCCAGCAGTTCCACGTCATGCTGGATCACCTGCCCCGCAAAAGCGGCCCCGCGAACCTTGCCGCCGCCTACGTGGTCGCGATGGAAGGCATTTTCCCGATCGACGGCAGCAGGGAAGAGTTCGCCCTGCTGGTCGGCCTTGCCACCATTGCCGGCATGCTCGGATGGCAGCGCTTTTGCCCGGAGCGGCTCAAGCTGCTGCCCGGCGCGCTGATCGGCATCCTTGCCGGAACCGGCTTGGCGCATTTCGCCGGTTGGGATCTGAAGCACGTCGAAGTTCCTTCCAACCTGCTTTCAGTTGTCGACCTGCCCCGGTGGAGCAAGTTTCCGTCGCTGGACTGGAAAACGATCCTCGGCTCGGCTATTGCGGTCGCTTTCATCGCAAGCGCCGAAACGCTGCTTTCCGCCGCGGCGGTGGACAAGATGCAGACCCGCGTCCGCACCGACTACGACCGCGAACTTTCCGCGCAGGGCATCGGCAACATGCTTTGCGGGCTGCTCGGCGCGCCGCCCATGACCGGGGTCATCGTGCGCTCTTCGGCCAATGTGCAGGCCGGCGCGGAGACACGCTGGTCGGCGGTGCTGCACGGCGTGTGGCTTCTCGCTTTTGTCGCCCTGCTGCCGGGTGTGCTCCGGCTGGTCCCCGTGTGTAGCCTGGCCGCGGTGCTGGTCGTCACCGGCATCAGGCTGGTGCATGTCCGCGAGATCAAGAGGATCGCCGACTACGGACGCATGCCCATCCTTATCTATGCGGCCACGCTGCTCACCATCGTCATGCGCGACCTGCTCACCGGCGTGCTGGTCGGCGTGGTGCTCTCGCTGGCTAACCTGCTGTGGCGCGCGACCCACCTCAAGGTCGAGTTGAAATTGAACGAGCAGACCGATGAGTGGCACCTCACGCTCGCCGGTTCCGCGACGTTCATGCGCCTGCCGCAGATTGCCGAGGCGCTCGACCGGGTACCGCGCAACTCCGTCGTCAAGGTGCAGACAGCGCACCTGCACAACATTGACCACGCCTGCCTGGAACTGCTGGAGCACGCCAGCGACACCGCCGCGCAGCACAACACGCGCTTCGTGGTCAAGTGGGAATCGCTGCGACGCAACTACTGGAGCGGGCCCGTTCCGGCGGAGCACGGCTCCGAGCCGGTTCTGGAGGAGATTCGCACGACGGTAACGCGCGTCGTTGAAGTCCGGCAAAAATCCATGAACCCGTGGCGGCATCGCAAGGCGGAGCGCGCCGCCGCTGCACTCTCGGACGAGAAAGAGCGCGAGCCGGCCTGACCCGCCTGCCGGCCGTGGGGTGGGGCATTTCAACTTGACACCCCCGCCCCGGTCAGCGATGCTTGAGGCTTGGGCGCTTGCTTGCCTCACAGCCTGGCGAGCCCCGGTTCGCGCCCACGCCGGCAAGTGCCGGGCAGCGGCCCTCCAGAGGAAACGATTCCGTCGATGCACGCCACACCCAGCCTGTTCGCGCTCGCCATCCCCCCAGGCCTCGGCTCCATCCTGCCGCTCATTCTGATCCCGATCGTCTTCTACTTCCTGCTCATGCGGCCCAACCAGAAAAAGCAGCAGCAGTGGACCGAGATGCTGAAGAACCTCAAGGCCGGCGACCGGATCACGACCTCGGGCGGCATTCGCGGAACGATCATCGCGCTGCGCGAGGACTCGCTGCACATCCGGGTCGCTCCGGACGGGGTCAAGCTCGAGATCGCCCGCTCGGCCATCGCCTCCGTGACCACGGACGAGGCCAAGTAACCCCATGCGCAACCGGCCCGCGACGCGGCTCGCGATTATCTTCGCCACGCTCCTCGTCTTCATCTTCGGCATCATCGGCATTCCGCACGGGCTCAGCCCTGCGGCCTTCAAGGCCTCACTGGCGAAGCGCATCTCGCTCGGGCTGGACCTGCGCGGCGGTACGCACTTGATCCTCCAGGTGATGGTCGACGAGGCCATCGGCGCATCCACCGACGCCGACCTGGTCCGGATGCAGACCGATCTCCAGTCGGCCGGGATCGACGCGGTCGGGTCCAAGTCCAGCCCGACGCTGCTCTCCTTCGCCGGAATCCCGGTGGCGAAAATGGCGGATGCACGGTCAGTTTTGTCGGCCCGCTACGGCGCGCAATATGAGTTCACCCAGCAGGGCGCGGCGCTCGCGGTCGCGATGAAGCCGAGCGCGGTCTCCGAGCTCAAGGGAAACACGCTCCAGCAGGCGGTCGACGTGATCCGCCAGAGGGTCGACACCCTGGGCGTCTCCGAGCCGGTCATCCAGGAGTACAATGTCGGCTCGAACCAGATTCTGGTCGAGCTGCCCGGCATCGACGACCCCGCCCGGGTCAAGGACGTGATCCAGTCCACCGCCCGGCTGGAGATCCATTTAGTCAATGGCGGACCGTTCGCCACCGAGGACGAGGCGCGCAACTCGCTCGGCGGGACGATTCCGTTCGACCAGGAGATGCTGCACGCGCCGCCGGGGTCTTCCTCAGCCGGCTCCCCCGACCAGGTTTACCTGCTCAAGCGCACCGCCGAGGTCGCCGGGACCGACGTGCGCGACGCCCAGGCCGGCACGAACCAGAACACCAACGAGCCGCAGGTGACCTTCTATCTAACTACCGCGGCCGGGAACCACTTCGCCGAGTTTACGGAGGCGAATAAGGGCAAGGGTCTGGCGGTGGTTCTTGATAACCGCATCCGCGAGGTTGCCATCATTCACGACCAGATCCGCGATACCGGGACGATCTCCGGCGGTTCCATGTCCGACCAAGCCGCGCGCGACCTGTCCATGCTGCTGCGCACCGGCGCGCTGCCGGCCTCGATCCGGTACTTGCAGGAGAGCTCGGTCGGCCCGTCGCTCGGCGCTGACTCGATCCGCCAGGGCGTGCTTGCCTCCGTGGTCGGCATGCTGGCGGTCATGGCCTTCATGCTGGTGTACTACCGGGGCGCGGGCATCAACGCCGACCTCGCGCTGGTCCTCAACCTGGTCATTCTGCTCGGGTTTATGGGCTTCACACACGCGGTGTTGACCCTTCCGGGAATCGCGGGGGTGATCCTGACCATCGGAATGGGTGTGGACTCGAACGTGCTGATCTTCGAGCGCATTCGCGAGGAGATGCGCGCGGGCAAAAGCGCCGCGGCGTCGGTCGATCAGGGCTTCGCTCATGCCTGGACCACAATTGTCGATACACACGTTACGACCATCGTTTCGGCCGCCATCCTGTTCATCTTCGGCTCCGGCCCCGTGAAGGGCTTCGCCATCACCTTGACCTTTGGCTTGTTCGCGAACATCTTTACCGCCGTCTTTGTCTCGCGCACCATCTTCGACGCCAACGTAAACCGCCGCGCGCGGGGAGAGGCACTATCCATATGAGCACCAACACAGCCGCCGTGAAGCCGCACATCGCCCGAGGTATCTTCGTTTTCGTATCGGGCATGGCGCTGGCCGGCGTTTCGCTGCTCGTCGAGAACTTCATCGTCAAAACCGTCCAGAACCGGGCCTAACCCTCGCAGGATTGAAGACTTGGAACTGTTCCGCAATCCGGATATCGACTGGCTAAGGAAGAAGTGGTATTTTCTTGCCTTCTCGCTCGTGTTCAGCGTGGCAGGGCTCGCCTCGCTGCTCTTCTGGCACAACCTTCCGCTCGACGTCGACTTCAAGGGCGGCACGGTCGTGCGGATTCGCTTCGCGGCGTCCCCCGACCTCGCGCGGCTGCGCTCGGCCGCCGACCGCGCCGGGCTCCATGACGCCCGCATCCAGCGCTACGGCGCGCCGTCCGGCAACGAGGTCCTGGTCACGCTGCCGCAAGCGCAGACCCGGGAGTCCGCGCTCGACCAGGGCCGGGCCGCCATCGTCGGCACGCTCCAGCAGCACTATTCCACGACGGCCGCACCGGGCAAACTGGATCTCGACACGGCCGGCCGCGGCACCCTCGCCGCCTTCCTGGAGCAGGCGAACGCCGAGCACCTCGCCCCCGGCGACGACGCGAACACGAGATACCTCCAGCAGGCCGAGGCCGTCTTGGCCTTCAAGGATCAAGTCCATGGCGGCTTGCTCCCGTCGATCGCGAGCCTGCGCGGCATCGCCGACCCGCCCGTCGTGAGCGCGCTCGAGTCGGGCGCGTACCTGTCCGGGTTCACCGTCCGCAACGTCGAGATCGTCGGCCCGCAGGTCGGGGCGCAGCTCAAGAAGCAGGCCCTGCTCGCGACCGTCTACTCGCTGGTCGGCATGCTGGTGTATCTTTGGTTCCGCTTTGAGCTCATTTACGGTGTCGCCGCTGTCGTGGCGGTCTTCCATGACACGCTGATCACCGTGGGCGCGTTCTCGCTCTTCGACAAGGAAATCTCGCTCACCGTCATCGCCGCGATCCTCACCCTGATCGGCTACTCGATGAACGACACAATCGTCGTCTTCGACCGCATCCGGGAGAACCTGCGCCAGAGCCGCCGCGAGCCCCTGGCCGAGGTGGTCAACCGGTCAATCAACCAGACGCTGAGCCGGACTGTCTTGACTTCCGGGCTTACGTTCCTGGCCGTGCTGTCGATCTTTCTCTTCGGCGGCGAGGTGCTGCACGGCTTCGCCTTCGCGCTGGTGATCGGCATTCTGATCGGGACCTACTCGTCGATCGCGGTAGCCGCGCCGATGCTGGTGGCCTGGCAGGAGCGCCGGGCGGGGAGCACCCGCGCGGCCGCCCTGCCCGCCGCGCGGCGGGCGAAGGCCTGACGCGGTACGGAAGTACCCCGTGGTCTGGGTTTTGACTTCCTTTGCGGCTACCATCGGCTGGATGCCTGCTTTCACTACCCGAATCAGATCACGGCGCGGAAGCTGGATCCACTCTAGCCTAGCGTATTTACCCTCAGCCGAGCTGAAAAAGACCGGGAGATTCTCTGTTCCGGAAGGTGCGCTTGGAAGGCTCGCGAGGCAAGCTGAGGAGTTCTTTACGGAACTAGCCGTGCTGCTCTTTGTTTTTCCGGCGCTCGATACAGCCGTGCAGGGCTCCATCGGGCAAGCACCCAAGGCGCGCGTCGTATACATTGGACTCATCGCGGGAGCCGCCTGCTACGTCGTCGGTATTCTGGTTGCCGTCTTCCGAAAGGAGCAATGAAATGTGGACTTATTGGATTGGACTCGGCATCTGCCTCTCCGTCATCGGTTCCATTGGCGTCACCGCCGCCGTTCTAAGCGGAAGGGAACCGGCGCATTTTCTCGATGAGCGGCCTTCGCGCCGCCGCTGATACTCCGCATCCCCCATTCAAGCGCCCGCTCTTACCCGGCGGGCGTTTTCAGTTGTATTCACGCTGTGGTACAAACATCGGAATGCTTACAGCAAGCCGGAACGAGCCCCGGAAAATACTTGGAACAAAACCCTCCGGTTCCGGTGTCTACCCTCCCAACAGAGTTTGCTCCTTTCCCGAGGTCGATCATGTTTGAAGATTCAATGATGGAGTCCGGCGGCAGGATCAAGACAAAGAGCAAGTACTACACCATCGTCGGCGTCCTGCTGAACGGTTCGATTCTTGCCGCTTTGATCCTGGTCCCCCTTTTGTATCCCGAGGCCCTGCCTAAGGCCGCCCTGACGACCATGCTGGTCGCCCCGCCTC
>CAXUEU010000137.1:0-7885 GCA_964250195.1 uncultured Acidobacteriaceae bacterium
GCGCCGAGTGCCGTGTGCGCGGCCGCGACCCGGGGAGTCATGCGGACCAGGCGCTCGAATGCCGCGCGAGCCTGAGAGAGGTTGCCCGACTGGAACGCGGCGTAGCCCTGCCGGTAGAGCCCGCTCGCCTCGGCGGGCGGCGGCGCTTGCTGCGCGAGACCGGCCATGGCCAACAAAATCGGAAGAAGCACCATGCCTTACTGTCCCGCGCCGCCCCCTTCGGGAGAAAATGCGGCGTAGAAGCGCCCAAAATACAAGCGGAATGTGCAGGGCTCCTTGACGGCGGCCACCTGCAACGGGTTGGGCCGGGCGAGCTCTGCTTCGCGGAGCGCGGGCAACTTCCACAGGACTTTCGCGCTCAGGTCCATGACCAGAAACGCTCCGTCGACCACACCGCAGCCGTACGCGCCGGGCCCGAGGGCGTGCTCGCCGAACCGGACCGCGGTATCGAGCAGCAGGTACGCCTGGTAGCGCTCCTGCACGCCCGAGCTGTAACCGGCGGTGTCGACGAGGCCGGCGACGAGCACCCCGCCCGGCATGCGCGCGCCGGCGGTGTTGCGCCCCTGCACCGGCGCGGCCTGGCCCGCGAAGAACACCGTCGGCGGCATCAGGGCGGTTGCCGCGTCCCGGCTCAATGGGCCGAGCGGCGGTTCGGGGGTCGCCTGCGCGCCCGCGATCAAGGCAGCGCCCGCGGCATACGTAAGGAACGCCAGCCCCGCGCCAATCAACCGCCGCCTAGTCAAGGCGCGCGATCCACGTCGCGTAAGCAGGCAGCGCGATGCCGGTCAGCGCCGTGTGGTTTTGGAGCGCGGGCGCGTCGGTCAGCACGGTCCTAACAGTTCCCTTCCCCGCCTCAGCCAGCGAGACGGTCTGGGGCATCGCCGTGCAATTCATCGCGACCACCACCGCCTTGCCGTCCGGGGCCTTGCGCACCCAGGACAGCACGGACGGATTCGCCTTATCGAGCATCGTCATCGTGCCGTCATGCAGGGCCGGGTCGGTGCGGCGCATGGCGATGAGCTGTCTATGCCAGTTCAGCAGTGAGGTCTTGTCGGCTGCTTCGGTTTCCACATTCACGATTTTGTAGTTGGTCTCGACCGGCAGCCAGGTTTTCGGGTTGGTGGAGAAGCCGGCCTGCGCGCCGGGGGTCCACTGCATCGGGGTGCGCTCGCCGTCGCGGCCTTTTTCGATCGGCCAGCCGGTGCGGCCCACGGGGTCCCGCACGTCTTCTTTCCGCTTGGGCGTCGCGGTGTACATGCCCAGCTCCTCGCCGTAGTACATCAGGGCGGTAGCTTTGCTCGTCAACAGCGCCGCGGCGAGGACGCGCGCGATTTCGGGGTCGTGCGCGCCGTCGCCCAGGCGGTCCCAGGAGCGCGGGTTGTCATGATTGTCGAAGACGAACAGAGGCTGGTTGCCGCCGAGCTTGGTTTCCGCGTCGCCGATCAACTGCCGCAGCGTCCCCGCGTCCAGCTTCTTCTGGAAGCCCACCTGCAAATCCATCGGCAGCTGCAGTTCGTCGTGCTTCGCGCTCCCGTACCAGCGGTTCAGGTCGTCGGCGCTCTTCAGGTAGGTTTCGCCGATGAGCACGCGCTCGCCGGGGTAGCCGGTTTTCGGGTACGAGTCCACCACGGCGCGCATGCGCCGCATCAGCCCGTGGACCTCCGGCAGGTTGTCGTATTCGGTGTGCTCCTGGTTTTGGTCGCCCAGCTTGGTCTTGCCGGGCAGCTCTTTCGCGTCCGGCAGGGCGGGGTTCTCGAAGGTGGTCGGCACCGCGTCCAGGCGAAAGCCGGCCACTCCCTTGTCGAGCCAGAACCGCACCACGTCGAACATCGCTTTCTCGACCGCCGGATTGCGCCAGTTCAGGTCCGGCTGCTCGGCGTAGAAGCGGTGGTAGTAGAACTGCCTGGTCGCCGGGTCGTACTTCCAGGCCGATCCGCCGAACTCCGACAGCCAGTTGTTCGGCGGGATCGGCTTGCCATCCGGGCCGAAGCCCTTGGGGTCGCGCCAGATATACCAGTCGCGCTTGGGGTTGGTCCTGGAGCTTGCCGACTCCGTGAACCACTTATGTTTGTCGGAGGTGTGGTTCACGACGAAGTCGAGGCAAAGCCGAATGTCGTGCCGCTTCGCCTCGGCGAGCAGTTTGTCGAAGTCCGCCATGGTGCCGTACTGCGGGTCGACCGCCTCGAAGTCGGACACGTCGTAGCCGAAGTCCACCTGCGGCGAAGGAAACATGGGCGTCATCCAAACCGCGTCGTAGCCCATCTGCCGCACATAGTCGAGCCGGCTCGCGATGCCGTTCAGGTCGCCGAGGCCGTCGCCGTTGGAGTCCTGAAAGGACCGAGGGTAGACCTGGTAAATGAGCGCATGCTTCCACCAGGGGTCGGCGGTTTGTGCCGTGGCCGGCCAGGCCGCGCACCCGAGTAGAAACAGCGCCGCCCAAATCCTCGTATTCGCATGCATCCGCGCCATCACTGTTCCTCCATCCACCCGCGGGAGCATACCATTCCGGGACCATGGTTGGGCAGGGCGCCTTGAACGAGCGAGGAAACCAATGGCACGAATCTCTGAAAAACGGGATAAGTCGCCGGACTCGATCCCGCAATTCATAGAACGCCTCCTGCCACTTACACACACACTTTAGAACCACGTTGACAGGGGTGCGGGCGCGTGAGTAGGTTAACTCGCACTGGCCGCCCGCCGCCTATCCTGTATCCGAACTTCTGTTCGGGTCCGCGTGAAGGCGAGCGAAGCATTTTCAAACAGGCTGAGGGCGGGCTGCACGGGAAGTTTTGGAGGCAAGACCGATGAGCGTCACACGGAACATTACACGATTGGGGATGGCTGCCGTACTTTGCACGGGCGCATACCAGGCGCGCGCGCAGGCCGTGTTCGGATCCATCTTCGGCACGGTCCAGGATGCGTCGGGCGCGGTGATCCCGAATGCGACGATTACCATCACCGATGCGGCCAAGGGGATCTCCGTCACGGAGAAGTCCAATGCGAGCGGCGAATACACGGTCGGCCACCTGATCCCCGACCCGTACAACGTCCGAATCGAGGCCCCGGGCTTCCAGACCTTCGAGACCAAGGGCATTACCGTTGTCGTCGACACCTCGGCCAAGGTAGACGCGAACCTGACCATCGGCTCCGAGGCGCAGGTGGTCGAGGTTAAGTCGGATACGATTCCGCAGCTCAAGACCGACAACGCGGACGTTTCCTCGAGCCTGTCGGCAAAGGAGATCCAGGATTTGCCGGTTCCGGGGCGCAACGTCACGGGCCTGCAACTGCTGCTGCCGGGCGCGCAGCAGCTCGGGTTCGCCCACGCGGCGAGCGAGAACCCGCAAGGGTCGCTCCAGGTCCAGATCGACGGGCAGGCATTCGGCGGCACGGCCTTCGAGCTGGACGGCACGGACAACCAGGACCCGATCCTGGGCATTATCGTCATCAACCCGAACCCCGATTCGCTGACCCAGCAGAAAATCGCGACGCAGAACTTCGACGCGGAGTTCGGCAAGGCGGTTTCGGCGGTAGTAACCGACCAAACCAAATCGGGCGCGAACGCGCTACACGGCTCGGGGTTCTGGTATCGGGAGTCGGCGGCGCAGCTGGCGCGCGACCCGTTCACGCAGGGCCCAAATCAGCTAATAAATTCTCCCTTTCCGCAGGCGCTGCGCAACCAGTTCGGCGGCTCGCTGGGCGGGCCGATCAAGCGGGACAAGGCGTTTTTCTTCATCGATTATCAGGGCTTGCGGCAAAAAGTGGGCACCACGGACCTGCAGACCGTGCCCTCGGCGAACGTGATCTCGACCTGCCTGGGCCAGAGTGTCGGGGCGGCGGGAATCCCGGGCTGCGACTTCTCGGAGTACAACACGGCCGCGCTTCAAGGCAACAACAATGGCCGCCAGATCTACGATCCGGCCAATGGGAGCGCGGCTTTCGCGGGGAACACGATTCCGCTGGCGCGCGTGTCGCCCCAGGCGCAAGGGCTGTTCCGCCTCTTGCAGCCGTATAAGCCGAACACGTTTACCGACGGGACTTATCCGGGTCTGCGTAACAACTACGCGGCCAGCGGCATCGGTTCGCTTAACAGCGACCAGTGGGACGAGCGCGTCGACTACCAGATAAGGGAGAACATCCATGCCTTCGAGCGGTTCAGCCGCTTCACCGACATCCTGAACGGCCCGACGATCTTTGGCGCGGCGGGCGGCGACGGCTTCGGGCTGGGCGGCTTCGGCGGGCTTTCCCAGGGTGCGAACGACTCCGCGGCCGCCGGCATCGATTACGCGATCAATGCGAAACTGGTCACCGACATCAGGGCAGGCTATTACCGATACAACATCGGCACACAGAAGTACGATCAGAATGTCCAGCTGGCAAACCAACTGGGCATCCCCGGCATGAACCTGGGCAGCTATTTCACCAGCGGGGCGCCTTCCTTCCAGCTCTCCGAGGTGGGCAACTCGGGTAACTCCACCGCGATCCCGGCGCAAGGCCAAGGGCCGCAATATGGCGCGGGCCTCAATGTGGACCACTGCAACTGCCCGCTGACCGAGCGCGAAGACCAGTACCAGATTGTGAACAACTGGACCCGTTCGCTCGGCAACCATGAGTTGAAGTTCGGTGCCGACCTACGTTACGCGCGCAACCTACGGGTGCCGAGCGACAACGATCGCACGGGCATCCTGCAGTTCTTCACCGGCCCAACTTCGAACCCGAACATTCCGGTTCTTGTCGATCCGACGACGAAGCAGCCGCTGAACAATCAGGGAGGCTTGAGCTTCGCCTCGCTCGCGCTGGGCAACGTGTCCAACTTCAACCGTTTCGTCAGCACGTCCACCAATGCGAAGGAGTTCCAGAAGCGGACCTTTTTCTACGCACAGGACACCTGGCGCGCCTCGCAGAAATTGACGCTGAACTACGGCCTGCGTTATGAAATCTACTTCCCTGAAGCGATCAACGCCCCGCCCAGGGCGGCGTGCTCGATCTCGCGACGGGTTACATTCGCGTGGCCGGGGTCGGCGTCAACGGCAGCAACATGAACTTCAGCAAATCGAGCTTCCCGCTCAGCCCCCGGCTTGGCGCAACCTATCAAGCATCGGACAAAACAGTGATCCGCGCCGGGTATGGCCGCTCCTTCGATATCGGAGTGTTCGGGTCCATCTTCGGGCACGTCGCGACCCAAAACCTGCCGGTGCTGGCCAGCCAGCAACTCAACTCCACAACCGGCCAAACCGGCAGCGCATTCACCTTGGCGGGCGGGCCTCCGGCATCCCAGCCACCGGCCATTCCGGCGAATGGTCTCCTGCCCAGCCCCGGTTATGCGGTCAATGCGCGCTCGCGGCCGACCACAGTCAGGCTGCCCACCATCGATGCATGGAACCTGAGCGTCCAGCAAGCAATCTCGCCGACGCTGTCCGTGACGTTCGCCTACGTCGGCAACAAGGGAACGCATACCCTGAGCGGCGGCGACGGCAACAGCACCAACCCGAACGAAGCCGCGATCTTCCTGCCGGCGCAGTACAGCATCACGGGGCAGGCGCTGCACTACGATCCGGCGTTCCCGAACTCCATCTCGCCCACGGGGGCGACGGGCAACACGACGTTCCTGCGCCGCTACTATGGCGGCGGCCTTCCGGCGTGCTCCGACCCGGGCTACGCCACTCCGGCGGCAGTCACACGCGGTCAGTGCGGCTGGTCCAACGACGTGACCTACTACGGCGACAACCAGGACACCCACTACAACGCGCTGCAAATCTCCGTCGCCAAGCAGTTCACCAAGGGTTACTCGGTGAACGCGAACTACGCCTGGCAGCACGCCTACAACTACGCCTCGGGTTTCGCGACCTGGGACAAGCGCGCCACGTACGGACGCGACGGCTACACGCGTGAGCAGTCGTTCATCCTCTACGGGCTGGCGGAGCTGCCGTTCGGGCGCAACAAGTTCTTCCTGCGCAACGCGAGCGGCATCGTCAATCAAGTCGTGGGCGGCTGGCAGTTCACGCCGATCATCACCTGGCAAAGCGGCCTGCCGTTCACGCTCAGCTACAACGAGTGCCCGCAGAGCATCCCGGGCAGCGCGCCTTGCTACGTGAACGGGCCGGTTCGTTCGCTCAAGTTCGGGGCGACCGGCTACCCCGGCGGGCCGACCGGCGTGACCTACTACCAAGCGCAAAAGCTCGGTGGGCAGTTCACTGCGGCGCCGCTCGATACCATCGGCAACTCGGGACGCAACTCAGTCTTCGGTCCCAACTACTTCAACGGCGACCTGTCGCTCTCGAAGAACTTCCCCATCCGGGAAACCCTCTTCGCGCAGTTCCGGATCGACGCCTACAACGGCTTCAACCACATCAACTTCGGCGTTCCGGGCGGCCCGACGACCGAGGCGTCCTCCAGCATCGAGAACACCGGATCCATCACCGGTGGACCGCTACCGGGAGCTTCCACCAACCCGCGGCAGCTGCAGCTTTCGGTGCGGATGCAGTTCTGACAACCTCCCATCCAACCCAAACGGGGGAGAGGCTTCGGCCTCTCCCCGTAAACTTTTCAGGACCCTATGTTTTTTCTCGCATTGCTTTTGCAGCAGCAGCCGGACGCGCCCATGCCGCCCGCCGCGGCCAGGCTCGCCGCGCTGCGGCGGCAGATCGACACGGGCCGGGCTGCGGCCGCGCTGCCGGAGCTGAACCGGCTGGCGGCCGCCCCCGAGACCGAGCGAATCGAGCGATCCGAGGTGGAGACGCTGCGCGGCAAGGCTTTCTATGCGGAGGGCAACATGCAAGCGGCCGCCGATGCCGCCGCGCTCGCGCTGGCGGCGCGCCCGGCAAGCCCCGAAGCCGCCGAGCTGCGGGGCGTGGCGCTGTACCGGCTGGGGCGGCCGGCGGAGGCGATCCCGCTGCTCGAAAGCGCGGGGGCGGCGCGTACGGGTGCCGCCGACCCCGTCTATGCGCTCGCGCTTTGCTACGCGGCGGCGCAGCGCTGGGACGATGCGCGCCGGACTTGGGCGCGCCAGTACGGCTTTGCGCCCGACTCCGCCGAAGCGTATCTGCTGGCCGGGCGTTTGCTGTTCCGGCGCGAGCTGGCCGGGCCCGCCCAAGCCTTCGCCGAAAAGGCGCTCGCGCTGGAGCCGCGCCTGCCGCTGGCGCACCTGCTGCTGGGCGAGATCGCTCTCGCCGGCAACCACCTGCCCGAGGCCGTGCGGGAGTTCGAGGCCGAACGCGCGCGCAATCCGATGGAGGGCGGCGTATACGACCGGCTGGGCGACGCATACACCCGCGCGGGCGACTACCCCCGCGCGCAAACCGCCCTGGAGCAGGCCGTGCTGCTGGAGCCGAACGCGACCGGGCCGTACATTCTCCTTGGCAAAGTGCTGCTGAAACAGGGCGATGTGGTGAGCGCGGCGGGCTACCTGGAGCACGCCCGGCAGCTGGACCCGCGCAACTTTATGACGCACAACCTGCTGGCCCAGGCCTACCGAACGGAAGGCCGCATCAACGAAGCGGCGGTGGAAAACGCCGAGGCCGTGCGGCTGCAGGCAGGCAAGGAGATGAAGCTGACCGATGTCCACTGACTCGACCACGCGGCGCGGTTTCCTGCGCTCTCTGTCGCGCACCGCCCTGGTGCTGGGGCTGGAGGACGTGCTCGCGCTCGCCCTGCCCGCGTGGGGGCAGCAGCCGAGCGTCGGGGCGCAGCCGGCGTTCAGCGCGCAAGCGCGGCCCGCGCCGAAGGGTGCGCCCTCGCCCGTAACGGGGACACCGCTCGGGTTCGGGTTCGTGGATGCGGCCAAGCAGGCGGGACTGAACGCGAGGACGATCTACGGCGGCGAGCACAAGAACCGCTATCTGCTCGAAACCACGGGCTGCGGGGTGGCCTTCTATGACTTCGACCACGA
>CAXUEU010000138.1:0-3727 GCA_964250195.1 uncultured Acidobacteriaceae bacterium
CCATAAGCCCGGTGAGCTTGAGCAGCATGAGGTAGTTGAGCGCGCCCGAGGCCGCGACCGTACCGTTGCCGGAGGCGGTGCCGACGCCGGTGACGTCGAGGGCGATGTTGTCCGTGGTCAGGCTGTTCGCCTGCTCGCGGATGTTCATCGAGAGCGACTTGATGTTGGTGCCGGAGCCGGTAGCATTGCCGATCTTACCGCCGGTGAGCTGCGAAAGCTGGCCGAGCTTGGAGCCCAGGTCGAAGCCGGCGAGCTGGGTGCCCGCGAGCTGGACAGGGCCGGAGATCGTCGGCGTCGCGGACGATCCGGAGACGGTGAGGGTGGTGGTCATGGAGCCGCCTTTAAGCTGCGAACCCTGCGGCAGAGTGATGCCCAGAGCGGGCAGGAAGGCTTCAAGCGCGTCGATGGGCACCTGGTTGCCGGCTACCTTCATATTGAGAGCCGTGGTAGGGCCGGAGGATTGGAAAGTTCCGTTGACATTGAGCACCGCCCCGCCGACCGAGAGGGTGGCGTGCTGGATTTGGCCGGTGTTCGCGTTCAGGTCCTTCGAGAGCGCGAAATCGACATCGAGCGGCTTCGGTGAGGGAGTGGCGGCGCGGGCGAGCCGGATGCCGTCCACCTGGCCCTTGCCGGCCGCGCTCAGAACATGGCCGTTGGAGTTGACCTGCGTCTGCATGCCGAGGGTGCCGCCGATGCCGGAGTCGGCGGGCAGCAGGCCGGCCTGGCCGAGCTGGATGCCCTTGAGGTTGACGTTCGCGGCGAGCGGGGTCTGGGCCGCGTCGATCTGGTTGTAGGGCCCGAGGCGGCCCTGCGCGGCGACCGAGCCGGACCCGGGCAGTTGCGCGGTGAGCGTGAACGGCGACTGCGATTTCGGAGTCAGATTGGTGAGCTTGGCGTTGATGGCTTGGTAGACGGTGGGCGGCCCGGACTTGCCGGGCGTGGTGAGGGTCACGGTGCCGTCGGTGATCGAGGCCGTGTCGACCGAGAGGTTCTGGAGAATGCTGGTCTGGTCCTCGGGTTTCGGCGTGGTCTTGGGCTTGGGCGCGTTGGTTTGCGCGATGGTCAGGGCCGGCTTGTTCACGGCGAACTGCGAGATATGCATCTGCTCGCCGGTCCAGGCCGCGTCGACGGTGAGCGAGTCGATCAGGCCGGAGATGCCTGCGGAGGAGTCGACGAAACCGGCGGCGAGCGGGTCGAGGTGCTTGCCTTCGAGATTGAGGGTGAAGGGGGTCAGCGAGGCGTCACGCTGGTTGATGGGTCCCGCGCTGCCCTTCGCGGTGAGCGTGCCGGACCCGGGCAGGGCGGCCGACAGCGTGAAAGGGAATGCCGTTGCGGAGCCGAAGTTCTTCACGGCCAGGTCGACGTTCGAGTAAGTGTGATCCGGCGCGGCGGCGCTCAGGGGGCGCTTGCCGACGGTGATGGACCCGTTCGCGATCTCGATGGATCCGGCGGTGAGCGAGCCCAGACTGCCGTTCGAGGCGGTCTCCTTGGCCTGCGGGGTGGAGGAGGACGCGCCGAGCGAGGAGTAGTTCCAGGTGGTCTTGCCTGTTGTATCCGGGTAGGACTGGAGCAGCGCGACCTTGGGGTCCTGCAGGGTGAAACCCTGAATGTGGACTTCCTTGTGGAGGATCAGCGGGAACAGCTCGACGCGGATTTTCACACTGTCGGCCTGGAGAAAGGGCGCGTTCGAGAACCGAGCATCGTCGGCGATGGAGACCTGGTTGGCGACCAGGCCGCCCGAGAAGATGGATAAGGCCAGCTTGCCGATGGTCACCGGGCGGCCGAGGGACTTGGTGGCCTCGGTCTGGATGCGCGCGCGGAAGGAGTCGGCGTTGAGGAAAGCCGGAAGCGCGACCGCCGCGACAACGACGAGGACGACGAGTACGACGACGATGCCGAGGATGAATTTGACGAGCTTGCCCATGGGTGTGACTCCCTGTCTTGCGGCCTGAAATCAGTGGGATGCGCCAGAGAGGGGGAGGGGTGTCGCTGGCTGGTGGGGACTGCTTTTCCTCGTGAGAGTCTTGCTCCATCCGGTAGAGCGCGGGAACGGTTTTCTTGTTTCCACCTCGGCAAGCAGGAAATTCGCCGGGGCTCCAGCCGCGCCCAGCATGGCCTTTCGTCGCCGGTTGCGATTCCTGGAAGTCGTTCCGGCTTTGGTATCACGGTCCAGACGGGGATGAGGATCTTGAACCGAATCTAGAAAAGATATCCTGAGCGCAGCGAAGGACCTGCGTCGGCTTTGTTGCGGATCGAAAAGCAGGTGCGTCGTCGCTTCGTTCCACAGGATGACCCGTTAGTTTCTTGTTGCGACAAAAAAACCAAACGAACCTGCCATATACTTTCTCAGGACGGCCTTCTTTAAGCTTGCTTCAAGCTTTGCATACACCTCTTAGGAGGATGTATCAGAACTTGTCCGGCGGCCTAGGGAAGATTGCCGGTCGGCGTGGTGCCGGTAACGAATGAGCCGCTGATGATGTAAATCTGACCTGGTATCGAATTTCCTCCGGAATCGATGCTGCTTGTCGTGAGGGCCAGCCCGTTGGTGCCCCAGCGAACGAGGTGTGTGGGAATCCCGGTTACAGCGCTTAACGACAGGGTCGCCACAGGCGTAAAGCGCTTCAGGTCGAAGGATTCCAGGGAGTACGTGCCTGACCCGGTGACATCGGAGAGCGTGTCGATGAAGTAGGCTAAGCCGAGCTTTCCATCGGTCACCATCACGCCCCTGGCGTGGAAAGTACCGAGCAGGGTGCCGGTGATCGGGTCGATCTCGCCGCCGTCGTCGGTGTAGACATACCCGGTCGTCGCGTCGAAATGGATATCGCTGAAGAAGCGTTGCACCACTCCGGGGAAGTCCTGCACGGTGCCAAAGCCGGCCCCGGTTACTGGAATGGAGTAAAAATCAAAACCTGTGTCCTCGGTATTGGCGGCGAAAATCGCAGTGCCATCCGCGTTCCATTGAATCTTGTCGTAGAGGCCGCCATCCGGCTTACCGGTGCAGCCCTGCTCGATAAATCCGCAAAGGGCATCGGGCCGCGCGGTAGCACCGTCATAGATGAGCACGCCGCCCTCTTCTGCGGGACTGACGCCCGGCACCACGCGCACCACGGCTACCGTTCCGTCCGCGTTGGGTGCTGCTTGCACGGCTCCCGCGTAATAAGGGCCGTAAAACTTGCCGCTGCCCAGCGGAATCGACAGATCCTGCGTGAGCCCGGGCAAGGTAAGCCGTTGCACGCTGGAAGCCCCGTTCAGGCTCACGTAGAGGTACTTGCCGGTCGCGGAGACCGACAGGAGGTTGGGCTCGCTGCCCGTGAAGCCGGAGACACCCAAATTGCCCGTCACCGGATCGAGCGCCTGGATGCTGTTTCCGTTAGCGCCATCGGTGCTGGGAAGCGAGAGATACAGCCGCTGGCTCGCCGGGTCCCACGCCAGGCTGTTCGCCTCGATGTTGATGGATAGGGGTTCCGTTGCCGGCGGCGAGCACGGTAAATATTTCCGCCGCGCTGAGGCCGCCGCCCGGCATAGGTGTGGAGACGGTGACGGCAAAGTTGCCGGACGCCGTGAAGTCCGAGGCGGGTACCTGTGCAGTGAGGGTGGTTGCGGAAACGAAGCCCGTTGCCAGGGCCGCCCCGTTCCACTGCGCGGACGAGGCCTGCGTGAAGCCGGAGCCGGTCAAGGTCAGCGTCAGGGCGGCATTGCCGACCGGGGTCGAGGAGGGATTGAGCCC
>CAXUEU010000138.1:3737-7774 GCA_964250195.1 uncultured Acidobacteriaceae bacterium
GAGCACGGGCGCGGCATTGGGAGCAATGATGGTGAAGGTCTGCGCGGAGGAGGTGCCGCCGCCCGGCGCGGGGTTTTGGACAGCGACCTGCGCGGTGCCTGCCGACTGGAGATCGCTCGCGGGCACCTGCGCCGAGAGGGAGGTCGCGTTCGCATCGGTAGTCGCGAGCGCTGTGCCGTTCCAGAGCACGATCGAGCCTGAGAAGAAGCCGGTGCCGGTGAGTGAGAGGGTAAGCGCGGGGCTGCCTGCCGTGACCGATGCCGGGGCGATGATTGCGAGGGCCGGCGCAGGGTTTGGCGTGGGCGTGGGGGCTGGAGTCGGCGCGGGGGCTGGAGCCGACGCGGGTGCAGTGGGGGAGGAAGCACAGCCTGCGAGGAGAAGGGAACAAGCAGCAAAGGATAGAAAGAGTAGGTTTATGCGCACCGCGTCACAGCTCCAGGACAGGGAATGCATGCAAGAGAAACAGGACCGCCGCACGAACTATCACGAGCCGCCCAAGAGAAAGCAATGGTCTTTCGCGGATCGCTGCCGCAGCCCAGGAAAATCGTGCTGCGGCTGGGTTACTGAAGATGTAGGCGCGCCTGCCGGACTCGTTCAACCGGGCGGGTCGGCGAAAATAGGAGCCATGGCGGGCATGGATTTCGCGCAGGTGGTGAAGGCGCAGGCGGACATCGTGAAGGTGGTGGAGGAGCATGTGCGTCTGCGCAAGGCGGGGGCGCAGAACTGGGTGGGCCTGTGCCCGTTCCACTCGGAAAAGTCGGGGTCGTTCAACGTCCATGCGGCGCGGCAGTTCTTTCACTGCTTCGGCTGCGGTGCCTCGGGGGACGTGTTCACGTTCGTGATGCGGGTGGAGAACGTGCCGTTCCCCGAAGCGGTGCGGGTGGTGGCGGCCAAGTGCGGGATCCCGCTGCCGAAGCGCGAGTTTCACTCGGCCGAGGAGGCGGAGGAGCACCGCGAGCGCGGCAAGCTGCTGGAGCTGCACGAGTGGGCCTGCGCCTGGTTCGAGGAGCAGCTCAAGTCGCCGGAAGGTTCGGGCGCGCGGGAGTACCTGGCCGGACGAGGGCTCGCGGCGGAAGGGATTGGGAAGTTCAGGATCGGGTTTGCGCCGGATTCGTCTTCGGCGCTGCGGCAGTTTCTGGAGCGCAAATCGGGGACAGCTGGCGCGGAGGCGGCGAAGCTGCTGAAGCAGGCCGGGCTGTTCACGCAGAAGGAGCAGGAGGACGGCGGGCTGGGGCCGCTCTACCCGCGGTTCCGCAAGCGCATCACCTTCCCCATCATGAACGAGGCGGGGCGGGTGATCGCGTTCACGGCGCGGGCGCTCGACCCGAACGAGCGCGCGAAGTATCTGAACTCGCCCGAAACACCGCTTTACTCGAAGGGGCAGGTGCTGTTCAACCTCGACAAGGCGCGGGGGGTGATCCGGCAGTTCGCGGCGCAGAAGCAGGACTTCGCGCTGCTGGTCGAGGGGCAGATGGACTGCATCTCGGTGTCGCTCGCCGGAATCGGCAACGTGCTGGCGACCAGCGGCACGGCATTCACCGAGGCGCAGGCGCGCATCCTGGCCCGGCACACCAAGCGGGTGATCGTGAACTTCGACCCGGACGGGGCGGGGATGGCGGCGGCGGAAAAATCGATCGCTCTGTTGACCGAGGAAGGCTTCGAGGTGCGGGTGGTGGCGCTCGAAGGCGGGCTGGACCCGGACCGGTTCGTGCGGGAACGCGGAGCGCCGGCATACATGGAGGCGGTGCGGGGTGCGCGCAAGCACCAGGATTACCTGCTCGACCAGGCCGCGCGGCGGTTCGGGCGGTCGGCGCAGGGCAAGATCGACGCGCTCAACTGGCTCTTGCCCCACATCCGGCGGCTGCCGCACGCGATCGGCCGGGAGGAGTTCGCGGAGGAGGCGGCGCACCGGTTGGGGATCGACGGGGCGGTGGTGCGGCAGGAGCTGAAGGCGGCGGCGGCGGGGCGCAAATCGGGGCTCGAAGCGGTCGCGCCCAGGCTGGCGGACGCGGAGAAGGAGTTGGTGCGGGCGCTGGCGCTGCCGGTGGGCGCGCCGGAGTTCGATCTGGTGGCGCACGCGGTGGGCGAGTGCCCGGAGCGGTTCGCGGGGCTCGCCTCGGAGACGGCGCTGCGCGCGCTGATGTCGCGGGCTGCGGGCACGGACGCGGTGCACGGGCTGCCGGAAGGCTCTCCTGAGCAAAAGCTGGTAGCGCAGGTGTTGTTTGAGGAAAGCGCGCGGCCGCTGGAGCTGGGCGAAGTGGAAGCGGCCTTGCGGTCGCTGGAGTGCTCGGCGCTGGAGCGTGAGGCCCGCGCGGTGCGGGCCTCGCTTGCCGAGGCGGAACGGAAAGGGGAGGAAGGCCGGGTGTTGGAGCTGGTGCTGCGCAAGCAGGCGATCGAGCGGGCATTGAGGGCTTTGTGAGGGTGCCCTCTTGGACCGCGATGAGGCCGAGGCAAGGTGGAGTACTCGGCTTTGTGCGATGGAAATCCAGGAGAACGCTTCTGAGCTGCCGGTCAGAGTGACCCACATCGCAAAGCAAGATGTGAGATACCCGCCTTTTCCGCATCCGCTTTTGCAGCGCGAGAAAAAGCAGATCCTTCGCTGCGCTCAGGATGACCCCTCCCCGAATCGACACCTGGTTGCGCAGTTCCAAAAGTCTAACGAAACCAGCCACGAAGCGGCCGCGCGCCGCGCAGGCGATTTTGCGCTTTACTGCAGCAGAACCGGGCTTCCGGCAACCTGAAGGGAGCCGTCCGAAGCCAGCGGAACCGCCGTACCGTCGAGGGCGGTGGCGGTAGCCATGCCGAGCGAGCTTGCGGTGACCGCGCCGGTGGCGGACCAGACGATGTACCCGGTGCGGCCGGACTGGGCGAGCTGGCAGGTCCACAGGCCCGAGGCGTTCGCGGTGCAGCCGTTGAGGCGCGCGCCGGCGAGCCAGGTTTCGACCTGCGCGTAGGCTTGCGCCGCGGCCGTGGGCCGGCCGGACTGGGTCAGGGCGATGGAGGAGGGGGTGCTGTCGTCCCAGGCATACCAGTGCATGCGGGTGACGGCGAACGCGGCGTTCAGGATGAGGGTGCGAGCAGTGTAGGCGGCTTGCGTCTGCGGGTCGAGCGCGGCGCTGCCGGCCGAGGCCGCCGTGTAAGCACCGGCGTGCATCGCGGACGCGGCGGGTTGGGAAAAACCAGGGAAGGTCCAGGCTGGGGAGTCGTTCCAGATGGGTTTGGCGTCGGCGTCGGTGCCTTGCATGGCGGCGCGCAGGGTCTGGAGCGCGGCGACCCCGGCTTCCGGAGCCTGGCCGGGCAGCGTGAGAGCCGCGCCGACTACGTCGATCGACGCGCCGCCGCCTGCGGCGAGGAAGGCTTGCAGCTCCGCGGGCGAGAGAGCGGGGGAAACCAGCATGGCCGCGGGATCGGCGGAGTGGACAGCGGCGGAAGCATGCGCGGCGAGGGTGGCGAGGTCCGAACCCAGGGTCGCCGGCGGCCCCGACCAGTAAGCCGGATCCTCGGGGGCGTTCCAAAGCTCGTATGCGCCGATACGGCCTTTGTAGCGGGCGGCGACAGCGGCTATGTAGCCGTCCCAGTCAGAGAGCCGGGCGGGCGCAGCAGTTGCGCCGGGGCCGTACGCGCCGGGGAGCGACGGCTGGGAAGAGGCCCAGCTTGGGGTCATGCCGAGGGTCAGGGTCAGGGCCGCGCCGGATTGCTCGGCTGCCGCAACCTCGCCGTCGAGAGTGCTCCAGTCGAAAACGCCTGGAGCAGGTTCGAGCGCGGCCCAGGTCACGCCGGAGTCCCACAGGCGGCGCGCGCCGGAAGGCACGGTCGGGGCTGCCCCGGACGGGTCCTTGACCACCAAGCCGAAGAAAGTCGAGGGTACGGTGCCGGTGGCCAGGGCGGCTTGTTCCTTGGCGATGGGGGAGCTGCTCGGTCCGGACGAGGAGACGCCGCAGCCGGTGAGCAGCGGGATGGCGAGCAGGGCAGGGAGCAGGGCCGCGCCGCGAACCCGTCCGAGGGCGGCACTGAGGGAATGGAAAGACTGGCGGGCG
>CAXUEU010000139.1:0-7639 GCA_964250195.1 uncultured Acidobacteriaceae bacterium
CTTCCGATTCGACAAAGGGCCGCCGGTACAGGTCGTGGATGCCGAGATCGTGGAGAAAGGCGAGCCGGGCGCGCAGGGCCTGGAGCGCGGCGGGCGGCAGGGGGCGGAGCATCACACGGCTTCGGCCATCTCCGCGATGACCCTCTGCGGTCGGCGGAGGTGGAGGATTTCGTCGAGGATCGCCCCGGCAAGGTCGCGTTTGTGCATGGCCGGCAACTCGACCGAGGTAGACCGGGTGAGGAACGTGGCGGCATTACGGTCCGAGTCGAAGCCGAGTTCGGGGCGGGAGACGTCGTTGAGCACGATCGCGTCGGCACCCTTGCGCAGCAGCTTGGCCCGTCCGCTGCCGAGCGCTTCGTCCGGCGAGGAAACCTCGGCGGCGAAGCCGATCAACAGCGTTCCGGGGCGGCGGCGCTGGGCCAGGTCGGCCAGGATATCCGGGGTGGGCTCGAGTTCGAGCGTGAGCATGCCCGTGCGGCGCAGCTTTTGCCCGGAGACCGCGGCGGGACGGTAATCGGCGACGGCGGCGGCCATGACGACGAGATCGGCCTCGTGCAGGCGCGCGAGCGCGGCCGTGTGCATTTCGGCGGCGGTGGTCACCGGGACCATTTCGACCCCGGCCGGCGGCGCGAGCGCGGTCGGGGCGGCGACGAGCACCACCCGCGCGCCGCGCAGGCGGGCTGCTTCGGCCAGGGCGTAGCCCATCTTGCCGGAGGAGCGATTGCCGAGGAAGCGAACCGGGTCGAGGGCCTCGCGCGTACCGCCGGCCGTGACGAGCACGGTTTTGCCGGCAAGCGTTGCGCCACGCTGCAGCGCCTGGAGCGTGGCTTCGACGATCGCGGGGATCTCCGCGAGGCGTCCGGAGCCGGTCATGCCGCAGGCCAGCAGACCCGCTTCCGGAGCGATCACGACCGCGCCGCGGGACCGCAGCAGCTCGACGTTGGCCTGGGTGGCGGGGTGCTGCCACATCCGCACGTTCATGGCGGGGGCCAGCAGGACCGGCGCGGGCGTGGCCAGGTACAGGGTGGCGAGGAAGTCGTCGGCCCGGCCCTGAGCGAGGCGGGCGAGCGTGTCGGCGGAGGCGGGCGCGACCAGCAGCGCATCGGTGCGCTGCGCCAGTTCGATGTGCTCCATGGCCGGGGAGCGTCCCTCGGCTTCCTCGACGGCCTGGTCTTCCCACAGGCTGGTGATGACGCGGCGTCCGGACAGGGCGGCGAAGGTGAGCGGCTGGACGAAGCGCTGGGCCCCGGCGGTCAGTACGACCTGCACGTCCAGAGCCTTGGCCTGGAGCGCGCGGAGAAGCTCCACTGCCTTGTACGCGGCGATGCCGCCGGTGACGCCGAGGGTGACCTTCATCCGGGAGAAGCCTCCGAGTGCTCGCCCCCATTGTAAACGGGAGATGAAGGCGGTCTCTGGAAAAACGGTCCGGGCGTGACAGAGCACTCCGCTCCCGGCGGAACCGGCGCGGAAACCGGTCCGGTGGGGCCGCTCCTCTGTTCCGCGCTAAAGCAGATTTCCTGAAGGTGGACAGGTACAAGCCGCCGTGAACGTGGCTTTTCCCTCGAGAAAAGCCACCGGCTTGCCGCAACAGGGATGCTCTTCGCGCTTCACTTCATCGGGAAACTGCCTTAAACGGCGAAGCGCGGGATTTCCGGGGCGTCGAAGCCCGGCTTCATCACCGGTGTCTCGTACCGGACGTGCTGGACCAGGCCGGCCATGATCTCGTGCTGCGCGATCTTGGACGCCTTGGACGAAGGCGTGACAACCAGCGGCAGCGAGCCGTTCTGGAGTTGGCGGGCGCGCCGGGCGGCCACGATGACGTAACGGAAGTTGCTGTCGAACTCGTGCTCGAGCTTCATGGACTGACCTCAAGAAGAGTGGTGTGCCGCGATCCCAAAGGAGGCGAGAACCGGTTCCAATCGCTGCCGGATGCCTTGCTGTCCGCACCCGTTCGCCAGCGCCAACATGCGAGCCGTCTCCGGGCCGGAAAGGAGAGCCTCGCCGCCGCGCCGGGAACGTTCTACGGACACGATAGCTGAAAGTTCGTCCACCGCAAGCTCTAAAACGTCATTGATCAACACGTACCGGTATCGAAAGTAATTGCCGATCTCGCTGCGGGCCTTGAGAAGGCGGCGGGCGAGCACCTCGTCGTCGAGGGCACCCTCCGCGCGGCTTCGGTTGCGCAGACGTGCTTCCAGTACCGCAGGGGTCGGCGGTAGGACGAAGATACCGACCGCGTCCGGCAGACGCTCGCGCACCTGTTCCGCGCCCTGCACGTCGATGTCCAGCAGCAGGTCGTTGCCCCGTGCCGTTGCCTCGGCGAGGGAAGCCCGCGCGGTTCCGTAGTAGTTGCCGAACACGTCGGCGTACTCGAGGAACTCGTCATTCGCGATGCGGGCCTCGAACTCGCGGACGGAGATGAAGTTGTACTCGCGGCCCGAGGCCTCCGAGCCGCGCGGCTTCCGCGTCGTGTAGGAAATGGAGAACTCGAGGCCCGCGACGAGGGACCGGATCTGGGCGACCAGGGTCGATTTCCCGGAGCCCGACGGGGCCGAGATGATGAACAAAATGCCTGCCAAGAGCCTCCAAATGCCGCGGCGGGAAAGGCGGCCAAGAAAATTGCATCGGGACCTGAACGAAAACGATGAATGAGCCGATAAAGGACACGATAGATGATTCAGACGGAGTGCCGGGAATGACTCTCAGTTTCCGGTGACGATCCGGGACTGGAAGCGGCTACTCGATGTTCTGCGCCTGCTCGCGCAGCTTCTCGATCGCGGCCTTCATCGCGAGGCCGTCGGCGGTGAGCTGCTCGCCGGCACCGACGGTGCCCCCGGTTTTGGAAAGGATGGTGTTGGCTTCGCGGTTCATCTCCTGCAGCAGGAAATCGAGCTTCTTCCCTGCCTCGCCGCCCGCTTCGAGAGTGGCGCGGCAGTGATCGATGTGCGTGCGCAAGCGCGTGAGCTCCTCGTCGATGTCGCCGCGCTGCGCCAGCAGAGCGGCCTCGGTGAGCAGGCGGTTGGGGTCGGCGTCGGCCCCGACGAGGGCGCGCATGCGCGACGCGAGCCGGGCAAGGTGGGCCGGCTGCGCGGCCGCGCGCAGCAGGGCGGCTCGTTCGGCAAGCGCCGCGAGCTCGGCGAGGTGCGGCTCCATCGCCGAGGCGAGGGCCCGGCCTTCCCCCGCGCGCATCGTTACCAGGCCGGCAAGGGCTTGTTCGAGCAAAACGGGCGCGGCCGCGAGGAGCGCGGCTTCCTCGACGGGCGCGTGCGCCGAGGAAACGAGCAGGCCCGGGATCAGGGCGATCGTGTTGAGGTCCGGCCGACAGTCGAGGGCATGCTCCCGGGAGGCAGCCTCGAAACCGGCGAGATAGGCCCGCAAAGCCGCGGGATTGAAAGTCGGACCGGCCGGCCGCGCGGCGGGGCGGGCGGAGTGGTCGAGCGCGAGGGTGCACTCGACGTGGCCGCGCACGAGGGTTCGCTTCAACTCCGCGCGGAACAGCGGCTCGAGCGCCTCGCAGCCTGAAGCGAGGCGGAGGTGCAGGTCGAGAAAACGGTGGTTGACGCTGCGGATGGTGAGCGTGAGGGCCGCATCGGGCCCGAGCTCGACGGCGGCACGGGCGAAGCCGGTCATGGAGTAGATGGAGTGGATGGACGGAGAGTTTGGATCGGAGATAGGCACCTCGTAAAAAAGGGGGCGGGAACGGTGAGGTCAGGAGCGCAATTCGAGTTCAGGCGTCTCGGAGAACTGAAGATCGTGGAGCCGTCGATAGGTCGGGGAGCGCGCGAGCAGCTCCTCGTGTGTGCCGATGGCGGTAATGCGCCCGGCCTCCAACACGGCGATACGGGTGGCCCGCCGAACCGTGGCGAGCCGGTGCGCGATTACTAGTACCGTGCGGCCCTGCATCAGGTTGCCGAGCGCGGGCTGGACCAGCGATTCGCTTTCCGCGTCGAGCGCGGAGGTGGCTTCGTCCAGGATCAGGATGGGCGCGTTCTTGAGCAGGGCGCGGGCGATGGCGAGCCGTTGGCGCTCGCCGCCTGACAAGCGAAAGCCCTTCTCGCCGATCGGTGTGTCGTAGCCCTGCGGCAGGCGCAGGATGAAGTCGTGGGCGAGCGCATGGCGGGCCGCCGCCTCCACTTGATCGATCGGCACATTCGGGCGGCCGTAGGCGATGTTGTTGCGCACCGTGTCGTTGAACAGGATCAGGTCCTGGGTGACGGTGCCGATCTGGTCGCGAAGCGAGGCTACGGAAACCTCCCGCAGGTCGCGGCCGTCGAGCGTAACGCGGCCCTCCGACGGGTCGAAAAAGCGCGGCACGAGGCTGGCGAGCGTGGACTTGCCCGCGCCGCTCGGACCCACCAGCGCGAGGACCTCGCCCTTGTGAATGGTCAGGTCGATGCCGGAGAGCACCGCCCCCTCCGGGGCTTCCGCCTCGTCGTAGCGGAAGCTGACATCTTGGAGGCGCACGGCATCGTGAAAGCCGTTGAGGCGCGCGGCTCCGGGGCGCTCCGGCAGATCGTCCGCCGTGTCCATGAAGCGGAAAATTTCGCTCGACGCGCCGAGCGCCTGCTGGAAGTTGTTGTAGTAGAGCGCGAACTTGCGGACCGGGTCATACAGCTTGAACAGCGCGACCAGAAAGGTGAAAAACTGCCCTTCCGTCATGGACCGGCTCTGGATCCGCCCGCGCCCGGCGAGCAGCAGCAGCGCGACGGCGATGGCGCCGATCGCGTCCATCAACGGGGAAGACAAAGCCTGGGCGCGCACGGAGCGCAGGTTGGCGCGAAACAGCCGGCGCGCGGCGAAGCGGAACCGCCCCAGCTCCCAGGGCTCCATGTTGAACGCCTTCACGATGCGGTTGCCGGTGATGGTCTCGTGCAGGATGTTCTGGATTTCGGCGAGCTTGTCCTGGCCGCCCCGGGTGGTGCGGCGCACGTTGCGCCCGATGCGCCGGACCGAAAGCGCGACCACGGGGACGAAAACCAGCAGAAGCCAGGCGAGCTTGCCGCCCAGATAGATGACGAGCGCGAGGGTGAAGACGAGGGTGAAGAACTGCTGGAGGAAGTCCGAAAGCACCGAAGACATCGCGAACTGGACCCGCTCGATGTCGTTGATGAGCGTGGAAAGGAGCGTGCCGGTGCTGTTGCGCTGAAAAAAGGCGACAGAGCGGCGGAGCATGGAGGCGTACAGGTCGTCGCGCAGGTCGGTGATCATGCCGAAGCCCGCATAGTTGACCAGGTATGTTCCGGCGAAGTCGCAGAGGCTCTTGAGCAGCGTGGACGCGACAAGGGCGTAGCCGACCACGGTCCACTCGTTGTGGAAGGCGCGCGGGACCAACGCGTGAAGGTCGAAGGCGGCGTGGCTCTGGACGCGCGAACCGAAGCCGCCCAGCAGCGAAACGGAGCCGGTGTGCGCGCCGGGGCGCAGAACGTTGTCGAAGATAGGCTGGATGAGCAGAACGCGGAAGGCTTCAAGCAGGCCGACCGCGGCCATCAGCAGAACGGCGGCCGCGGTGTGCGGCGCGTACCGCCGCAGGTAGGCGAGCAGGCGGAGGAGGCGCGTCACCGGCGGGCCTTTGTCGGCAGAATGTAGACCAGTTTGGGGGAGGAGAGTTCGGCGTCGGGAATGCTGATGCGGCGTAGGCTGAGCTCCACCTTCTCAACAGGGGTGACATAAGGCGGAACGTACTCGGCGTAGAGGGTGTATGTACCGGGTTCGCCGGTCATTTCCGCATCCGGCAGCACGGCATGCGTGGTGAGCGACTCGCTCGGGAGCAGCGTCTCCCAGGAGGCGATCTGCTGGAGGATGGAGTCCCGGGCATGGAAAAAGTCTGCGCTGCAGCCGCGGTCTGACATGGCGCGTCGCGAGGCTCCGGAAGGCTTGAAGTTGAGGCGCAGATACAAGGTGCAGTAAGGGATGGAGGAGCAGTCCACATAAGGTCGGGGCAGGCGAAGGCTGTGATCGGTGGTGTTGGTCAGGAACACTGCGAACGATCGCGGAACACCCGTGAACGGGCCGTCGGGCTCAATGGCAAGGGCCAGATTGGGCGCCTGCGCGGCCGCGCCGCGCGCAACCAGGGACAAACCGAGGAAGATGAGCGACAGAGCAGGCACCTTCGAGAATGGATGGCCCGGGTGAAATGTCATGCGTGTCTACCGCTAGTGTAGCGGGCAGGTATGCCGCGACAGCCTCTCACGTCCGCCAAGGCCGGTCTTTCCTTCCCTGGGCGGACTTGGATTCAAGCGCGAAGCTGCAAGCGAAAAATCTCGCCAGTTCTCGCCGCGCACGAGTGCGCAAGTCAAGCCTATGGGCCCTGCGTAGTCTCGTTCGCCGAGCGCGTGGCCGCGTAAACAACGAGCGCGCTATCGATCGCGGACCAGGCCGTGTTTTCAAGATTGTCATTGCGGGGGAGTGTGCCGCTCTCCATCTTCGACCGGACCGCGTTATCGCGGCATATCGCGGTGAGTGGTTTTGACCCGGTAGCCTTTCTCGCCGAGGCGGGCGGCGACGGCTTCGGCGATAAAGACGGACCGATGCTGGCCGCCGGTGCAGCCGAAGGAAACGGTCAGGTAGCTTTTGCCCTCCTGGATGTAGAGCGGCAGCAGGAAAAGCAGCAGGCCGTCGACTTTGTCGAGGAACTCGGCAGTCTGGGGGAAACCGCCGACGTACTCCCGCACGGCCCGGTCCTGGCCGGTCAGGGGGCGGAACTCGGGGATGAAGTGCGGATTCGGGAGAAAGCGGACGTCGAAGACGAGGTCGGCCCCAAGGGGCACGCCATTCTTGTAGCCGAAGCTGGTGACGGAAAGCAGCAGGCTCTTGCCGGCCTCGGCACCGAATCGGGTATGGAGGTAGGCGCGAAGCTCGTGGACGTTGAAGTGGGTGGTTTCGAGCACGACATCGGCGATGTTGCGGACCGGCTCGAGCAGGGCGCGCTCGGCTTCGAGCGAGGCCTCGACGCTCGCGTCGGCCCCGAGCGGGTGCGGGCGGCGCGTCTCCGAGAAGCGCCGGAGCAGAGCGGGACCGGCCGCCTCCATGAAGATCACGGTGACCGGCAGGGTCTTGCGCATGCTCAGGAGCGTGCCGGGCAGCTGCTCGAGCGCGGAGCCCTCGCGGACGTCGACCACGATGGCGGCCTTGCGGGAGGCCGCCGAGTGCGCGATGAGCGCGGCGAACTGAGGCAGCAGCTCGATGGGCAGGTTGTCGACCGAGTAGTAGCCGAGGTCCTCGAAGGCCTTCAGGGCGGAGCCCTTGCCGGAGCCGGAGAGGCCGGTCAACACGACCAGTTCGCGGGTTGTGTCGGCGGTTTCAGGCATGGGCGCGGGGAAACGGCTCCTGCGCCCATTGTAGCGGGCGGGTTCTCCCGTTCGGGGCTGTCCGTTGCTTGTAGACGCCCTTGTAAACTCGGCGCAGAGGCGGGACGGAAATGGACATGCGGATCGCGCACGACGGGCCGACGCTGCTTGCGGCGGCGCTGGCCTCCCTGGTGGAGGGAGTGGAAGCGCTCACGGTGGTGCTCGCGGTGGGCAGCGTGCGCGGATGGAGCGGCGCGCTGGCCGGAACGGGGGCGGCACTGGGAGTGCTGGGGGTGCTCGTGGCCCTGCTGGGGCGTGCGTTGACGAGGATTCCGCTGGGGCTGGTGCAGATG
>CAXUEU010000140.1:0-7628 GCA_964250195.1 uncultured Acidobacteriaceae bacterium
ACCTGGCCGAGCTCACCGCTCCCGCGGGCGAGGCCGCCGAACCGCTCACGCATCTGATTCTGCTGCCCAGCCCGCCCGAGCGGCCCGCGCCCGCCGACCTTGCCTTGACCTTCAACAACGAGCTTTCGGATACAAAAGCAAGCTGGGCCGGCGCACTCTATCTAAACGGCGACGACGCCCCGGCCCTCGCCACCGCAGACGCGCAGGCGCTGCATTTTCGGAGCGGGCAGGCGGTTTCCTTCCCCGGCGGGCCTTCGGGCGAGCCCGAATCCGTCCTCGCGCTCGACTTTAACTACGACTTCCGCTCCGACCTCGTGCTCGCCGGCCCGGGCGGTCTGCGCTTCTACACGCAGGGTCTGGAAAACCGCTTCACGGACGCGACCGCCGCCACCAGACTCCCGCCCGCCCTGCTGAAAAAGCCGTACACCGCGGCCTGGGCGCTGGACTGGGAGGCCGACGGCGACCTCGACATCCTCGCCGCTCCCGCGAGCGGGCCCCCCTTGCTCTTGCGCAACAATGGCGACTCGACCTTCACTCCGCAGAACCCCTTTCCAGGCATCGACGGCCCCGCGCAGCTCGCTTGGGCCGACCTGAACGGCGACGGCAATCCAGACCTCGCTCTGCTCGACCGCGCGGGCCGGCTGCACATCTTCCTCAACCGCCGCTCGGGCGCGTTCACGGAGATCTTCACTCGCGACGGCATCCGGGCCATCGCCGCCGCGGGCATCAGCCCCAGTACCGGCTCATTGAACCTCATCACCCTCGACGCGGCGGGCCAAATCGCCCGTCTGGCTACCGACGAGCGCGGCACCGCCTCCCAGCCCATTGTGTTGGCCAAGACCACGCCGGCCTCCGGGGAAACCCGCCTGCTCGCCGCCGACCTCGACAACAACGGAGCCGTCGACCTCGTCGTCGCGCCCCATAACGGTCCCCCGCTCGTCCTGCTTGGAACCGATCACGCCACCTTCGAGCCGCTGCCGGCCGCTCTGCCCGCCGTGTCGTCCATCGCCGACCTGAACAACGACGGCCGGCTCGCCCTTATCGGTCTCGCGGGCGCTTCCACCGTCCGATCCGCGAAGAACTACGGCTGGCAAACCATCCGCCCCCGCGCCCGGCAGGCCACCGGCGACCAGCGCGTCAACCCCTTCGGCATCGGCGGGGCGATCGAGATCCGCGCCGGCCTCCTGACGCAGCGCGCCGCCATCGCCGCCCCCTCCGTGCACTTCGGCCTTGGGCGGCAGACGGAAACCGACGTCGCCCGCATCCTGTGGCCCAACGGGACCATCCGCGCCGAGTTCAATCTCCGGGCCAATCAGCAAATCGTGACCGAGCAGCGGCTCAAGGGCTCCTGCCCTTTCCTGTTCGCCTGGGACGGCCGCGCGATGCGCTTCGTCAAGGATTCGGTCCCCTGGGGCTCCGCGCTGGGCCTGCGCATCAACAACCTCGGCACGGCCCGCATCGCCGCGACCGAGGAGTGGTACAAGGTTCCCCGCGAGCAGCTCACCCCGCGCGGCGGCTCCTACGACCTGCGCGTGACCGGCGAGTTGTGGGAGTCCTACTTCTACGACTCGCTCGCGCTGCTGGCGGTCGACCATCCGGCGGGCACCGAGGTCTACACCGACGAGCGCTTCCGCGTCCCGGCGATCCGGCCCGCCGTCACCGTGGTCTCTACACCTCAGCCGCTCGTCCGCGCGATCGACGACACCGGTTTCGACGCGACCTCAACTTTGAACAAACAGGACGGGCACTACCTCGACACCTTCGGCCGCGGGCAATACCAGGGCATCACGCGCGACCACTGGATTGAGCTGCAGCTGCCCGACTGGCTCCCCCCCGGCCCGCTTACTTTGGTCGCCAAGGGCTGGCTGCACCCGTCGGACTCCTCCGTGAACGTCGCGCTCGCGCAGGGCAGCGGGCCCAAACCGAAGTGGCTCAGCCTCGAAGTGCCCGATGGACGGGGCGGCTGGCGCGTGGCCGACCCCAACCTCGGCTTCCCCGCCGGGCGCAACAAGATTTGCCTGTTCTCGCTCACAAACCTATGGAAGCCCGGCGAAACGCACCGCCTGCGCCTGCGCACCAACCTGGAGGTGTTCTGGGACCAGATCCAGTGGGCTCCCGTTCTCTCGGTGAAACCCGTCCTGCAAACCCTGAAACCCGCGACGGCCGACCTCCATTACCGCGGCTACTCCGCCGTCCGCCAGGCAAACCCGAGCTCCCCGGAGCTGCCCGCCTACTCGGACGTCGCTTCCACCACGCAGCGCTGGCGCGACCTGCCCGGCTTTTACACCCGCTACGGCGATGTGCGAGAACTATTGGAGGCCCCCGATGACCGCTACGTCATCATGAACGCCGGAGACGAGATGACCCTGCGTTTCGTTGTGCCCGCGCCGCCCCCGCCGGGAACCATTCGCGACTTTGTCCTGGCCGGCGACGGATGGATCAAGGACGGCGACTACAACTCGACCTGGTCGGCAGGCGTGCTGCCCTACCCTTTCCACGCGCGGCGCGACTACACGACCCCGCCGGGCAAGCTCGAAGACGATCCCGAGTACCGGGCCCACCGGCAGGACTGGCTCACCTGGCAGACCCGCTGGGTCGACGCGCGGCCCTCCACTGCCGCACTCAGATAAATGAAACGCACCCTGCTCACCCTAGCCTTCCTCGCCCTGCTGCTTGTCCCTCTGGTGCTCAGGCGCGTGCACGCCCACAAGCAAAGCGCGCTCGACGAGCAAACCGCCCTCGCCCGGCACGGCCTCTTCCTGCGCGAGGTCTCGCGGGAAGCCGGCATCCGCTTTACCCATCACGCGCCCACGCTCGACGCGAAACTGGCGCCCATCATGCCGGAGGTCGCGGTCATGGGCGCGTCCGTTTCCATCGTCGACTACGACCGCGACGGCTGGCCCGACATCTACGCTACCGACAGCGCGTACGGGTCCCCTAACCACCTCTACCGCAACCTCCACGACGGGCGCTTCGAGGATGTCGCGGCCAAGCTCGGCGTGGCCGACTTGAACCGCCCCGGCACCGGCGTGAGCATGGGCGCGGTGTGGGGCGACTACGATAACGACGGCTACGAGGACCTGTTCCTGGTCAAGTGGGGTAAGCCGGAGTTGTTCCACAACGACGCGGGCCGCGGATTTAGCCGCGTGGAGGAGCCTGAGTTTCCCGAGTGGGTCAACGCCAATACCGCGCTCTGGTTCGACTACGATGGCGACGGCAAGCTCGACTTGTTTCTCGGAGGTTACTACCCGGAGTCGGTCGACTTATGGCACCTCGCAAATACCCGCATGATGCCGGAGTCTTTCGAGTACGCCAAGAACGGCGGCCGCAAGTATCTTTTCCACAATCTGGGCGGGGGCCGGTTCGAGGAGCGCAGCGAGCAGGCCGGCATCGCGAGCCGCCGCTGGGCCCTGGCCTCCGCCGCCGCCGACCTCGGCGGCACAGGCCGGCCGGATCTGTTCATCGCCAACGATTATGGGGTTTCCGAGCTGTACCTCAACGACGGCCACGGCCGTTTCCACGAGGCGGGTGCGGAAACCGGCGTCGGCTTCGCCCCGAAGAGCGGCATGAACGTCGCGGTGGGCGACGTCTTCAACCAGGGCAAGTACTCCGTCTATGTCTCGAATATCTCCGAGGAAGGCGTTCTGATCCAGGGCAATAACTTGTGGGTGCCGCAGGAAGCTAAGTCGCTGACTTATCGCAACATGGCCCGCGACCTCGGCGTCGAGCTCGGCGGGTGGAGCTTCGGCGCGCAGTTCGGCGACCTGAACAACGACGGCACGCTCGACCTCTACCTGGTCGACGGTTATGTCTCGCTCGACCCGAAGCGGGATTACTGGTACGACTTCGCCAAGGTCGCGGGCGGCAACGCGGCCATCATCTCCGACGCCGCGCACTGGCCGGCGGTCGACGGCCGCAGCCACTCCGGCTACCAGCAGAAGCACCTGTGGCTCAACGACGGAGCGGGCCGCTTCGTCGACGTCGCCCGCGAGGTAGGCGTGCGCGACACCTTCGACGGACGCTCCGTCGTGTTGGCCGACCTCGGCAACCGGGGAGTGCTCGACGCGGTGGTCGCCAACCAGCGAGGGCCGCTGCTCCTGTACCGCAACACCGTCGACCCGAAAAACCGGTGGATCGAGTTCGCGCTCGAAGGCACGCGGTCCAACCGCAGCGCGATCGGAGCGCAGGTCACGCTCAAGTGGAACGGGCAGACGCAGATTCAGACCGTCTCCGGCGGTTCCGGCTTCGCGTCGGAAAACGACCGCCGCCTTCATTTCGGCCTCGGTCAAAGCCCCGAAATCGAGAGTGTCCAAATCCAGTGGCCCTCTGGTACGATTCAGTCGCTGGCCGCGCCGCAAGTTGGCCGGTTGAACGCAGTGAAGGAACCGGAATGAGTGGACATGCGATCAGCTTCCCCCGAACCGCCGTCAGCCCGCATCAGTGGCGCCGCTGGTTTACGCTGGAAAACCGCTTCGCCCCCCCCATCTTCATTACGCTGATTCTCGTCATTGGCAACATCAGCTTCGGCATCCTCGAAAGCTGGACCCGCACTGCCCTCGCCATCGGCGTCTCCATCGCGGCGGAACTGCTGCTCGGCAAGGCGATGCTTGGCAAGTGGCCCAATGTCGCCAGCGCCTACATCAGCGGCATTTCCATCGGCATTCTTCTGCGCTCCCCCGCGGTCTGGCCGTACGTGCTGGCCGCGGTGCTCGCGATCAGCTCCAAATATGTCGTCCGCTATCGGAACCGGCACCTGTTCAACCCGTCCAACTTCGCCATCTGCGCGGTGCTGTTCCTCGCTGCGGACACCGTCGCCAGCCTGTCCATCCAGTGGGGCAATAATCTGTGGGCCATGGCGGTCATTTGGACGCTTGGCTCGGCCATCCTCTACCGCCTGCGCCGGTTCCACATCTGCGCCGCCTATGTCGGGGCTTTTCTGGCCTTCGCTGTCCTGCGCCGCTTCCTCGTCGGCGACCCGCTGCTCTCCGAGCTCGCCCCCATCACCGGCCCCGAGTATCAGCTGTTCATCTTCTTCATGATCACCGATCCCAAAACCACGGTCCGTTCCCGCCGCGGCCAGTGCCTGGTGGTCGTCGCGGTCGCCGCGGTCGAGTGCGTCCTGCGCCTTCACGGAAGCATCTACGCCCCGCTCTACGCGCTGTTCCTCGTTGGCCCGCCCGCGCTGCTGCTTTCGCACTGGTGGAACAACCGCCAGGCGAACACCCCTGCCGCGGCCCTGGCCCCAGCCAACTGATCCGCTGTCTTGAAGCTCCCTTCCATCCTCTCGATCGCCCTTGCCTGCGGCACCGCCGCCGCTCAAATGGTTCCCAAGGCGAGTCAGGTTCAGTTCACCGATGCGACACAGCGAGCCGGCATCCACTTTCGCCACACCAACGGGGCCTTCGGCAAAAAGTACCTGCCCGAGACCATGGGCTCCGGCGTGTGCGCGATCGACTACGACGACGACGGCCGACAGGACATCCTGCTGGTGAACGGGCGCGCCTGGCCCGGACACCCCGACGCTCATGCGACCGCCGCCCTTCTGCATAACGAGGGCAACGGCACGTTCCGCGACGCAACGCCCGGCTCCGGCCTCGAGGCGGAGCTTTACGGTCTGGGCTGCGCGGTCGGCGACTACGACAATGACGGCCGCGACGATCTTTACATCACCGCCCTCGACGGCAACCACCTCTATCGCAACCTCGGCGGGGGCAAGTTCGCCGAGGTCACGTACCACGCCCGCGTCGCCGACGGCGGCTTCTCGACCGGCGCCGTCTGGTTCGATTACGACAACGACGGAAGACTCGACCTCTTCGTTTCGCACTACGTCACCTGGTCGGTCGCGACGGACCAAACCTGCTCGGTCGACGGAACGCACAAGTCGTACTGCACGCCCGAAGCCTACAAGGGACAGAGCGGCACGCTGTTCCACAACCTGGGCAACGGCACTTTCGAGGATGTTACGAGGAAGGCCGGCTTGTACGATCCGACGAGTAAATCCCTCGGCATCGCGCTGCTCGACTACGACGACGACGGACGGCTCGACCTGTTTGTCGCCAATGACACCCAGCCGAATAAGCTCTACCGCAACAACGGCAACGGCACCTTCACCGAATCCGGCTTCGCCGCGGGCATCTCGCTGAGCGACGCGGGCAAGGCTCGCGCCGGCATGGGCGCGGACTCCGCCGACTTCGACAACTCCGGCCGGGCAGGATTGGTCATCGGCAACTTCACCGACGAAAGTTTGTCGCTCTACCGCAACGAAGGGGACGGCCTCTTCACGGACTTGTCCGCCGCATCCGGGATCGCGCCGCCGTCGGCTAAGTCGCTGACCTTCGCGACCTTCTTTTTCGACTACGACCTGGACGGCTTGCCGGATATCTTCGCCCTCAACGGCCATGTCGCCGACGATGTTTCCCTCACCCAGCCCTCAGTCAAGTATGCGGAGACGCCGCTGCTTTTCCACAACTCCGGCCGGGACAAGTTCGCCGACGTCTCCGCAAAGGCGGGCGCGCCCTTTCAGCAGCCCGTGGTCGGACGGGGCGCGGCGTACCTGGACTATGACCTGGACGGCGACCCGGACCTTATCCTGACCACCTCCGGCGGCCCGGCCAAGCTGCTCCGCAACGACGGCAGCTCGGGCAATGCCGCGCTTCGGGTCCGCCTTGTCGGCACCCGGTCCAACCGCGACGCCATCGGGTCCAAGCTCGTCCTAGGCACCACGCAGGGCAGGCAAACACGCATGGTCCGGTCCGGGTCCTCCTACCTCTCGCAATCCGAGCTGCCCGTCACTTTCGGCCTCGGCCCCAGCCCGAAAGGCCCACTTACCCTCGACATCGCCTGGCCCAGCGGTAAAAAGCAGTCCATCGCCGGGCTGAAGCCGAATACCTTCGTCACCATCGACGAGACCAAGGGCCTTTCCGCGACCGCGCCGCTCCACTGACCTGTCGTCCTCAGCCTCGGCGCTTCTCCGGGGCAGCATAGAACGCACCGATTTCCTCGGCCGTCACCTTGATTGCCGAGTTCGCCCCGATCAAGTCCGCGATCTCCGCATCCGTCTTGCCCTGCCCGCGCAGCACCTCGACCTCATCGCTGACCATTCCCACGAATGCTTCCACCGAGAACTCCTCAGCCCTCAGCCCGGCTGCGTCCCGCAGCGCTCCCTGCGCTTGCAGCGCATCCTCGATTCGAATCGTATTCATTCCGTGAACCCAGCCCTTTCAAGCATTGCCGCGATCTCGCCACGCGAAGCACTCAACAGCCCCGCTCCCGCGTACAAATCGTCGCTCAGAACGGGGTATACCCCATCCAAAGGACGCTTGCCCAGCCCCGCGACGTCGTATCGGGCCACCAGCCGGTACACCCGCTCTTCGTCTACCCGGCCCGCCCGCGCTTCCGCGAAGATCGCCCGCGACTCCGGCCCGAACACGGGATCGCTCCACAGCAGGAACCCCGTCGCGGCTCGCCCCAGACGCCGCAGCGTTTCCGCCCAGCTCGCCGCCGCGAAGTACACGAGCGACAGGGTCCGGAAAGCGCTGGAGTCGCCCATGTGCGCGTACATAGCGCCGATGAGCCGCGCCGCCGCGAGCAGGTCCTCTTCCGTCACGCGCGCGTACTCCGCCCAGCCC
>CAXUEU010000141.1:0-7140 GCA_964250195.1 uncultured Acidobacteriaceae bacterium
GCCCTGCGGACTGCGAACTATAGCCGCTAAGTGAAGCTCGGCAAGTTCCGTTGCAATGGCTCTTGCTTTCTTTAGCTCCGAGGCAGTGAGGCCAGTTGCGGCCGCTAAATCGCTTGACGTTTGACCTTGAGAATTAGGTACTATACCAGCTGTTCCTACGGGTAGAAAAGTCGTGATCGTGCCGCCCTGAGCGAAAGTGTCATTGATTCTGAGATCGCCCGCAACTCCCCACTGAGAGACGATGCCGACTTTGCCTGCCGCAAGAAAACTCTTGACTAAGCCAGATACTTGCTGGTTTTGGTCAAGGAAGAGCTTGATCCGCTGCGTTGCGCAAGGTGGCCCGCAATGGAAATCATTCGCCATCTTCGGCGTTCGTGAATAATCGAGCCCTGCCGTGGCTCCAGCGTAGCCGAACAGCACATTGCGAATGTCGGATGCGTGCTTCCCATTCGCGCGCCGGACCTCGAAATCGAGAGGAGCGTATGGCTGGGTAAGGCTGGTGAACTTACCTATATTCTTTCCGACCGGAGCGGATTGCTCTTCTATATAGCTTTGAACAAGGGCTACCTCTTGCCTCGTTACCTGCGTTCTCGCGTCATCGGGGCAGCACACGGCAAAGCAGAGAAAGCCGAGCGAGAATACGCAGGCTGAATTCTTGACTAAGGACTGCAAGGCACTCTCCTGAGGCAGCTTACTTAAATTTTGACACGGAATGAGTGCCATTTTACGCCGCCGTGAGTTGGATTCAGCAAGTTTAAGTGAAGCTCTGGCGCAACAATCCCGGTTTTCGCTCGGCCAGCGTCAGCACCAGCTCCCCGAACAACGTGTTCGCCCAGGCGAACCAGGGCCGGGTGTACCGGCTCGCGTCGTCCATCCAGAACGACTCGTGCATGAAGTGCGTGCCCGCCGTGGTATCGCGCAGGGTGCGGAGGCAGGCCAGGGTTTCCGCGTCGTCAGTCGAGGAGAAGGCGCGAAAGATGATCGCCATCGGCCAGATCCAGCCGAGGCCCTCGTGCGGGCCGCCCACGCCCTCGCCCGCCTGCCCTCGGAAGAAGTACGGGTTGTCGGGGGAGAGCACGAAAGCCCGCGTCCGCTGGTACACGCCCCGGTCGCCCTCCCCGACGCAGCCCAGGTAGTCCATCGAGAGCAGCCCGGGGGCGTTGGCGTCGTCCATGCGCAGGGCGTTGCCGTAGCCGTCCACCTCGTAGGCCCACATGCTGCCGCCCTTGCCGGGGATGTAGGCGTGTGCGGCGAGCGCCCGCGCGACCTCATCGGCCAGCGTGGCAGCCTCGCTCGCGAGCCCGTCGTCATGGACGGCGCGGGCCAGCTCGGCGAGCTGCCGTAATGAAGTCATCGCGAACAGGTTCGCCGGGATGAACAGCGGATAGATGCAGGCGTCGTCGGACGGCCGGAAGCCCGAAAAGATAAGCCCGACAGGCCGGGCGGGGTTGCCGTAGCCGTCGAGCGGGAGCGAGTCGGTGGGCGCATAGGCCGCGCGCTGGAAACGGTACGGCCCCGGACCGGATTTACGCTGCTGCTCGCGGAAGGTCTTGACCACCAGCGTGGCGGCCGCCCGCCATTGCGCGTCGAAGGGGGCCGTCGAGCCCGTGGCGCGCCAGTAGCCGTGCGCCAGGCGTAGGGTGTAGCACAGCGAATCGACCTCCCACTTGCGCTCGCCGACGCCGGGTTTGAGGTCGGTGTGGTCCTTGGTCGACCACTCCAGCGGCTTGCTGGATAGGCTGGGCAGAAAGGCGTTCGCGTAGGGGTCGAGGAGGATGCACCGGGCCTGCCGGCGGATCACGCCCTCGATCAGCGCGGCCAGTTTGGGGTCCTGCTTGCAAAAGGGCAGATACGGCCACACCTGCGCGGACGAGTCGCGCAGCCACATGGCGTCGATGTCGCCGGTGATGACGAAGGTGTCGGGCTTGCCCTCGTACATGCCGGGGGTCACGGTGGTGTCGAGCGTGTTCGGGAGGCAGTTCGCGAAGATGAGCGCGAGCTCCGGGTCGGCGATCTGCTTGGAGACCGCCGCGATGGCCTGCTCCACGGCCGGGGAGGTGAAGCGGCGCTCGCCCGGCGCGGGGCGTTTGTCGAGCACGGCTTTCTTCTCGGGCGCGACGGCGGACTGGGCTAAGGCGGGAATGCGCGCGGCCGCGCTGAGGGCGAGCGCGGAGCGGAGGAGCGAGCGGCGGGTGAGCATAGGTCTTCAGGGTACTAGGGGGCAAGAAGTCGAGGAATGAATAACGCAATCCCGAGCCCGCGTTCTCTCGAAAGGGAGTTTTCTTGCAGAATCGGATACAGCAGTCACGTACTAAAGTGGCTGCTTAGTCTCGTTTGACACTGCTAAGTACGTTGGAAATGGACTGTATCTGCATGGAATTATAGGAAATCCAACTCGACTCAGCATATCCGGATGTCTCGCATCTCAGGGCTGAAATGTGGGACATCCGGGTTAGGTGTTGTCAGAGGAAAGCGGATCTTTCGTTGCTGCACTCCTAAGGGCGATACCGTCTAGGTAGTGTCCCGGATCCACGTGCTAGGACGGTTCACTTTTACTTCTCCTCATCTTTTCTTAAGCCGTCAGTGACGGAGGCGCCGCCTCCACCGCCGTGCCCAGCGTCATGTTCGGCTCCGCGCTCAGCACGAACGACAACCGGCCGCCGTGGCCGATCTCCTCGTGCGAGACCCACAACCGGTCCAGCTGCTTGCCGTTCAGCGAGACGGACTCAATATAGACCGCGTCGGGGCTGGGCCGTTTGGCCTCGATCACCAGTTCCTTGCCGTCGCCGACGTTGACGGTCGCCTTCTCGAACAAGGGTGAGGTGAGCACGTAGTTGCCGCTCACCGGGTCCACCGCGTACAGGCCCAGCGCGCTGAGCAGGTACCAGGCCGACATCTGGCCGCAGTCCTCGTTGCCTTCGAGGCCGTTGGGGTCGTTGCGGTACATGGTTTTACGCAGGCTCGCGACCCGGGCCTGCGTCTTCCAGGGCTGCCCGGCATACACGTACAGGTACGCGATGTGGTGCGAGGGCTCGTTGCCGTGGGCGTACTGCCCAACGAGCCCGGCGATGTCGGGCGGCGCATCGGCGGGCAGCGTGGAGGGAACGGTAAAGAGCTGGTCGAGCTTGGCGACGAACGGCTCCCGCCCGCCCCAAAGGGCCATGTAGCCCTTCACGTCGTGCTGAATGCCGAAGGTGGTCTGCCAGGCGTTGGACTCGGTGTAGTCGCGCCACTTGGGGGTGTGGCCCATGTCGATGGGGTCGAACGGATCGGTGAACTTGCCGTCGCTCAGCTTGGCCCGGATAAACTGCGTCTTCGGGTCGAACAAGTGCTGGTAATTTTGCGAGCGCTTGCGCTGGATCGCCGCGTCGTCGTGCCGGCCGAGGGCGTCGGCGACGTGCGACACGGCCCAGTCGTTATAGCAGTACTCGATGCACTTCGAGACCGACTCGCCTTCCTTGTCGGCGGGGATGTAACCGAGGTCGCGGTAGTAGCCCAGGCCTTCCCAGTTGTCGTCCATGTTGCGCTTGCGCATCACGGCGTAGGCGGCTTCGGTATCGATGCCCGGCAGCTTCTTGCGGACCGCCTCGGCCATCACCGAGGCCGAGTGGTAGCCGGTCATGGTGCCGGTCTCCTTGCCCTGGAGCGGCCAAACGGGCATGCCCGCGGGGCTGCGCTCGGCCATGCGGGTCAGGTTGTTCACCATGCCCGGCACGCGGTCCTTGACGAACAGGGTGTAGGCCGGATGGAGGCCGCGGAAGGTGTCCCACAGCGAGTAGGCGGTGTAGTTTTCCTCGCCGGCCTTGAGCGTGTAGGTCTTGCCGTCCATGCCCATGTACTCGCCGTTCGCGTCGGAGTACGTGGTGGGCGCGACCAGCATATGGTAGAGCGCTGAGTACAAGATCGTCCGCTGCTCGGAGTCCGCGGTCTCGAGCCGGATGCGCGAAAGCTCCGTGTTCCAGGCCTGCTTCGCCGCCGTGCGTGTCTTGTCGAACTCGTAGCCGGGGCACTCCCCCTCGATGTTCTTCATCGCGTTTTCGACCGAGACGCCGGAGATGCCGCAGCGGACCAGAACCTGGTCGTTCGCGCCGGGCGTGTAGTGCAGGGCCGCCTTGACGCCGGTTCCGCTGGCCTGTTTGGTCCCGGCGGGCAGCACGGTGCCGTCCTGCCGCAGGTCCACCGAGCGGAACGGTTTGGAAAACTGCATGGCGAAGAAGATGACGCGGCCGCCGGCCCAGTCCTCTACCTGCCGGGAGCCGGTGATTGTATGGTCATCGACCACGGTGAGCGCGGCCTGCTTCACAGGAATGCGGGGCTGCTTGGTGCGGCGGTCCACCCCGGCGTCGCCGTAGGAGTGGGCCATGTCGAGCACGAAGTGCGCGTCGCCGCCTTTTTGAAAGGTATAGCGGTGCAGGCCGACGCGGGTCGTGCAGGTCAGCTCGGCCAGCACGGCGCGATCTTTCAGAGGCACGGAGTAGTAGCCGGGCTCCATCTTCTCCTCGGCGTGGTTGAAGGGCGCGCGATAGCCCGCCGACGGGTTCTCGCGCGAGCCGGAGTCCCACTTGACCGGCCCCGCATTGGGAATCAGCAGCACGTCGAGCATGTCGCCCGCGCCGGTACCCGAGAGGTGCGTGTGCGAGAAGCCCTGGAGCGAACGGTCCGCGTCGTAGTAGCCCGAGCACCAGTCCCAGCCGGTGGTGTAGGTGTCAGGCGAGAGCTGCACCGCGCCGAAGGGCATGGTCGCGCCGGGGAAGGTGTGTCCGTGGCCGCCGGTGCCGATGCGGATATTGACATATCGCGTAAAGTCATCCGCCTGGGCTTGCTGAGCGCTGGCGGGCAGGAGCGGCAGGAGGCCGGCGGCGGTGGCGGAGGTGAGAAAGGTGCGGCGTGTGAGCATCGGCGTGCGGGTTCCTTCGGGTCGGCGCTGGAATCGTTTCCTGTCTACGATAGACCGGCTTTCGCTCCGGTGGCGAGCGGCGGTGGTGTACGCTTCTGTTTTCTTCGCTCGGAGGGCATGTGAAGGTTTGGGTCGTGGGGCTGGGGTTGGCCGTGGCTGCCGCCGGATGGGGGCAAAGGGTGGCGCTGATGCCGCTGCCCGCGAAAGCGCAGCGGCTGGACGGGGCCCTGGTGGTCACCCCCGCCGAGGGCCTGTCGAAGTTCACCGTGCGCTACGGGCAGATGCACGACCCGCGCCTCGAAGCCGCGGCGGGGCGAATGCTGGCCCGTTTGGACCGGACCTGCGGGGGTGATATCCGGAGATCGGCTGCCGGGCCGCCCGCGAACGAGGGCCTCGAGATCGACGTGGCCGCTGCGGGGGCGGCGGTCCCGGCGTTGGGGGAGGACGAAAGCTACTCGCTGAGCGTCACACCCGCGGGCGCCACCCTGGCCGCGCCGACCGACCGCGGAGCGATGCACGGCATGGAGACCCTGCTGCAGCTCGCGGGAGACCGGGGCGGGGCGTGTGTACTGCCGGCGATTCGCATCCAGGACGCGCCTCGATTCCCATGGAGGGGGCTGCACCTGGACGTGAGCCGCCACTTCGAGCCGGTCTCGGTCGTGCTGCGCATGCTGGACGCGATGGCGGTAGCCAAGCTGAACGTCTTTCACTGGCACCTGTCGGACGATCAGGGCTTTCGCGCGGAGAGTCTGGTTTTCCCCAGGTTGACCGGTGCCGGCTCGGCCGGCGAGTTCTACACCCAGGCGCAGATGCGGGAGGTGGTCGCGTACGCGGCGGCGCGCGGCGTCCGCGTAGTGCCGGAGTTCGACATGCCCGGCCACACCTCGAGCTGGATCGTGGCCTACCCGGCGATCGGCGCCGAGCGCATCGACGCGCTGCCGACGGTGTTCGGTATCCCGGTAGCGGAGCTGGACGTCTCGCGGGAGGCCACTTTCAAGTTCATCGACAAGTTCGTGGGGGAGATGAGCGGCATCTTTCCGGACGCGTACTTCCACATCGGCGGGGACGAAACCGAGGGCAAAGGCTGGCTGGCGAACCCGCGCGTCACCGCCTTCATGGCGAAGAAAGGCTTCAAGACCCCCGCCGAGCTGCAGGCGTACTTCAACCAACGGCTTCTGGCGATCCTGCGGAGGCACGGCAAGCGCATGGTGGGCTGGGACGAGATCCTGAACCCGGCCCTGCCGAAGGACATTGCGGTCGAGAGCTGGCGCGGGGTGGACTCGCTCGCCGCCGGGGCGCAGCAAGGCTACGACGGCATCCTTGCCGCGCCGTACTACCTGGACGCTCAGAAAAGCGCGGCGCAGATGTTTTTGGCCGACCCGGTGCCCGCGGACACGAAGCTGACCCCCGAGGAGCGGAAACGTATTCTGGGCGGCGAGGCGTGTATGTGGGCCGAGCAGATCGACGCGGAAACAGTGGACTCGCGGGTATGGCCGCGGGCGCTGGCGGTGGCCGAGCGGCTGTGGTCGCCGCAGGGCGACCGCGACGTGGCGGACATGTACGGGCGGCTGCGGCCGGCTTCGCTCGAGCTGCAAGGGCTGGGCCTCCGGCAGATTGCCGGGCCGCGGGCCCTGCGCGAGGACCTGGCCGGCAGGGTGGACGACGGCGCGCTGGAAACGCTCGCCTCGGTGCTGGAACCGGTTTCGTTTTCCGACCGCTACGGGGGGCAGCACACGGACGCATTGAGCTCGCTCGACCGCCTGGTGGATGCGGTGGCGGCGGACCCGCCCGCGCGGCAGGAGATGGCCGGGCAGGTGGAGGCCGTGGTTCCTGCCTGGAAGGGTGTGGAGGCGAGCGGGGATGTGGCCGAGGGCTTCACGCCTTCCCGGGACGATGCGCTGCGGGCGCTGCGGGCACGGTTCACGGCCTGGCAGGGAGCCGCGCCGGGCTTGCTGGAGCTGAGCACGCAAACACCGCGGTTGAACGACATGGGGCCATTGGCGCTGGAGCTGGGATCGCTCGGCGCGGTGGGTGCCGAGGCGTTGGCTTATCTCCAGACGGGCCGGCCCGCGCCGCCGTCGTGGAGCGCGCATGCCGGGGAGGTGGTGAAGGCCGCCGGAGAAAGCAAGGCGCTGGTGCGCTTCGCGGTGCTGGTGGAGATGGACAAGTTGGTGGGGGCGGCGGGGCGCGCGCGTTGAGTTCCTGTGCGCATCCGCACCGGGGTCATCCTGAGCGCAGCGGCG
>CAXUEU010000141.1:7150-7508 GCA_964250195.1 uncultured Acidobacteriaceae bacterium
CTGCTTTTCGCCGGGCTTCCGAGAGGAAAGCAGGTCCTTCGTCGCTGGCGCTCCTCAGGACGACCCTGATGTCGGTGTTCCGAAACGGGATTGATTCCGTTTCGGGAATGCCGCCCGGCCGGAGGGGGCGTTCCTGGCCGCGCGCGGGAAGGCCGGATGGTAGCCTGACCGGGCATGAGGTTGCGCGAGCGGGCGGGGTTGGCGGCGGTGTCGGCGGTGGTGCTGGACTGCGCGTTTCCGGTCGCGGGGCCGCTGCCGCCGTGGCGGGGCGTGCTGGGCATGGTGGCGCTCGTGCCTCTGCTCGTGGCGCTGTTCGAGGACGGAGCGACGGCGACGGCCCCCCGACCCCACAAATCCG
>CAXUEU010000142.1:0-1573 GCA_964250195.1 uncultured Acidobacteriaceae bacterium
CCCCAAAAGGGGTCGCGCGTTCCTTTCCCCGATGAGGGTGGCGTACTCGACGCGGCCCTTCTTTATGGAAGGGTTACAAGCCGCGCTCGCCGGGCGGCGCGGATCAGGAGAAAGGAAGGCCGCGCAGGCGGTCTCAGCCATGGGTCGATAAGTCAGTGGATTTTTCGCCCAAGACAAAGAGGGCGTATCTTCAGCAGGGGCGAAACAACTGACATAAGGATCAGGCGGTCTCCGCGCGTAAGTACGACACGGAATGAGCCATGAAATCGTTCTTCGTGCGCGTGGGAAGGTAGCGATCGTCGATTGCGGCGCGGTCAAACTGCGCTATTTGGGAAAACCCGCTCGCGCGCAGCAGCGCCTCTGCTTCCGCCGAGGTTAGATGAGTCAACCACGGCTCACCTATCTTGGCGTAGGCCTCCACCGTCCGGCTCATCATTGCCTCCTCATCCCGGTCGAGCAAAGAAAAGGGCGGAATGTATTCCATGATCAGCGTGCAACCGGCAGAGGAGAGGCTGCCGATCTCTCCCAGTGCACGCGACAGCGCTTGCCGGGTCAGGTACTGCGTGACCCCGAGCAGGCAGACGAAAACCGGCGCGGCGCGATCAAGGCCCGCATTCGTCAGACCATCCGTCAACGATTGATGTTCGAAATCGATCGGCGCGTATTTCAGCCGATCCGGCTTGACCAGTCCGAGTTCCGACACCCGCTCACGCTTCCACGCCTGGCTTGCGGGATGATCGACTTCAAAAACATCTATCTTGTCCATCGCATCCGCCCGGCGGTATGCAAAGGAATCGAGACCGGCTCCCAAAATTACATACTGCGCGGTCCCGCGGCCGACCGCGGCATCGAGCTCGTCCTCGGTATACCGGTTGCGCAGCGAAAACATCACCGGCACGCCGGGCAAGCGCGAAATCGGTTGGGAATGAAAGTAAGTCAGTAGATCTTCGTCATTGTCGAACCCGATAAGCCCTTTCGCATACGGATCAATCAAGATTTTGGGCTCCTCGCCAGAAATGGAGTGAACCGCGCGGCACATTGCCGCGACCTTGGCCGTTTGACTCGGGGGGCGCAGCTTGACAGCGGATAGATCTTTACCTTCCATCTTTCGATTGCTCCTTATTTCTGCGTGGGAATGAAGTTACCGCGGCGAACCTTATCACGTCTTTTCGTCTTGTTGGAGAGTGTACCTGGTTATGCTCGCCTCGTTGAACACAGGCCGGGGCGCAAATTCGGCTATCCTGCAACCGAACACCGCCCGGAAACGGCTGCGCGGATCGCATGGAGAGTGCCGATCAGCCGTCGGATTCGACCGGCATCTGAAGTTTTACGAGCACTACGGTTTTCCCGCATCGGTCCGGCTCCGACGTACTCTAATAGCGGTGGGAGAGCTGGATGGGGAAGGGAACGGCCGGTTGCTGAGCGCTTGGGAAATAGGGCGAAGGCAGCTTTGGTTGCGCGCGGTCGGGGGCTTGTTTTTCGGCGCTTCCACGGCTTCCGCGATGGGCCAGACGGCAGCGCCGCTGCCCGCGGCACCCGTGCCCAACATCGTTTCCGTAAGCGGGAGCAGCAC
>CAXUEU010000142.1:1583-7264 GCA_964250195.1 uncultured Acidobacteriaceae bacterium
CTGGGCGGGGGTACCGGCGGCGGCTTTCCCATCCAGGTCAACACGCAAAGCTCGCTCGTGAACCCGTATCTGGGCAGCATACAGGCCAGGCCCGCGACGCCGGAGGTTCTGCCGCTTTCCTTCGAGGACGCGATCCACCTGGGCATCGAGAACAACCTGGGCCTGGTGTACGCGCAGGAAGGCGTGGAGCAGAACCGGTCGCAGAGGCTGACGGCGATTAACGTGCTGCTGCCGAACATCGATGTGCGCGGGGGCACGGCGTTCCATCAGTACAATCTCGCGGCGGAAGGCTTCAGGCCGAGCGTGCTTCCGCAGTTCGCGGCGGCGCTGGGCCCGAGCGCGGCAAACCTGAACATTCCCACGGTGGTCAAGGTCGACGTCACCCAGGGTACGGCGACTTACTCGCAGTATCTGTTCGACCTGTCCGGCCTGAGCCTGATTCACGCGGTCGGGCACCTGGTCAAGTCCGCCGGTTCCAGCGCGAGTTCCGCGCGGGGGCTGGTGGTTCTGAATGTCGGCACCGCCTATCTGACGGTGATCGCCGCGCAATCGCAGGTCGCCTTCGACCGCAGCCTCTTGAAGACCGACGAAAGCGTGCTGTACCAGACCGCGCAGGAGCACCTGGCGGGTACGGTTGCCAATTTGGACGAGCTGCGCGCGCGCGTGCAGGTGGGTGTGCAGCAGCAGGCGCTAACCGCGGACGAGGGCTCGCTGGCCAAGGCGAAGATCGCGCTGAACCGGGCAATCGGCCTCGCGCCGGAGCAGCAGGTCCTGATATCGGATGCCGCGCCCTTCGCGGACCTGGAGCCGACCCCGCCCGAGGACGCCGAGAAGGAGGCGCTCGGCAACCGGCAGGACTATCAAAGCGCCATCGAGCAGGTCGCGGCGGCGGAATTCGAGCGTACGGCGGTCAAGCGCGAGCGCATCCCGACCCTGGTCTTCAACGCCGACTACGGCGTGCAGGGCATCAGCGGCGGCTCGTACCACGGCATCTTCGACGCGATCGGCACGCTGCGGATCCCCATCTTCCAAGAGCCCCGGTTCCGCGCGGACCGGGCCACGGCGGAGTTCCAGCTGACGAACGCCCGCGCGCAGGTGGCCAATATCCACGACCAGATCCGCCGGCAGGTCCGCGATGCCCTGATCGACCTGCGCACCGCGACCGCAAGCCTCGCCGTCGCGCGCAGCAATGCCGAGCTCGGCAGGGTGGCGCTCGAGCAGTCCATCGAGCGCTTCCGCGCCGGAGTCGAGGACAATCTGCCCTCGATTGAAGCGGCATCGACGCTGGCGCAGGCACAGGGGCAGCTCGTGAACGCGATGTTTGGGTACAATCAGGCCAAGCTGAATCTGGCGCGAGGCCTGGGGCTGCTTGGCGAGGCCATGTACCACCCGGAGTGGCGGGTGCGCAAGCCCGCCGGTGTGTTGAGCGACCAGGCGGCCGAAGGGCGGTGACCCCCATGCGTATCTCTGTTCTGGTGCTGTGCGTGCTTTTCGCGGCAGGCTGCGGCAAGGCCGGGTCGTCTTCTTCGGGCAAGGATGGGACCTCCGGCAAGGAGAGCGGCAAGGTGTTCACTTCGAGCAAAAAGGGCGGCTCCCCCGCGCAGCAGGCCCCGCAGGCGGACGCCGACACGACCGACCGGTTCGGCTCCGCCGCTTCGGACGACGGAAGCGCGGGCGCGTCGAAGAACCTGCCTGTGTTGAACCCCGGAGCGCCCGCCGCGCACACGCCGCCGCCGCGATGAAGCGGCTCCTTGGAACGAAGCGTGTCATGGAGGAGTCGGCCCGGTTGCAGGCGCGGGCGGAGCGGTTCTTTCCCGGCGGGGTGGACTCGCCCGTGCGGGCGTTTCTGGCTGTCGGGGGCGCTCCGCCTTTCGTGGATCGGGGCGAGGGCGCGTACCTTTGGGACGCGGACGGCAATCGCTACATCGACTATTTCGGCTCGTGGGGGCCGATGATTCTGGGCCATGCCTTTCCGCCGGCTGTCGAAGCTGTGCGTCGGGCGGCGGAAAAGAGCTCCAGTTTCGGAGCTTCCCATGCGGCGGAAGCCGAGCTGGCCTCGCTGGTGACGGAGTGCGTGCCGTCGATCGAGATGCTCCGGTTTGTGTCCTCGGGGACCGAGGCGACGATGTCGGCGATTCGGGTGGCACGTGCGTTCACGGGCCGCGATTATGTGATCAAGTTCGAGGGCTGCTACCACGGGCACTCCGACGGGCTGCTGGTCAAGGCCGGCTCCGGTGCGGCGACGTTCGGGATTCCGGGCTCGGCGGGGGTGCCGGACGGGGTGGCGCGGTACACGCTCGCGCTGCCGTACAACGCGCTCGCGGCGGTCAAGGAGGCGTTCGCGGCGCGCCGGGGGGAGATCGCGGCGGTGATCGTGGAGCCGGTGGTAGGCAACATGGGGTGTGTGCCGCCGCTGCCCGGGTACTTGGAAGGGCTGCGGGCGATTACCGAGCGCGAAGGGGCGCTGTTGATCTTCGACGAGGTGATGACCGGGTTCCGATTGGCGCTCGGCGGCGCGCAGGAGCGGTACGGGATCCGCCCGGACCTGACGACGCTGGGCAAGATCGTCGGCGGCGGGCTGCCGTGCGGGGTCTTCGGCGGGCGCGCGGAGGTGATGCGGATGCTCGCGCCGCTGGGGCCCGTGTACCAGGCCGGGACGCTGAGCGGGAACCCCCTGGCGATGGCGGCGGGGATCGCGACGGTGGGGCACCTGCTGGCGCATCGCTCCTCCGTGTACGCGCGGTTGGAGTCTCTGAGCGCGGCTGTTGCGGACGGGATCGCCGCCGAGGCCGCGCGGGCCGGGGTGCCGCTGACGACGAACCGCGTCGGGGCGATGTGGACCGGGTTCTTTACGTCCACGTCGGTTGTGGACTTCGAGACCGCCTCGACCAGCGACACGGCGCGGTTCGGGCAGTTCCACCGCGCGATGCTGGAGGCCGGGGTGTGGCTGCCGCCCTCGCAGTATGAGGCGGCGTTTCTGGGGACCGCGCATACGGACGAGGATGTGCGGGCGACGGTGGAGGCGGCGCGGGGGGCGTTCGCAAAGATCGCAGAGCTTTACAAGCTACATACGTAAGCACGACTTTAATCGAATATTCACAACAAGAGGGGCTTTCCTATAGTAAGAGGTGCCGCTACAAGGAGAGCACTCCATGGAGCCACTTAAATCTCTGTCAACGTCTTGGACAGTTCGAGCCATGACATTGGGATCATGGGCGTTCTGCATCACAGCTCTTGGCTTTGAGCCAGCAGCGCGTTCTCAACTTTTTGGAGTTACCGGCTATCCCTGCTCGCAGAGTACCAGATCTCCTCCTACTCCTGGAACCTTTACGGGTGCACTTCCTGCTGTCTGCCAGATCGTGGCATATTGTCCTGTTAATACACCAAGCCTCACGATCAGGGCGGACGTCTCCTCAATGCTTTCCTGTCCTCAGGATGCGGTTGTTAATACCGCAACGGATTCCTACCTTGATGCCCCAGTTAACGCTGTTCAGGCAACCGGGAGCAGTCTCGACGTTTCCAATGGCCTGTTTCGCGGCAATTTGGTGGCTCAAGTAGCCTGTAGCGGGGTTTATAGAAAAGCGAATACAGATAGTCTGTACCGAGGCGTTTGCGGACAACCTCCACCCACTATCGCGTCCGGTGGTGATGACGGCGGCGGCGACAATGGCGGTAACGGACCAGGCGTAAGCTGCTACTTTGGCTTTACTGATACCTGGGGACCGTCTTGTAATCTTTAGTCGCCATTTCACAGCGCTCGTACCAGGTAAGTCCATCACCAAGAACAACTGCTTGTTCGGAGGACATATGCGGTTCAGGTTTATTGCTTATGCAGCATGCGTTGCGATTGCGGGAGGTGATTGCTTGTGTCAAGCTCTAACGACGAAGGGATTGCCGGAGGAGAAAGTATTCCTTCACGCAGCGACGAGTATGGAAGCGCAAACGCTGCTTCGTACGATAGCCCCGGCCACAACTCACAGCTTTGCGCCATCAGGTCAGGAACTCATAAACCATGTTTTACTTGTCAACAAGGGAGCGAAGCTGATTATCGGGTACACGATCGATTGGACGGTAACGGACGCTGTAGGCGCCGTCACGCATAGATACACTTCGTACTTCACGCCGGGGATGGGAGACACGACCGTGCGCCCCGGAAGTTTCGTACTTGGACCGGGCGACAGTGCTCTCTTGTCTCCGTCGCGCAGAGTGCCGATCTCCGAGATACAGTCCGGTGCGATTAGAAGGCAGGATGAGCCAGATGCTCTCCCCGGCTCGACTCGTTCTGTCCTTGCGAGCCTTGATGATGTAATTTATGCAGACAGCACATACGCAGGGCCTGACCATTCAGAGCACATTCTTCATACGAGAATGGACTGGAACGCCTCTCACGACTCCGGCGTCTCGGCGCTCAAAGCAGCAGCCAAGTATTCCTCGGATGACGAGTTGAAGAAGTATCTAGAGCAATATCCGAGCAAGCGCGAACCTGCAAATGGCGACCCATCCCACGATTTGTATTACGAGGCTCGTGAGCGTGCAACGGCGAGACTGCTGTTTGCTCTTAACACTCTTGGCCGACAATCGTTGCTGAGTAACGCGAAAAGCCTCGCTGCCCAGAAGCAGCTTGTATTAACACCTGTTTCGATTGCAGCATCTAGCGTGACTGCGCCCACAGGGTAAATTGAGTTCGCGGGAAGGATCGACTTCTAATATCGATGAAGTGGCGTCCGCCGGGCTTGTCGCGTTTGCGGCACGCCTGGCAGCTTTTCTCGTGCCGCTTCATACAAGAGTAATCGGCGCTGTACTTTTTGGTTCTGTCGCAGATGGAAGCAACGACAAGGAAAGTGACCGCGACATTCTAATTCTTTTGGCGGATGGCGAAGTGCATAAGCAGCTCGCCACCCTAAATGGGTATGATTGCGATGTTCTTTATGTAAGTAAAGCACAAGCAGTTTCGAGCGCCTCTCAAAATTCAAAAATCAATAACAATCCCATTCTGCGAGCCTTGGCTACTGGTCGCGTATTAATCGATTCCGTGCAGATGCAGGAGATCGTCTCAGACGCGTCCGTCACTTTTGCCCGCGGGCCCTCAGCTCCGTCGAGTCAGGAGGTTCAAATGCATATTGTTGCCTCTGTCCAAACGTGTCAATTCATTTCGAAATGCAGGATTCGGCAGCAAGTCGATCCTGTTTGGTCAGCGATTCTCGCTGCCCGACTTGGTACGTTTCTGACCCAACATGTGGAAGCCTATTGCCGAATTCACCGTCTTTGGTCGAACAGCTTCTGGCAGCTGCGGAGAAGTGAGCGGCCCGAGTATCAAGGGCTCGTCCAATGGATCGAGAGATTTCTTGCCGGTCTGGATGAGCAGAGCCAAGGTGACACGATTCACGCATTCGCCCGTGAACTGATTGCAACAGCTTGCAGTCTCCTCGGGGAGGATCCGAGTACTGACTTGGCTCAATGCGACCTACCCAGTATTGGTCCGAACAGGCAGAGCGCGTGAGTGAACTCTAGCCGCACTATCTTCTGTGCTCCCGCAGCCTGTCCGCCAACCGCAACGTGAGCGCCACGATCATCAGCGTGGGGTTGGCGTGGCCGCTGGTGGGGAAGACGGAGCTGCCGGCGACGTACAGGTTGTCGACGCTCCAGACCTTGCCGTCGGGGTCGACGACGCCGTGCTCGGG
>CAXUEU010000143.1:0-7263 GCA_964250195.1 uncultured Acidobacteriaceae bacterium
CAGCGAGTCGGAGACGGCGGTCGCGGCCGCCACGTTGCCCGCGCCCAGCGCTCGTACGGCCGCGGCGAGCAGGAACGCGGAGTCGGTGCCGCCGCTGAAGGCGACGAGTACGCGTTCATGGGCGCGCAGCTCCGCTTCGAGCGCGCGCGGCTCTGCGGCCAGGAGGTAGCCGATCGCGTTGATCAGCGCGGCCTTTTGCGTTTCGATCGGCGGCAGCAGCGCGGCCAGCGTCGCCCTTTGCCCCTCGGCTCCGGCCACGTCGGCATTGGTGGCCACGCCATTGGTGAACTGCTCGCGCACCAGTGCGAGGTTTTGGTCGGCCAAGGCGAGGCTCGCCCGCAGAAGCGCTTCCTGCGCCTGCGCCCCGCGCAGCTGCATGTAGTCCCCGGCTAGGTCGGCGGCGGCGGCCAGGGCGATGCCGCGCCGCGCCTCGACCAGCTCCTGCCGGGTCGCCTCCGCCGCCTCCACCTCGCGCCGCACCCGCCCGAACAGGTCCAGGTCCCAGGAGGCGAACAGGCCGTCGGTGAAGAAGTTGTAGACCAGCGGCGCGCCCGGGGCGGGCTGGATCAGCGCGAGGAAGCCCGTGGGGCTCTGCTTGGTGCGGTCGTAGGTGACGTTGCCGTCCACATGCGGCAGGGCGGCGGAGCGGGCGATGCGCTTCTCCGCCCGCGCCTGCTCCACGCGTTCGGCGGCGGTCTTCAGGTCGAGGTTTTGCCGGGCGAGCCGGACCACGAGCGAGCTCAGCTCCGGGTCGTGAAAGCCGTTCCACCAGGCCGGGTCCACCGCGGCGGCGGTGAGGGGGCTCGCGACATCCGCCGGCTCGGGCGGAAAAGCCGGCGCGCTCGCCGCCTTGGGCGGCGTGTAGCGCGGACCCACCGTGCAGCCGGCGAGCAGCAGGCATAAAAGCAGGACCGAACGCCTCACTTCGCCGTCACCGGGACGGCGTTCGCGCCGCGGTTCACCTGGTAGTCGGTAACTGGGGCCAGCCCCGTGTCGATGTACGTCTCCACGTTGAGACCCACGCGCAGCAGCCCGGCGAGCGGCTGGCCCGGGTCGACCAGGATCTTGACCGTGAGCCGCTGCACGATCTTGGTGAAGTTGCCGGTGGCGTTCTCCGGGGGGATCGCCGAAAAGGTCGCGCCGGTCGCGGGCGCGAGCGAGTCCACGTGGCCGCTCAGGTCGATGTCGTAGGCATCCACGTGGATGCGCGCGTGCTGGCCTGGCAGGACGTGCCGCAGCGCGACCTCGCGGTAGTTCGCGTCGATGTACACGTGCTCGAGCGGCACCAGGCTCATCACAGGCGAGCCCGCGGCGATGTAGTCGCCGGCTTGTACGGTTCTTTGTCCAACCGTGCCGTCGATGGCGGCGCGCACCCGCGTGTAGCCGAGGTTGAGCCGGGCCTGGGCGAGCATGGCGCGGTCGCCGCGGACCTGCGCCTGCGCGGCCAGCTGCTCGGAGCGGAGCTGCGGCAGCTGCTGCTGCGCGGCCAGCAGGCCGGCCCGGGCGCCCTGGAGATCGGCTTGCGCCTGCCGGAGCGCCGCCTCGGCCTGCTGGCGGTTCTGCACCGTGCCCGCGCCGGTCTGGGCCAGGTTGCGGTAGCGGGTCAGGTTCTGCTCGGCCAGCGTGATGCGCGCTTCGGCCGAAGGCACCGCAGCCTCGGCCTGGCCGATGAGCGCGGGCTGCCGGCCGATCTGGGCCGAGGCGGTCACGATGCGCGCCTGATCCCGCGCGAGCGTGGCTTCGGCGTTCGCGACGGCGGTCTCGAAGTCACGCGGGTCGAGCTCCAGAAGGGTTTGGCCGGCGGCCACGCGCTGGTTGTCGTCGACCGGTACCGCGACCACCTGCCCGGCCACGCGCGGCGCGACCGTGGTGTAGTGCGCGGCCACGCGGGCGTCCGCGGTTTCAACCACCGGGCGCGGCGCGAACACCCGCCAAAGCACCAGCGCGACGAAGCCCAGGATCACCGCCGCGCCCACGAACCATGGCCACACGGGCTTCTTTTCCTCTTTCGGAGGGGGAGGGGGCGGCGGCTTAGGCGTCTCGAGAGGTCGTTGCGGAGGCATCTGTTCGGCCATGGGCTCCCTTACTGCTTGGCCAGCGCGATGCGCGGCGGGTAGGTGCGCTCGGTCAGGACCCAGAGCACGATCATCAGCACCACGGTCAGCGCGGCGATCACCAGAAAAGCGTCGGACAGGGTCAGCACCGCGGTCTGCTGCTGCATCACACCGTTCAAGGTGCGCAGGCTCGACGGCGTGCGCGGCGCGCCTGAAGGCAAAAGCGGCCCGGGATACATCCGCAGCGAGCCCTGCCCCTGAATCAGACCGAACCGCTCCAGCCCCAGCTGGTCGGCGATCCGGTCGGAGTGGAAGTGCCCGCGCAGACGGGTAATCAGGGTCAGCAGCCAGGTGCTTACCGCTTCACCCACCGCGCGCGGCGCGTTCACGTTCGCGGTGGCCAGCGGCCCCTCCTCGGGCTTCACGGCATTCGTCGACATCATGAGCAGAGGCATCACCACGGCAGCCTCGCCGACGGCCTGTAGAACCTGCCAGCCGTAAAACTGCACGCGGTTCCAATCCGAATCCAGGTAGGAGTCGCCGATGCAGGCGGCCAGGATGCAGCATAGGCCGACAAAGCTGACCCAGCGCGCGTCGACCCATGCGATGTTGAGAATCACCGCCATGGCGGGCAGCAGGATGATCTGGAGCAGGGCGATCTCCGCGGTAACCATCTGCGCGTCGAGCGGCCGGTAGCCCTGCACTTGCTGGAGGTATTCAATGGGAATCGTCGAGGCGGATACGGTGATCACGACGAAAGTGACGAGCGCGACACACCCGTAAGCGAAGTTGCGCCGGGCCAGCAGCTGCAGCTTGAGCAGCGGCAGAGGGTGGAACCACTCGTTGAGCAGAAACAGCGGAATACACACCGCGCTGACCAGCGCGAGCACGCAGATCCACCGAGCGTGGAACCAGTCGACCCGGTCGCCCTGGACGAGCAGCGTCGTCAGCGAGCCGAACCCGGCGGCCACCAGCAGAGCCCCCCGCCAGTCGAACTGCCGGAGCCGCTCGTATTTGGGCTGCTCTTCCGGCATGCCCTGCCAGACAAGCAGGAAGGCGAGCGTGTCGAGCGGCACCGCCTGGAGAAAGACGAAATGCCAATCGATGTAGTCGGTCCACAACCCGGCCAGGGACGCGCTGAGGTTGGGGAACAGAGTAGCCGTGAGCGCGTAGCAGGCCAGGCCGTAAAGCCGGATCGGCGGCCCCAGCGCGCGCAGGGCCGCGGTGATCAGCAGCGGAATGGTGAAGCCGGTCGCGAGCCCCTGGAGCACGCGCATGCCGTACAGCCAGGCCAGGTTGCCGCTGAGCGGGATAAGTACGGTCACGATGCAGGCAAACGCTATGGCGAACAGAGCGAAGCGCCGGAGCGTGACCGTGACCGCCCACCAGGCACCGAGCGTCATGCCGAGCACCTCGCCCGAGGAGTACAGGCTGGTGAACCAGAGCCCGGCGTCATGCGAGATGCCCAGGCTGCCCGTGATGTCCGGCAGCGCCAGCGAGGACACGGAGCCGTTGAGCTCCACGCTCATGGCGGCGATGATGACCCCGGCGAGGCCGATGAGCGGACCGGCTTTGGACACTGCTTCTCCTTGGGGTTTTGGCGTTGCTTGAGTGTAGATGCGCGCGGCGTGGACTATGCTGGGGTGGGGTCCGGAGGGCAGGCAAAGGTGCGTAAAGGCTGGTTGGCGGTGGCGGCTGTATTTGCGGGGGCGGCGCACGGGGCACAGCTGCCCGCGCTGGTCGAGGTAAGCACGGGCTGGCAGCTGCAGGATGCGGCCCAGGTCCCGGAAGCGGGGGCGGCGGTCTCCTCTGCGGCCTACCAGCCCCAGGGCTGGCTCCCCGCCACCGTCCCCGGCACGGTGCTGACCGGGATGGTCGACGCGAAGCGCTACCCCGAGCCGCTGTACGGCGAAAACAACCGCGCCATCCCGGAGTCGCTCAACAAGACCAGCTACTGGTACCGCACAACCATCCCGATCCCACGCGCCTACAAGGGCAGGCAGGTCGCGCTCACTTTCTACGGCATCAACTACAGCGCCGAGGTTTGGGTCAACGGCGTCGAGCAGGGCACCATGAAAGGCGCTTTCGCCCGCGGCGGCTACGACATCACCCGGCTCGTCAAGCCCGGCTCGACCGCCGTGGTCGCCGTCAAGGTCACCCCGCAGCCGCACCCCGGCATCCCGCACGAGCACACCATCGCCGACGGCCTCGGCCTCAACGGCGGCATCACCGCGCTTGACGGGCCCACCTTCCTCTCCACCATCGGCTGGGACTGGCTGCCCGCTATCCGCGACCGCGACACCGGCATCTGGCAAAAGGTCACGCTCTCCGCCTCCGGTCCGGTCCTGGTGCAGAACCCCTACATCACCACCGACCTGCCCCTGCCCCGCACCGACTCGGCCGACGTCAAAGTGTCGGTCACGCTTGAAAACATCTCCGACAAACCCCAGACCGGCACGCTGGAGGGCGCGTTCGGCTCCGTCACGATGGTCAGGAAAGTCACCGTCGCCCCGCACACCAAGCAGACCGTCGCCTTCGACCCGCAGCACATCGCCAACCCGCAGTTGTGGTGGCCCAACGGCTACGGCCCGCAGAACTTGCAGCACCTGCACCTGCACTTCGTCCAGGGCAAGACGGACTCCGACGCGCTCGACACCGCCTTCGGCATCCGGGAGATCACCTACGGCGGCGAGGACGCGCTCACCATCGGCGTGAACGGCGTCAAGATCTTCATCCGGGGCGGCGACTGGGGCCTCGACGAGGGGCTCAAGCGCATCCCCGCCGCGCGGCTCGACGCGCAGATCCACATGCACGCCCTCGCCAACATGAATATGATCCGCAACTGGGTCGGCCAGTCGACCGGCGAGGACTTCTACGCGGCCGCGGATAAGTACGGCATCCTGGTCTGGGACGAGTTCTTCCAGCCCAACCCCTCCGACGGCCCCGACCCCGACGACCTGCCCACCTATCTCGCGAACGTCCGCGACAAGCTGCTGCGCTTCCGCAACCATCCCTCCATCGCCCTGTGGTGCGCGCGCAACGAGGGGCCGCCGCCTCCGGCCATCGACGCGGAGCTGCGCAAGATGCTCCCCGAGCTCGACCCGGTCCGGCTCTACCAGCCTTCTTCCACCGATGGACGCGGCGTGGTCTCGCACGGGCCTTACTACTGGCGCGAGCCCCGCGCTTTCTACGTTTACGACGCGCCCTTCAAGACCGAAACCGGTTCCGTTTCGGTGCCGACGCTTGAGTCCGTTCACGGCATGATGCCCGAAAAAGATTGGGAGGTCATCAATGACGACTGGGCCGAGCACGACCTGGCCAAGGGCGCGCAGCACGGCGACACTTACCCTTACGTCCTTGCCGGGCGCTACGGACGCGTCGCCAACCTCGCCGATTTCGTCCGCAAGGCGCAGTTGATGAACTACGAGGCGTACCGGGCCATGTATGAGGGGCGCAATGCACGGCTGTTCGCCCCGGCCACCGGCATCCTGACCTGGATGAGCTCGCCCGCGCAGCCCTCTTTCGTGTGGCAGCTCTACCATTACGACCTCGAGCCCAACGCCTCCCTGTTTGCCGTCCAGTCCGCCTCCGAGCCGGTCCACATCCAGATGAACGAAGAGACCGGGGAGCTCGAGGTCATCAACAACCGGCCCGCAGCCGTCAGCGGAACCGCCCACCTTTCGCTGCTCAGCCTGAGGGGTAAGTCGGCTCTCGAGAAAGACTACCCCGTCGCCGCCCCGGCCGATGCCGCCACCATCCTCGGCCCCATCCCCGTTCCCGACGTGTACCCCGGCGTTTACTTCGTCAAGCTGGAGCTGCGCGATACCGCGGGCAACGTGCTTTCCCGCAACCTGTACTGGAAGAGCAAACCCGAGCAGGGCGAGGATCTCTCCCCCCTCAACTCACTCCCCATGGTCAAGCTCACCGGCACGCTCGCCCGCCACGACGCAGACGGCCGCATGCTCCTCGATGTCACCCTGCAAAACCCGGCGCAAACCATGGCGCTGATGGCTCACCTCCAGCTCCGCCGCAAGGCCACCAACGCCCGCGTGCTGCCCGTCTTCTACTCCTCGAACTATCTCTCGCTCGCCCCCGGCGAGAGCCGCACCGTCACCATCGACGCCGCCCTTGCCGACCTCGCCGGCGACCAGCCGCTGGTCACCCTCGACGGATGGAATATCGACGTGACTCCAACCGACGGTCTGGCCCCCAACCTCGACGCACAGCCCAGCCATTGGCCCGTGACCGGCCTGCCGATGATTCAGGCCGGGCTTCGCAAAGAACAACAGTAAGGAGGCGAAATGGGCTACTGCCATTACTGGCGGCGCGAGCGGGAGCTTGAGCCCGAAGCTTACGCGCCCATCCTTGCGGACTTCAGGCAAGTCGTCCTCGCGCTGGATAACGCCGGTGTACGGCTCGCAGGACCACTAGGCATAGACTTGCCTGAGCTTTCCGAGATCGGCATCGCCTTCAACGGCCTCTCCGCCTGTGAACACGTCCAGAACGATGAGATCTGCATTCCCTTTCCCGACCCCACCGCATCCGGCATCGGGGACTCGCGCGACGCGATCTCGAACGAACTCGTCATCGGGGTCCAGCTGCGGCATCGCGCCTGTAATGGAGACTGCAGCTATGAGAGCTTCCTCTTCGAACGCACCAGCGATCGGCCGCCTGACCGGGACGACCCCGCATGGTGTTGGGACTACTGCAAAACGGGATTCCGTCCCTATGATCTAGCGGTTCAGTGCTTGTTGTTGATCGCCAAGCATCATCTGCGGCATCGGATCGAAGTCAGCTCAGGCGGAACCGACAACCATTGGGCTGACGCGAAAAGAATGTGCTACCTGCACCTGGGTTATCCGCTCCTGGAGTTTTATCTCGACCCCGAAGCCGGGCTCATCGAGCCGCGATAAGCTTCACAGAGGTGCTTCCACCGGAAGCGCCCCGGCCACCGTCTCGGGAGCCGGCGCGCTTTGCTCGTCCTTGAATACCAGCGCGAACAGGATCAGCACCACCGAGGCGGCCAGCGCGGAGATCAGCCAGATCGCCCGCCAGTCATGCCCTCCGCCCGCGAGCGTAAACCGGCCCACCACCACGCCCGAGAGCGCCGCGCCCGCGAACATCCCGACCCCGTATGTGAGAAATGTGATCAGCCCCTGCGTTGCCGCCCGCAGCGCCGGCGGTGAGCGCCGGTCGATTTAGATTTGCC
>CAXUEU010000144.1:0-7236 GCA_964250195.1 uncultured Acidobacteriaceae bacterium
CTTGAAAACCGCGTCCAGCCCCTCCCGCTCCGCCTGCTTCTTGACCTGCTGCGAACCGGGAACCACCATCGCCCGCACGTCTTTGTGCACCCGATACCCAGCCACCACCCGAGCCGCCGCCCGTAGGTCTTCGATCCGCGCATTCGTGCAGGAGCCCAGAAACACCCCGTAGATCGTGACCTCCTCGATCGGCTTACCGGCTTTCAGGTCCATGTACTCCAGCGCCCGCGCCCAGCCCTTGTCCGCGCCCGGCTCAGGCACCGCGCCGGTGATGGGCACCACCATCCCCGGGCTCGTCCCCCAGGTCACATACGGCTCCAGCTCATGCGCCTCGATCACCAGCTCGCGGTCGAACACCGCGCCGGGGTCCGTCGGCAGCTTGCGCCACTCCGCGACAGCGCGGTCCCAGTCCAATCCTTTGGGCGCGAACCGCCGGCCTTTGAGGTAAGCGAACGTCACCTCATCCGGCGCGATCATCCCCGCCCGGGCCCCGGCCTCGATGCTCATGTTGCATACCGTCATCCGGCCTTCCATCGAGAGCCCGCGAATTGCAGACCCCGCGTACTCGACCGCATACCCTGTCGCCCCGTCGGTCCCGATCCGCCCGATGATGCCCAAAACAATATCTTTGGCCGTGACCCCGTGCGGCAGCGCCCCCTCGACCGAAATCCGGAACGTCTTCGGCTTGTTCTGGGGCAGCGTCTGCGTGGCCAGCACGTGCTCCACCTCGCTCGTCCCGATCCCGAAGGCCAGCGCCCCGAACGCTCCATGCGTCGAGGTGTGCGAGTCCCCGCAGACGATCGTCATGCCCGGCTTAGTCGCGCCCAGCTCCGGCCCAATCATGTGCACGATGCCCTGCTCCGCGGCATTCACGTCGAAAAACTCGACCCCGAACTCGGCGGTATTGCGACGCAGAGCCGCGATCTGCTTGGCCGCGATCGGATCCTTGATATCGATCCGCTCCGCATCCGTCGGAACGTTATGGTCCACCGTCGCCAGCGTCCGGTCGGTTCGGGCCACAGGCCGCCCCGCCATGCGCAGCCCGTCAAACGCCTGCGGCGAGGTCACCTCGTGCACCAGGTGCAGGTCGATGTACAGGATCGCCGGCTCCCCCGCGGGCTGCGCGACCAAGTGCTGCTGCCAGACTTTCTCAAATAACGTCTTCGCCTGATTCATAAAACCTCTAAGACCGCCTGCGCGGCTTGCGCCCACTTCGTGGGGTGTTCTCTTCAGTTCTCCAACCCTCTAACAAAGGGTCATCCTGAGCGCAGGCGGGGTGCAAGTGAAGGATCTGCTTTTCTCAGCGTTGCACCAACTCCGGGTGCCCCACATCTCGCTTCTGAGATGTGGGTTCACAAACTCGCCCCCGCGATCCGCACCGTTTCGAACTCCCCCCGCAGCTGCCCGATCAGCGCATCGTTCACCAGCGCGCCCATCTCCTGCGTGGTCACCGTCTCTTCCCCGGCGCGGGCCAGATCCTTCGTCTTGGCTCCGCTCTCCAAAACGACGCGCACCGCCTCCTGCACTGCGTCCGCCTCGCGGTCCAGCTTGGCCGAGTGCCGCAGCAGCATCGCCGCCGTCAGAATCGCGCCGAGCGGGTTCGCGATCCCCTTGCCCGCGATGTCCGGGGCCGACCCGTGCACCGGCTCGTACAGGTCCACGGTACCGCCGATCGTCGCCGAGGGCAGCACGCCCAGCGACCCGGAGATCACCCCGGCCTCGTCGGACAGGATGTCCCCGAACAGGTTTTCGGTCAGGATCACGTCGAAGCGCCGGGGGTTGTTCATCAGGTGCATCGCGCAGGCATCCACGTATTCGTGCTCGACCGTAACGCCGGGGTACTCCGCCGCGAGCTCGTTTACCGTCGCCCGCCACATCTGCGAAACCTCGAGCACATTCGCCTTGTCGACCGAGCACAGCTTGCCCCGCCGCTCGCCGGCCAGTTGGAAGGCCACGCGCGCGACCCGTTGCACCTCGGCGCGGCTGTAGCGCATGGTGTTCCAAGCCTCGCCCTGCGCGCGGTCCCATGCCCGCGGCTGCCCGAAGTACAGCCCACCCAGCAACTCGCGGACAAAAAGAATATCCACGCCCTCGATGACCTCCGGACGCAGGGGCGAGTTTTGCGCCAGCGCCGGGTGCGCGAACGCCGGACGCAGGTTGGCGAACCCGCCCAGCGCCGCCCGAATCGCCAGCAGTCCGGCTTCCGGCCGCTCACTCGGGGGCAGGGCGTTGTACTTGTTGTCGCCCACCGCGCCCAGCAACACCGCATCGACCGTCAAGGCCTTCTCGCGCGTAGCCACCGGCAGCGGCGAGCCGGTCGCCTCGATCGCCGCCCCGCCGATGAGGGCTTTCTCGAACCGGAACCGGTGCTCGCCGTGCGCCGCCACCGTCCGCAGCACGTGCAGGGCTTCCTCGGTCACCTCGGGGCCGATTCCGTCGCCGGCCAGTACCAAAATCTTCAGTTCCATCCCCAATGCCCCTCCCGACCAGCCTAAGCTCGCTCCCCAACGGTGTCATCCTGAGCGGAGCGAAGGATCCGCTTCTTCTCGGCAAGCAAACCTAAAACCGCCTGCGCGGCCGGCGGTCACTTCGTGACACGTCTTCTTGAAAATCTATTGCGCAATAACCTCCACCTTGCCTGCCAGGTTCAGCAGATCCTGGTCGTACACGTTCTTCTTGCGGTCCGCCAGTTCCGTGAACCCGGCATACACCGCATCCAGGTCTATCGCTTCCAGCGTCACCCCAAGCTCCTTCAGCCGCGACCGCAGAGCCGCCCGCCCGGAGTGCTTGCCCAGCACCAAGGTGTGCGGCGGGTGCCCGACCGAAGCCGGCGTCATGATCTCGTAGGTGAGCGGGTTGGCCAGCATCCCGTGCTGGTGGATGCCCGCCTCGTGCGCGAACGCGTTCTTGCCCACGATTGCCTTGTTGGGCGCGGGTTTAAAGCTGATCGTCTCGCCCAGCAGGGTGCTCGTCGGATACAGCTTGTCGAGCTTCAGTCCCGAGGACACGCCGTACCGGTCCGCCCGCACCTTCAGGGCCGCCGCGATCTCTTCGAGCGCCGCGTTGCCCGCCCGCTCGCCGATGCCGTTGATGGTGCACTCTACTTGCCGCGCGCCACCCTCGATGCCCGCGAGCGTGTTCGCGACCGCCAGGCCCAGGTCATCGTGGCAGTGCGTCGAGTACACCACGTCCTTCCCGGGCACACATGCACGCACGGCCTCATACATCGCCTTGTACTCGGACGGCGTCGCGTAGCCGGTGGTGTCCGGCAGGTTGATCGTCGTCGCGCCCGCCTCCACGGCTACCCGGCTCATCGCGCACAGGTAGTCGATATCGGTCCGGGTCGCGTCCTCGGCTGAAAACTCGACGTCGTCCACGTAGCTCCGCGCGAGGCGCACCATTTCGCCCACCTGCGCCAGCGCCTGCTCGCGGGTCATCTTCAGCTTCCATTCCAAGTGGATGTCGGAGCTGGCCAGAAAAGTATGAATGCGCGCCTTGGCAGCCCCTTCGATCGAGGCCGCAGCCCGTTCGATATCGCCCTGCCGCGCCCGCGCCAGCGCCGCGATCACCGGGCCGCGCACCTCGCGCGCCACGCGCCGGATCGCCTGAAAATCCCCTTCCGACGAGATCGCGAAACCCGCCTCCAGGATGTCCACCCCGAGCGCTTCGAGGGCGTGCGCCATGCGCAGCTTTTCCGCCTCGGTCATGGAGCATCCGGGGGACTGCTCCCCGTCCCGCAGCGTCGTGTCGAAGAAGACGATCTTGTCCTGCATGCCTCACCTCAGTGCAACGAACTCGAGTCTGTCATGAAGCCGACGCATAAATCCAATCGAAAAATACAGCTCCCCCTATAAGCGTTGCTTATGTATGCTGGTTGCGAGTTCATGCCGGACAGAAATCCCTATGGACATCACCCAGCTCGAAACCTTTCTGGCCATCATCGAAGAGCGGGGCTTCTCACGCGCGGCCCTGCGCCTGCACCGTACTCAGCCCGCCGTGTCGCAGACCATTCGCCGGCTCGAGGACGACCTGGGCGAGCGGCTGTTCGAGCGCGGCTCCCGCGAGGGAGCCCTCACCCCGGCGGGGGAGGTGCTCCGCCTCTATGCCGAGCGGCTGCTGCGCCTGCGCGCCGAGGCCCGCGCCGCGGTCGAGCAGCTGCGCTCGCTGGCCCGCGGGCACTTGATGCTCGCGGCCAACGAGTACACCTCGCACTTTCTGCTGCCGGTGTTGGCCGAGTACCGGCAGAGCCACCCCCACCTGCAGATCACCGTGCAGCGCTCGCTCGCCTCCCGCATTCCCGAGCAGGTGCTGGACCGCGAGGTCGAGCTCGGCATCCTGACGTTTCAGCCGGAGATCGAGGCGCTCGAAACCCGCGCCGTGTACGAGGATGTGGTGGTGCTGGTCGCCGCCCCGGGGCACCCTCTGGCCGGGGCGGGCGCGGTCTCTATCAAGGAGCTCGGCTCGCTCAACTTCATCGGCCATGCCGTACCCTCGCCGTTGCGCCGGGAGATTACGGAGTTGTTCGCGCGCAGCCGCACCCCTTTGCATATGGGTGTGCAGCTTCCGTCGCTCGAGGCCATCAAGCGCTTCGTCGCCGCCGGAGCCGGGGTAGCCATCCTGCCCGCGCTCGCGGTCGCGCATGAACTGGAGCGAGGGGAGCTGGTCCGCATCTCGGTCCCGGAGCTTGTTTCGACGCGCCGTCTATGGGTGGTTTGCCGCCGAAACGGCGAGTTTTCGCACGCGGCCGCCGCGTTTCTACGCACGCTGGCTCGCCTGGCCCGCGGCCGGGGCCTGCCTTACACGTATGCGCCCGAAGGCGAGGCCGGGACCGTCAGCTGACCCGAGGCCCCTTGCGGCCTGACGCTCTCCCGCGCCGAGGCGTGCGTCAGCAGGAAGTACAAGCCCCAGAACAGGAGCATGGCTCCGAAGCACAGAGCCAGGAAGCGCGACACGCGCGCCGTGTTGAAGGGTGGAGACGCCATGCACTGCTTGGATGCAAGCGGCCCGTCCCGAGCAAATGTACAATTAGGCCTGACCGGGCAACCCGCCGCCAGACTCGTGTACCCGGAACCTGGAACTTGCCCCGCGAAGGGGCGGCCCGCGCGAGCCATCCACAAGCGCCGCCGGGCATGAGGCGACTACACCGCATGAAGAAACTGCTCCTTTCGCTCGCCTGCCTCGCATCGGCAGCCGTCCCGGCCCTCGCGCAGGAAAGCCGCCAGGACGCCAGCGTCAGCTACTCCGCCCTTTTCTCCCCGGAGGTCGTCGGCAACGGCATCCGCCAGACCGGCACGGTCGCTCAACTGGGCGTGCTCGGCAGCTACCGCTACCTGCTCACCCCGCGCGGCGCGGTCGAGGCCAACTACGGCTACAACCGCTACATTAATAAGTACAACTCCAACCTGGGCGTCAATTACCGCGAGCACACCCAATTCCAGGAGTTCTCCGCCGAGTACGTCTACTCGGCCTTCTCGTACCGCAACTTCTTCCCCTTCGCCGAGGGCGGCGTGGGCGCGTATTTCTTCGGGGCCATCAACGACAACAAGAGCAACTTCTTCCCCGGCAAGAGTGCGACCGCGATCGGCGTCCCCTTCGGCGGCGGCGTGGCCTACGAGATTAACCCCTCCTTCGACATCCGCGTCCAATACCGCGGCATTTTTGTGAAGGCCCCCTCGCTGAACCCCACCGGCAACGTAACCAACACCAATCGCTACGAGCTCATCTCCAATCCCGTCATCGGGATCGCCTACCACTTCTAAGCTCGCGATGCGCCGACCTGACGCAATCGAGCGCGCCTCCTAAACTCACCGGGCGCGAAGCATTCTGGACGCCGCGCTCGAGATCGTCGTCGAGCGCGGCGTCGGCGGGGCCTTCGTGGGCTGGCATTCGCGCTCCCGCGAGGACGCCCTCGGCCTGGTCATGGGCAGCTCTTGAGGGCGGAAGCGTCTCGGGCCGGAAGACGGCTCACTGCCGCCTGCTCTAGCATGAAGGACGAAGCCGCCCAGAAGCTATCCGGTACCTAGGAGAACCGACGCCTCCATGCCCGCCGCCCCTCGCCAGCACGCCTCCACCGGTCCCGCGCTCCCGCAGCCGCCTGAGCCGGCCCACGCGGAGCGCGTCCGCACGCTGGTTTCCATGGCGTCCTCCGCCACGCTGTCGACTCTGTCCCGCAAGCACCCCGGCTTCCCGTTCGGGTCGCTGATGCCCTATGCGCTCGACCCGCTGGGCCGCCCGCTGTTCCTCATCAGCGCCATGGCGATGCACACGCAGAATCTCCGGGCCGACCCGCGGGCCAGCCTGTTCGTCGCGCAAGCCGCTTTGGACGGAGACGTCCTGGGCGCGGCACGGGCCACGCTGCTCGGCGAAGCGCGCCCCATACCGGAGCCGGAGCTGGCCGAGGCGCGCGCGATCTACCTGGAGAAGCACCCCAACAGCCGGTACTGGGTCGAGTTCGCCGACTTTGCCTTCTTCCGCCTCGAGTTGGTGGATGTGTATTACGTCGGCGGCTTCGGCGTCATGGGCTGGGTCGAGGCGGGGGAGTACGCAAAGGCCGCGTCCGACCCGCTCGCCCCTTTCGCGGCCCGCATCCTGGAGCACATGAACGCCGACCACGTCGACGCCATGCTGGTGCTCGCCCGCGCCCATGCCGGCATCGAGGCATCGGAAGCCGCCATGACCGCTGTCGACCGGCTCGGGTTTTCACTGCGCCTCACCACCGCGGATGGCGTGCGAGGCGCGCGCATCAGCTTCCCCGCGGAGGCCGCCGACCCTGGGGTGGTACGCGCGGCTCTGGTCCGGATGGTGGAGCAAGCCAAGGCATAACGAAGGTACTCTCCTCGTTTTCGCGAAACTTCGCTATCCTCGATGTGTTTCCACCGTCGTACCGGGGAGTGGGACGCACCTTCCACTCCGAAGCAACGACAACTGGACAGCAACGCCGAAATCGCGAGCCCTTCTTATGACACTCCGACCCGCACTCACCTTCGCCCTCGCCGCCTCCGCTCTTGCCGCGCCCGCCATGCAGGCGCAGACCAAGACCCCGACCGACCTGCAACTGCTCGCGCGCGTCCAGTCCGTGCTCCGGCACGAGCCCGCCTTCGCGGGCATGACCATCACGCCCTCGGTCGCGCACGCCGTCGTCAGCCTCAATGGGCAGGTCGACTCCCAAGCCGCCCGCGTCCTCGCCTCCAACGAGGCGGGCTCGGTCGCCGGCGTCAAAACGGTGCTCAACAACTT
>CAXUEU010000145.1:0-2756 GCA_964250195.1 uncultured Acidobacteriaceae bacterium
AGATGTACGAGGAACTGCGCCGCGGGGCGCTCGCAGGATTGCGCCTGGGGCTCCTGCACGGGCGTCTGCCGGCGGACGAAAAGGACATCCAGATGCGGCGGTTCGCGCGGGGGGAGATCGATGTACTGGTGTCGACCACCGTGATCGAAGTCGGCGTCGACGTCCCGAACGCGACCACCATGGTGATCGAGCATGCGGAGCGGTTCGGGCTCTCGCAGATGCACCAGCTGCGGGGGCGCGTGGGCCGGGGCAGCGCAAAGTCCTATTGCATTCTGGTGACCGGAGGTAGGATTGCCGAGGCCGCCGCCGAGCGTCTGGCGGCGATGGTGCGGACCCAGGACGGCTTCGAGCTGGCCGAGCTGGACCTCGAGCTGCGCGGCCCGGGGGAGTTTTTCGGGACGCGCCAGTCCGGGCTTCCGGACTTCCGCGTTGCTTCGCTGATCCGCGATCGCGCGCTGCTGGAGCAAGCCAAGGCCGAGGCCCAGCGCTTCGCCGCCGACCCCGACGGGGAAGCTACCCCCGAGGAAAAGGCGATGGTGTGGGCCGCCCTGCGCGAAACCTGGCAGCGGCGGTACGGGCTGGTGAACGCGGGCTGAGCGGGCTCAGGCCGCCTCGCGGGTGCCCCAGCTGCCTTCGCCCAGGAACTCCTCCCCGCCCTCGGCCGCGTACAGGGTCAGGTGGACGCGCACGGGCGAGCCTTCAGCCTCCGCCCCGGCGTGGCGCGTGCACTGGTACAGGCTGGTCAGCTGCTCATGGGCTTCCGTGCTGAGTTCCACGCCCATGCCGACGAGCAGGCCGTACACCTCGACCGCGTACTGCCGCGCGAACTCGAAGTCGATATCGGCGCAGCGCGCGCTCACCTCGCCCTTGGCGAGCACCCAGCCCCGGCAGGCCACCACGGCCGCGGCGAGCGGCTCCAGAAAACCTTTCGGGGCGGTCGCGCAGGTTGCGATCAGGAGCAGGTTCCACTCGTCGGCAGCATTCTTCATACCTCTCTCATCGTCCGCTGGGGCCGTTTTCTTGAGCCGTCCGGCGTACAAAATCAAGATTGCCCGAAAGAGCCCGGAACGGCCCGGAAAACGGGCGTAGCATAAGCCGATGATCTTGGGTTCGACGATCGTGATTCGACGGTCGTGGCTTCGATGATTTTGGGTTTAGGAACGGACCTGGTCGAGGTGGACCGGGTCAGGGCGTCGCTCGACCGCTTCGGCGAACGCTTTCTGCTCCGCGTCTTCACCCCCGGCGAGCGAGCCTACGCCGCGGCCAAGCGCTGCCCGGAGCAGAACCTGGCCGCGCGCTTCGCCGCCAAGGAGGCCGGGGCCAAGGCGCTGGGCACGGGCCTGAGCCGGGGCGTCGGCTGGCGGGAGTTTGAAGTGACGCGCTCGCCCGAAGGCGCGCCCCGGCTCGTTTTGCACGGGCGCGCCCTCGCGTCGGCCGCCGCGCTGGGGGTCGAGCGCACCTTGCTGTCGCTGACCCACACCGACCGCTACGCATTCGCGGTCGTTGTCTTCGAGGGTCCAAATGCTGCAACGTGGTAACCCGCCAGCCATCTAAGCCATTACCGGCGGGCTAGAATCGTCCAGAGCCCCCAAAAAACACCAAAGAGGACACGCGTGCCCAGCCAGCAGGAAGTGCATTGGTCTCAACTGAAAGTGGGCGTGCTGGTCTTCGCCGCGCTCTTGGCGCTCACCGCCCTCATCTTCCTCATCTCCGGCACCTCCGGCGGCGGCCCCTTCTCGCACAAGCTCACCGTCCGGTCGTACTTCGAGGATTCGGCAGGCCTGAAAGTGGGCGGCCAGGTCAACCTGGAAGGCGTCACTGTCGGCTCGGTCAAGACGATCAAGATCGACACCAGCCGCAAGCTCACCCCGGTCGAGGTCACGATGAAGATCGCGGGCAAGTATGCGAGAAACGTGCGGCAGGACTCGCAGGCCAGCCTCGAAACTGTCGGCGTACTGGGCGACACGGTCCTGAATATCAATTCGAAGTCCGCGCAGAAGGGCCCCATCCAGGAGAACGGCGAGCTGCCGACCAACGAGTCGCCCTCGCTGTCCGACGTGATCAAGTCCAGCCAGGGCACCATCGAGCAGGTCAACACCATCCTGGCCAAGCTCGACTCGCTGGTCGACTCGCTCAACACCGGCCGAGGCTCCATCGGCCAGCTCATCAACAACCCGGACCTCTACAACAAAGCGACAAACGCGGTCGATCAACTGAACAAATTCGTGAACGGCATCGCGAACGGCAAGGGCACCATCGGCAAGCTCGCCACCGACGACTCGCTCTACAACCGCATCAACGACACCGTCGCCCACGTGGACGCGATCACCACGCAGATCGACTCGGGCCAGGGCTCCATCGGCCGCCTCATCAAGGACCCCTCGCTCTACAACAACCTCCAGCAGTCCACCGCGAGCCTCAACGGCCTGTTGGCCGACGTGAATGCCGGGCGGGGCGGCCTGGGTGTCCTGGCCAAGGATCCGCAGTTCGCGGCCAGGCTGCAGGACACCGTGACCCGGCTCGACTCGATCCTCTCCCGCGCCGACAACGGCGAAGGCACCCTGGGTCAGCTCGTCCGCAATCCATCGCTCTACAACAACGCCGACTCCACGCTGGCCAGCGCCAACCACCTGATTACCGCTATTCGCGAGAACCCGAAACAGTACTTGTCCATCAAGCTGAAGATCTTTTAGGCGAGGGGGGGGGGGCCCGGGCGCGCGCGCCCCCCGCCCCGCCCGGCGGGCGAAGCCGGAGGC
>CAXUEU010000145.1:2766-7111 GCA_964250195.1 uncultured Acidobacteriaceae bacterium
CCTGCCCCCCCCCCCTCCCTCTCTTTGCGGGGCGGGGGGGGCGCCCGCGCGCGCGAGCGCCCCGCCGCCCCCGGCGGTCTACTCCGTCTCCTCCGTCCCGTCGTCATGCCGGTCCCTGGCGCGGGCTCCGAAGAAGTCCCCCGTCGAATAGTAGTAGTCGTTGTACTGCGGCGCGGCCTGGATGGCATCGGTCCCCAGACCCGTCCCCACCACCGTGCCGTTGCGGTCCAGCTCGAAGGAGGGGGCCGTCCCGGGCAGGAACGGGGTTTCCGTGTCGGTCGACCCCGCCGGCAGGTTCAGGTAGACGCTCCGGCCGCCGGTGGTCACCTTCAGGGTCGCCGGGGCGGTCAGGTTGGCGGTGATGTAGATCCGGTCGCTCACCGGGCCGTATTTGTTCGCCACCGGAGGCGTCCCGGCGTCGTAGCTCGCCGGCTGCGTGCGGTACGCGTAGAAGATCGCGTCTCTGCGAATCCGGGGCTGCCAGCCGGTTTTGTACCACTCGATGTAGAACGGCAGGAGGTCGGTCGCGGCGTAGTGCGAGTGGAAGTAGCCCAGGGTACCCAGCGGGATGCCGAAAGTGTTCAGGTAGTTCGCGTACTGGTATTTGTTCGGGTCGTCGATGGGGCTCACGTAGGTGCCTTCGACAAAGTCGTTCCAGGTGACGATCTCGACCCACTCCGGATGCGTGACGTCGATCGCGTCCAGCCACATCTTGCGTAGACCGGCGAAGCCCGAGTACTCGTAATAACGGTTGGCGTTCGCGCCCCAGAACTGCAGGGCGACGGGGGCCATATACAGCTTGCCGTTGCGCCGGGCGACCGCGGCCTGGTTTGCACTCACCGGGAGCTGATCGACCGAGCTGTTCGATCCAGGCACGCCCGCGATGCCCCAGTAAAAGAAGCCGTCGAGGGTAGAGGACCACTGCTGGAAGCCCTGCTCGATTTGCGTGAGGCTCGGCAGCTCCTGGCCGTTCCAGAAGAAGGCGGGCACCAGGAAGAGGTTGAGCCCGGCGTTGGAGGGCGCGCCCGCGACCTCGGCGAGGGCGGTGGGCTCGACCGTGGCGGAGGGGTTGGTTCCGTTCTTCAGGTCGGCGCGAATCTGCTGCCAGGCCGGCACGCCGAGCCCGTCGCCCGCGAAGGTGGTGAGCACCGGCACGCCGCGCCGCTTGTAGTAGACCCTGGAGTATCGAGGATCGTTGACGAAACGGCGCATCATGTCTTCGATATCGTTCGCCGCGAGGCCGCAGCACAGGTCGGCGGAGAAGACCAGCTTGAAGCCATTGTCGAGCCGGGCCGCGGCCTCGAAAATCTGCGCCGTATAGCGGATGTAGTAGGTCTGGTTGAGCCAGCCGCCGACGTTGAGCGCGAAGCCGTCGATGCCGGCCGCCTTGGCCTGCAGGATTTCCTTCTCATAGGCCGCGATCTTGGCTTCCTGGGTCGGGTCGGTGTCGCCCTGGTAATCCTGATTGGTGACGAGATAGTGCGCGAAGACGGTCCTTTGCGCGTGAGCGGCAGGCAGGGCGAGTACAGCCGCGGCGGCGAGAACCGCCGATGTGCCGGAGGTGCGAAGGGTAAAACGGGAGGGCATGGTTGTTCTCCTTGGACTCAAGCGGACGGCTTGTTCAATTTCACTCCGGGAAGGCCGCCGGTCCGCTTCGCGCAACGTTATAGCAGACCGCGGCCAAGGTTGTAATCCCGGTTGATTTCAAGAACGTGCAAGCGGGGCTTCAATGCGAAGCCCCCGCTTGGCCGGGTTAGCGCAAAACCTCAATCCCGCTCACCTCCGGGTTGTCGGCCCCGCCGTTCGTGAAGCTCAGGACCACCTGCCCCGCGCTGTTCGCCGTGGTCGCGGCCTGGGCGGTGACCGCCCGATTCGCCCCGCCGGCGGCGGTGAAGATGTCGTACCCGGAAAGGAACGACGCCCCGTTCACCGCCACGTTGAACTTGCGCCGACCGGCCGCCGTCCAAGTGAGCTCCGCGAAGTGGAGGCGCACCGTGTAGTTGGCCCCGGCCGTGAGTCCGGGAACGGTATAGGTAAAGGCACCCCAGCGCGAGGATTGGTACACCGCCGCGGGCGCGGGATTGGCCGCGCCGCTCGTGTCGACCGCAGCGCCGCTGCTGTACTGCGTGCCGCCGTTGAAGTCCTCATCGGCCGCGAACGGGTTGACCGCGCCCCCGCCCGCGTCGATCTGCACCACGGGCGTCAGCGTGGACGCGCCCACGCTGAAGTTCTGCGTGAGCTTGTTGTTGTTTTCGTTCGACTCCGCGATGCGGTTCACGTCGTCCACCCAGGCGGTGACCGTGTGCGCGCCGGCCGCGGCCGTCCAGGAGTTCTTGCCGCCCTGTCCGCCGGTCGCCGTCAGGGTCACCGAAGCGCCCGGAGCCAGTGAGGCCGTGTCGGTATCCTCCCAGGTTGTCGCGCCCGCCGCGCCGTCCAGATCGAACCCGACGCCCAGCACCACGCCCGCGGGAGTCGCGCCCGTGCCCTGGTTCTTAACCACGGCCGTAAACACCACCGGGCTCCCCGTCGACGGGCTTGCCGGACTCAACGAGACTGAGGTGACCACGAGGTCAGGCTGGCCGGAACCCGTTCCGCCCCCGCCCGAGCCGGATCCGGAAGCCACCTGCGCTGAAGCCTCGTTGGACTGCGGGGAAGCCCCGCTCGCGTTGTTTGCGGACACCTTGTAGTAGTACGTGGTGCCCGCGTTCACACTGGTGTCGGTGTAGCTGGACGCAGTAAGCCCGGTGACCAGGGCCTGGGCGGCTTCCGCGCCGGAGGCGGTCCCGCGAAAGACGTTGTAGGACGCTGCCGCGGCGCTGCCTGTCCAGCTGAGCGCGATGGAGCTGCTCCCGGCCGAGGCCGCCAGGCCCGTCGGTGCCGCCGGCACGGGCGTGCCCCCGCCGCCGCCGGTACTCCCGCCCGCCGAGCCGAGGAAGTCGCCGGTCGAGTAGTAATAGTCGTTGTACTTGGGCGCGGCCTGGATCGGGTCCGTTCCGGCTCCCGAGCCGATCACGGTCCCGTTGCGGTCCAGCTCGAAGGAAGGCGCGTTGCCGGGCAGGAAGGGCGTCTGCGTGTCGCTGGACCCGGCGGGCAGGTTCAGCACCGCCGTCTGGCCGCCCGAAGTCACCTTCAGGCTGGCCGGCGCGGTCAGGTTCGAGGTGATGTAGATTTGGTCGCTGACCGGGCCGTACTTGTTCGCGACCGAGGGGGTGCCCGCGTCGTAGCTCGCCGGCTGGGTTCGATAGGCGTAGTACACGGCATCCTGGGTGATCGCGGGCTGCGCGCCGGTCTTGTACCACTGGATGAAGAACGGCAGCAGGTCGTAGAAGCCGTAGTGCGAGTGGAAGTAGCCGAGCGTGCTCGCCGGGACGCCGGTGGTGTCGAGGAAGTTGGCATTCGGGTATTTGTTCGGGTCGTCGATCGGGCTGACGTAGCTGCCCTCGATGAAGTCGTTCCAAGTGATCAGCTCGATCCAGTCGGGCTTCGAAACGTTGATCGCGTCGAGCCACATCTTGCGAAATCCCTGATACCCGGAATACTCGTAGTACCGGTTGGCGTTCGCGCCCCAGAACTGTGGGGTAACCGGAGCCATATAGAGCTTGCCGGCACCGTGGAGGACCGAGGCATAGGCCTCGCTCGAGGGGATCTGGTCGGGTGAGCCGCCTGGAACCCCGGCAATACCCCAGTAGAACGAGCCGTCGATGATGGACTGGTACTGGCTGAAGCCCTGCTGGATGGAGGCCTGCGTCGGGATTTCGCCGCCCCAAAAGAAGGCAGGTACGAGAAAGATGTTGACCCCGGCGTTTGAGGGCGCACCCGCAACCTCGGCAAGCGCCGTCGACTCGGTCGCGGACGAGGGATTGGTGCCGTTCGCGAGGTCGGACTTGACCTGCTGCCAGAAGCTCGTGCCCAGGTTCTCGCCGGAAAAGGTGGTGAGCACCGGGCGGCCGCCCTGCTTGTAGTAAACCGCGTTGTAGCGGGCGTCGTTGACGAAGCGGCGCACCATGTCTTCCACGTCGTTGACGCCGTTGCCGCAGCACATGTCGGCCGAGAAGACCAACTTGAAGCCGGAGTTGAGCCGGGCCGCCGCCTCGAACATCTGGGCCGAGTAGCGAATGTAGTAGGTCTGGTTGAGCCAACCGCCCACGTTCAGGGCGAAGCCGTCGATCCCGGCTGCCTGAGCCTGCTTGATCTCGCGCTCGTAGGCGGCGATCTTGGTTTCCTGTGTGGTGTCGGAGTCGTTCGCGTAATCCTGGTTGGTGAGCAGGTAGTGGGCGAAAACGGTTTTTTGCGCGTGCGCGGGCACGGCAGCCGCGGCGGCGAGTGCCAGAGCCGAAAGGAGCAC
>CAXUEU010000146.1:0-7027 GCA_964250195.1 uncultured Acidobacteriaceae bacterium
GATCGGGGTGGAGCTCGACGAGCCGGCGCGGCCGTACTGCGAGGCGCTGCGCGCGCGAGGCGTGCTGTGCAAGGAGACGCACGAGCGGGTGATCCGGGTGTCGCCGCCGCTGGTGATCGAGCGCGACGATTTGGAGTGGGGGCTGGAGCAGGTGGAAGCGGTGCTGCGCTAGAACTGCCTCCGTAAACCCGCAAGCGGGCGTGAGCCCCTTGCGAGACCGCTTTCGGAGCGATTTTGCTAGCATCGAGCTTGGAGACCAGACCGAAAATGGATGAACCGACGACCCAGCCCGCCGCCCCCACAGCCCCTGCTTCAAACGGCCCTTCGCGGCGCGACGAGGACATCGCGCTCGACCTCTTGAAGTTCGTCGCGGGCAGCACGAACATCCTGCGGACCACCTCGCCTTCGACGGGATTTACAGCCGCGAGCTCGGCTAAGCCGGAGGACCAGGTCTCGATGCTCCTGGAGATGTACACGCGGTGCCTGGGGACCATTCAAGGCAAAGCCCGCTGATCGGCCCCCCTGAGCTGCAGGTAGCGGTCGTCGGCGCGGGAGCGTTCGGACGCAACCACATCCGGGTGTATCGCGAGCTGCCCGGGGTGCGTCTGGCGGCGGTCGTGGACCCCCTGGGATTTCCCGGCGACGTTCCCATGTTCGGGTCGGTCGAAGAGCTGCTGGCCTCCGGTTTGCGGGTGGACGCGACAAGCGTATGTACCCCCACCTCGACCCATCATGCGGTCGCCTCCGCGCTGCTGCGGGCAGGGGTGCATGTACTGGTCGAGAAGCCGATCGCTGCGTCGCTCGCCGAGGCGGACGATCTGATTCGCTTATCTTCGGAACACCGGCGTGTTTTGGCGGTCGGGCATCTGGAGCGGTTCAACCCCGCGGTCGCGGCGCTCGGAGCTTTGCTGCGCGGGCCGATGTTTTTCGAGGCGCACCGGCTTTCGGTCTTTTCGCCCCGGTCGCTCGATACCGACGTCGTGTTGGACCTGATGATCCACGACCTGGACATCGTGCTCCAACTCGCCGGGTCGGAGGTGCGCGAGGTGCGCGCCGTCGGGCTGCCGATTCTCTCGGGGCGTACCGATATCGCGAACGTGCGGGTCGAGTTCGCGTCGGGGTGCGTCGCGAACTTCACAGCCTCGCGGGTGTCGACGGAGCGGGTGCGGAAGCTCAGGTTCTTCCAGCCGGGGCAGTATGTGTCCGTCGATTACGCGCGGCAGGATTTACTGGTGATCGAGGTCGAGGGGGCGTCGCTGGCCCCACGCAAGCCTGCGGTGGTGCCGGGGGAGCCGCTCCGTCTGGAGTTGGAAGGCTTCGTGCGCGCGGTACGCGGGGAGGCAGGGGCGGTCGTCACCGGCGAGGAAGCGCGCGCGGCGCTGGCGCTGGCGCTGCGGGTGCAGGCGGCGGTGGAGGAGCATGCTCGGGCGGCGGGGTTGCAGGCCAATCATTTCTTGGCTAGACCACTGTAGAATCGAGGCCACTGGAGGTCCCTTGAACAAGAAGGATGTTCTGATGCATACCTCCTTCGGCCAGAGAATCGCCGAGGAGGAGACTGATGTTCTCGAAACCTATTTTGTTCAGACAGATCAGTGGGACCGCCTCTATAGAGGCGACATCGATGTGATCTATGGTCCAAAGGGTGCTGGCAAGAGTGCTCTCTATTCTCTCCTTCTAGCGAAGACGGCTGGGCTGCGTGAGAGAAAAGTCGTCCTGATTGGTGGGGAGAACCCGCGAGGAGCGACGGCCTTCAAAGATCTCAGCACGGAACCACCAGCGAGCGAAGCTGAATTCGTTGCCTTATGGAAGTTGTACATAGCCACCCTGGTACAAAGCGCTTTGGACGATGCTCAGATCCAAAACGCACCTGCGGAGAAACTTAAGAGCGCGCTCAGTCGCGAGCACCTGATTAAGGGAACGAGGACATTAGCAAGTGTCCTACATTCGGTAGCTTCATACGCGCGTTTAGCTCTACGCCCACGAGAAATTGGGGCCAAAGTTGCTTTAGACCCTATTACGGGATCGCAGCTCGGCTTTGAAGGTAAGATTGTATTTTCAGAAGCCAGTAAGCGGGCGATCCCCGAGTCCTCCTCTATAGAGGAACTTTTGAGTTTGGCTGATGACGCGCTTAAGCAGGCTAATGTGACTGTCTGGGTTCTACTAGATCGGCTCGATGTCGCATTTGCAGAAAATGTCGAACTGGAGAGCAATGCATTAAGAGCGCTTTTTCGCGTGTACCTTGATCTCAACAATCTCGTGAAGATTCAACTCAAGATCTTCCTACGTACGGATATTTGGACCCGCATCACGGCAAGTGGCTTCAGGGAAGCAAGTCATATCACTCGCTCAGTGACCATAAGCTGGAACAGAGCATCATTACTCAATCTGGTAATCAGAAGAGCTCTCCACAATGATTCCATCCGGAATGCGTACAGCGCAAGCGAGGATTTGGTTCACGAGAAAGTAAGCGAACAGGAAGCGCTCTTCTACCGATTCTGCCCTCAGCAGGTGGAGGTCGGCCCAAATAAATCGAACACCATAGATTGGATATTAGCTCGCACCAGAGACGGTCTGAAGTCGAACGCTCCACGGGAACTGATTCATTTTTTGAATGCTCTTAGGGAGGTTCAGATTCGGCGACTTGAAATTGGCGAGGATGCAGCCGAAGGCGATCAGCTCTTTGCTAGACCAGCCTTCAAAGAAGCATTGCCCGAAGTATCAAAGGTAAGACTCGAACAGACTCTCCTTGCGGAGTATCCGCAAATGAAGGAGTGGATCAATCAGCTAAGGGGACAGAAGACGAAGCAAACTTCAGCAACCCTGGCAAGCATATGGCAAGTTTCTTTACCTGAAGCAACAGAGCGGGCAAATAGCTTGGCTGCGATCGGCCTTTTTGAAATACGCGGAACCCGTCCAAATGTCGAATTTTGGGTTCCATTCTTGTACCGAGATGCGCTGGAGCTTGTTCAGGGGACGGCAGATCAAGGCGCCGGTTTGGATGAGGACTGACTCTTTTCTCTGAGCCATTACAGGGCAACCGGTACCTATTTGACGAGCTTCCGACTACCGGTTTGCTTGATCGCGTTCATCGGCGCGTGCTCCGGCGCGACCTGCCCCTCCGGCGCGAGCAGGAACGTTTGCTCGAGCGCGTACTGGCCGGCGAGGACGGCGTGGGGGACGGTGTCGGTGAAGACCATCCAGCTCGAGCCGGGGGGGAAGGCAATCGCCTCGCGTGGAGCGGAAGCCTGCCAGGCTTCGTTTTCCTTGAGGAAGTTGTGAAAGCGCATCATGAAGTCGTCGTAAGTCCCGCGCTTGAGGCTGGGGATGGCCGAGCCCAGGCCGAGCGAGACGGCGAGCGACTTGGCGGAGCGGGTCAGTGGACCTTCAGGGCGAGGGGCGATCTGCGCGGGCGCGAAGCGGGGAAGCAGCGCGCGGAAGGGCTCGGCGACGACCCAGTCGCGGGTGCGCGTGGGGTGGATGTTCGAGAAGAAGCGCAGGATGCGCGCGCCGCCGGTGGGCCGGGTGGGAAAGGCGTCAGTGTGGAGCAGGTCGTTGCGCTTGCGCAGGGGCAGGTCGCGGTTCTGCTCCTCTTGCGGGCGGAACGAGGCGTAGTCGCGGCGCAGGTGGCCCCGGTAGAGGGGCAGGAAGCCGTCGAGGAACGAGGCGGAAGCCTCGGAGTAAGCGGCCATGATCGCGCGCAGGCGCGGGTCCGGCGTGGCCTTGCCGAGGCCGGTGATCGCGCCGGCGGCGGGCTTGTAAGCGATGTTCTTGTGCAGGGACGAGTTTGCCTGCTCCTGGCCGAGCAAAAAAGCCTGGTCGGCGGGCGGGAGTGGGATTGGCGACTCGGGGAAGAAAAGGATTCGGCCGGATTCCAGCTGATCGCACCATTGGTGCCGCTCGGAGGGGGAAGCGGTGCTGGCTTGCTCGGGCGTGATGGAGACGACGGGCATGTTCGCGGATGGCCTCGCTTGATGATAGCGGGTATTGTGCAGGCCGGCTTGCCCGACGGGGCAGTTCCGGCTCCGGGACTGGAGGGTTGGGAAGAAAAGCAAGTCCTTCGTCGCTTCGCTCCTTAGGATGACCCTGGCCCGAACGCGACGCGAGGACTGGCAGTTGGAAGCTGGACATGGCTAATGGAGTGAGCGGAGGGCGAGCTACAATCAGGGCGACTTCACTCACCGAGGAGAACGCGCGTGCGACGGACTTCACTGCTTTTAGGATTCACCCTGGCTCTGGCACCCCTGGCAACCTTCACCGGCGCTGAGGCCGCGCTTGCCCAGGCGGCCATGCCGAGCCCGCCCAAGGACGCGGCCGTCGTGCTCGGGGGCAAGCCGGTATCGATTCACTACAATGCTCCGTCGGCAAAGGGCCGCACGATCTTCGGCGGATTGGTCCCCTATGGAAAAGTTTGGCGCACGGGCGCGAACCCGGCGACGGACTTGAAAACCGAGGCGGACCTCATGATCGGGGGCAAGGCGGTGCCGGCGGGGCACTACACGCTGTACACGCTGCCCGCCGAGGGTACCTGGGAGCTGATCGTGAATAAGCAGACAGGCCAGTGGGGCACCAAGTACGACCAGACGCAGGACCTGGTACGCATCCCCATGGAGAAGAAGGCGCTTGTTCCGCCGCAGGAGACCATGTCGATCGCCTTCGAGGGCACGAGCGGAAACAAGACGGAGCTGCACATCAAGTGGGAAAAGACGGATGTGTCGGTGCCGGTGATCGCGAAGTAATTGCCAGGCGGTCTTGTAAACGCGCGACTTCAGGGATGCACCTCGTGAGACCCGCCGCAAAGCGGGCTCACGAGGGTTGCCGAAGCCGCAAAACCACGTATGAAACCGCTTTCAGTACCCGGCCGCGTCCGTGGTCATCTTGTTATAGTTCGCGAAGAACTCGTCGTACTTACCCTCGCGCTCCGCGAAGCGCTGCGGCTTGACGCGCTCGACCAGGATCTCCTTCGGCGTGGGCTCCCCCTGGAGCAGCTTCAAGGTCTCCTCGATATATTCGGCCAGCGGCATTGCGCGCGGATCATTGGCCTGCTGCTCGCCCTTGAGATGGGTCTGCACGTAAGGTGGAACCAGCTCGATCACCTCGACGGCCGAGTTGCGGAGCTGATAGCGCAGGGACTGCGTCCAGGAGTGCAGGGCGGCCTTGGTGGCGCAATAAGTCGGGTTGAGGGCGATGGGCGAGAAAGCCAGGCCGGAAGTTACGGTCAGCACGGCGGCCTTGGGCTGCTCGATCAAGTGCTGGATAAGCGCTGCATTGAGGCGGATGGGCCCGAGCAGGTTGGTGGCGATGTGGGCCTCGGCATCGGCGGTCGCGGACTCGGTGAGCCGCTCGTTGCGCATGATGCCCGCGTTGTGAATGACGACGTTGAGCGCGGGGAACTTCGCCTTAAGCTCGGCGGCAAACGATTTGATTGCTTCGGGGCTTTCGATGTCGAGCGTGAGAGCCTCGATGCCGGGATTGGCCTGCGCGACCTCCGCGAGGGCTTCCTTGCGGCGCCCGGAAACGATGATCTTGTTGCCGAGCGCGTGAAAGCTTTCCGCCAGGCCGCGCCCGATGCCCGAGCCGCCGCCGGTGATGAGGATGGTGTTGCCGGTCCATTGCATGTGAAGTTTCTCCTCTGCACTTATCGTAAGGGGGATACGCACTTACGGGAAGTAGGCACTTGACGGCTCCATACGCACCAAGAGGAGAGTGGCAAGGCAGCGATGGGGAATGGGCTCCACGGTAGACGGGGACGTGACAGCGCCGCAGGAAGAGACAGACCCGGAGCTGGACGCGCTGGTGAGCGAGATCATGGGGCGAGCGGCGGACAAGTGGACGCTGCTGGCGCTGGAGGCCCTGGAGGAACATGGCCGGCTGCGGTTCACACGGGTCGGCGAAGCGATCGGCGGGATCAGCCGGAAGATGCTGACCAAAACGCTGCGCCGGATGGAAGCCGACGGGCTGGTGACACGCACGGTGTACCCGGTGATCCCTCCGCGCGTGGAGTACGAGCTTACGCAGATGGGAGAGAGCCTGAGCTACGCGTTTTGCGGTGTCTGGCAGTGGGCGGAGAAGCACCGGGAAGCGATCGGCAGGGCGCGGGAAGCGTTCGCGCGCGGGAGCGTCAAAGAAGTTGAAACTGCTGAAGGCGAATGACGCCGAGAACACGGGCCAGGATGGGGGAGTTCGCGCTGTCGGGCCGGGCGAGCGGGACGGTTTGGGCCGGAAAGCGGCCATTGCCGGGCTGGAGGAGAAACAGGCCACGGGCCGGCTCCGGAACGACGTGGCGAAACAGAGTGATGCCGCGCGCGGGCTGCACCGCGTATACGGGCATGTGCGCGCCGGGCGGTGCGGGTTCAGCGCGGGCCACAACGATCGCATGCCGGTCGACCAGAACGATGTCGCCGGGCAGCAGCACGGGGTGCATGGGGTCGGTGTGGACCAGATCGAGGAAGAGTGCGGCGAAGCGCTGCCGGGCTTGGCGTTTAACGAGCGGAGTGGTGGGAACATATCGATCGAGAGGGAGCGTAAGCGGAAGCCCGCGGGAAACGAGAAAGTCAGCATCGGCGAGTTCGTCGGCGTTGAAGAGGGGGAACTCGGTATAGGCGGGGTCAGCCGGAGCCGGTTCGGCGCGAGGGCGAAACAGCTGCTCGACGGAAAGATGGAGAGCTGTGAGGATGCGGTCGCAGGTTTCAAGGCTGAGGCGGGTTTTGCCGTTCAGAAAATTGGAGATATGAGGCTGCGAGACCCCGGCGAGACGCGCGATCGAAGCCCTGGTCAGGGTGCCTTTCTCGATCCGGCGGAGGAGTTCCGCGCGCAAGCGCTCGTGCAGTTGGGAGAAGTTCATCTGAGCGGAACATTTGCCTGGGAGCTATACCTTTCAAACGGGGAGGGTATGCCTTAAAGGCAAGTTTCGCCCACGGTTTTGCCCCGCCGCCGCCGAATCGCGATTTTTCGGGTTCGCGCACGTAACCGCCGTCACCCAAAAGGGAATTGTGGGGGTGCGGGGGCGTGGGTAGGCTGGGGAAACTTT
>CAXUEU010000147.1:0-7009 GCA_964250195.1 uncultured Acidobacteriaceae bacterium
AAGGAGAGGCGGACCACGTGGCGCGCGCCGTTGCTCGCCGCCCCGGACTCGAAAAGGCCGAGCTGCCTCGATTCACAAGGGGGGACGCCGTTAACGTCGAGCAGCGGCTCGCGCTTTCGGAGGCGCGGCCCGGTGGAAGCTACCGCGAAAGGTGCGTTCGGGTTGACGGCGTTGCGCGGCTCGGGGTCGAGCGCGGGCGCGCCACCGCGTGCCAGCTTGGGCCCGCGTACGGCGGCGCAGCCCGCGAGGAGCAGGCAAAGCGCGGCAACCGGGATGGAACATCGTGCGTGCACGGGCTGAACCCTATTCTATGTTCTAGATGAAAAGCTGCCGGGAAAAGTTGTGCCGGGCAAGCAACCCGTGCGGTCGGTGTTGCATTGCGGGGCAAGCGGGTACTATCCGGCTATGCACTCCACCGAAAAACCTCTGGCCGGCCGCGCGGCGCTCGTCACCGGCGCGGCGATTCGCATCGGCGCGGGCATCGCGCGGGCCCTGGCCGAGGCAGGCACCGACCTCGCGATCACTTACAACCGGTCCCGCGAGGAAGCGCGGAAAACTGTTGCGGCCCTGCGCGCGCTCGGGGTCCGGGCGGAGGCGTTCCGCTGCGACCTCCACGATCCCGGCTCGATTCACGACGCCGTGGGCGCTGCCGTAAGCTGGGCGGGCAGGCTCGACATCCTGGTCAACAACGCCGGGGCATTCGAGACGGCCAGCCTCGACACGCTGACACCGGAAGCCTGGGACGCGATGTTCCTGACCAACACGCGCGCTCCCTGGCTCGCGGCGCAGGCGGCGCTGCCGCACCTTCGGGCCTCGCCGCACGTGGGCCGGGTCGTCAACCTGGGCTCGCTGGGCGGGCTGCATCCCTGGGCGACGCACCCCCATTACTGCGCGTCCAAGGCCGGGCTGCATATGCTGACGCAGACCATGGCCAAGGCCTGGGCACCGGAGGTGGCGGTGAACTGCGTGGCACCGGGCATGATCGTGACGAGCGGGGAGCCGGACGCGGCGTACGCCCACTTCGCCGAGAAGACCCCGATGCGCCGCAACGGAACCACCGGCGACGTCGCCGAGGTGGTTTGCTGGCTGGCCTCGGCTACGCCGTTCCTGACAGGGCAGGTAATCACCGTGGATGGCGGGCTGGGGCTCTAGGGGCGGTTTTCCTGACGACTATTAGGCGCGGAGAGTATCTCCTTGCGGCTTTTCCCGCCGGAAAAGCCACGTTCGCGTCAGCTTGGCCCTTTCCATCCTCAGGAACTGCTTGAGTCCGTTCCGGTCAAGGTGCTTGCGAGCGATCATTGGCGTTTTGACGCCAGGACGCACTTACGCCATGAAGTCCAGCAAGCATATCGGAATGATCCTCGATGCCGTCACCGACATCCGCATGAACCCGAGAGATATCGAGCGCTCCTACATGGCACGCCAGCTGATGCAGTGCACCTTGCCGCACAGCGATCCGGGGAATGTTTCAGTGTGGACCCGCACGAACGGACACCTGACTCTCGCGATTTGCCTCTACGTCGATTTGCGAACCCGCAAATCTCAATGCCGCTTCGTTGAGGTAGGCGACCCTGCTCAAATACACGATCGGCCCGGAGAAGTTTCAGCCAGGGATGGTGCTGGGACTGGAAACTCTGGCTGTGAACCGAGACGAGCTCCAAAGACGCCGCAATGTGAAACTCGGCGACTAGTCAGCATTTAGGGATCGAGAGCCGAGTCGAGTTCGAGAGCGACCCGCGGTTCGGCATGCTCGCGCAGGCGCACCTCGGCATCGCGAAAAGTCCAGTCCTCGTAGCGCATCAGGCACAAAAGATCCGGCAGCTGAGGCTGCCTGAACAGCCGCTTGCTGAATTTCGCGCGCCGCGCGGGCAGCACTGCCTGGCCCACTTCAAGAGCCAGCCGAGCGAAAGGCAACAATCCGATTTCAGCCATCGCGGTTCACGCTGAACCCGAGCTGCCGTTACTTCATTCATCTCCGGCAAGGGATGTCAACAGAGCCGGTGTGTTTACAAGCGGTACACCCGCCTGTAGCTGGCGAGCGCCCAGATTGAGCAGCAAGGGCTGTAGCTCCTGCCCGAGATCGCCCTCATGTTCGGGTTCGGGGCCGGGCTAAGTCCGCTGTTGTCCCGCTGCTCTACACCTTGACGCCGCTCCAGCGGTACTACCTGGGAACGTACATGGCGAGCGCGTGGGACGCGAACGATCCCGGAGCGACGACGGAAGTACGGTGGCCCGCGCGCGCTGCAGCCGCGGCAGCTCTTCGCGAGCCAGAATTATGCGACGGGGTATATACCGGGCGGAGCCAGCGCTGCGGCTGCGCGGGCTGGGCTTTGAGATCGAGCGCGGGGAGTACGGGCAGCCGGAACTACGCTCGCGGTGATCCGGGAAGGGGCGGAAGCCTCGGGCTACCGAGTGGAGAGCTTCGCGCCGACCAGCCGCGCGGCGCAGAAGCTGGGGGAGGCCGGGATCGAGACCCGGACGCTGCAAGCGCACCTGGCCCGGAGCATGGATTATCAGTAATCAGCGTTTCATCGGATGATGGCGGAAACTGCCAGAAAAGCCTTGGTGGGAACAACTTTTACGTAAAAGGCTTCATTGATATAGGCAGCTTTCAATTCAACGGTTCGGGCGACCTCGGCTATAATTATACGGACTACGATGGAAACGCGGGAACCGGTGTCTATGCGCAAGCTCCGGCTCCCGACTGCCCCGGCCTAGCCGGGCCTGCAAACCAGGCCGGAGCCGCTCTGATCGGCTTCGGCGGACAAGCCGCAATCAACTTCTTCATTACTAATATAGCTTTAAGTGCAGCTGGAGAATTTGTAGCGGTTGGTATCAGGCTCGGCTTAGATGCAGCTGCTTTGTCAACGACAGCAGATATAGCAGGTGAGGCATCTCAAATATCAAGAGCGTTGACACCAATTGAGAAAAGAGCAGTTGAAGGTGTGTTGAAGCAAATAGAAAATGGAACAACCAAAGGAAGCCCTTATGATAGCTTCAATGGGGTGCTTCCGTCTAAGCCTCTTGGTTACTATCGCAGATATACAGCTCCTTTATCGGGGCAAACTGGGAGAGGGACATCGCTGGTAGTACTGGTGCTACTGGAGAGGTCTACTATACTGCTAATCACTATGAAACATTTTCTACATACAATAGATAAGCAGGAGGCGTAATGGTAAGGTTGTTCACAGAAAAAGAAGGTGCGATGCAGCCTCCTTTTATACGCTGTTATGAGGAAGGAGAGATTGATACTGATGCAGTGCGAAGCCAATGTGCAGAGTGGGGGTACGGCGTCTTTGAGATTGACGTCTTTGGAGCATCGTCAGTACCAATGCTTATATCAAGATTTGCTGAAGCAATGCAGTTTCCAAACTGCTATGGCAAAAACTGAGATGCATTGGTAGACATGGCAAGCGATCTCAGTTGGAGCAAACACCCCGGGTACATAGCATTTATAAGGAATGCTGATCATTTGCTAAAAATCGGAGACGAGGTTACAAAAAAACTCTTGCTGTATGCAAGGCGATAACTAGGCAGTGGCAATCCGGCGAGAACGAGGAAGGTAAGCAAGTTCCTGTTGTTGCATCCTACTGGATATTTCTATCAACACCAAGCTCGTGCTCATACATAGAAGGCGCTTTAGAGTCATGAGCTGGCAGTAAAGCGTCGTTGGCTGGGCGCTGTGTTCTTTATAAATACCTACGTAGGAAAAACCTCTAGGCGCTCTTATATGACTTAGGAGACAGGAGCGTCGCGGATTTAATGTGAACGGCGGAGCAGTGGTGAAAAGGACACGCGTCTGCGCGCACAGTACCTAAGGAGCATTCTTCAACGGCGCTGGGTGGCGATTTGACCGCCCACCCTGCTGGACTAAGTTTCCTTCCGCCCCGTTCACAGGAACAGGGGCATCGGCACCGCTGCCGGCGGACGCAGGGCGAAGTCGAGCCGGCCCTGCTCATGGGCGCGCGGGTGCTGTTCGCGCCAGAGCGTGCGCAGCAGCGGCTGCCAGTCAGCGCGGAGTACCGCGGTGCGGGTCACCTTGGCGTGGCAGCCGGGGCAGAGTGTGAGCATCAGCCCGAGCTCGGAACGGCCCGGCACCCGGTGGTGCACGGGCGAGCGAGCGCTTGCCTCGCTCCGGCGTGTGGCAGACCCGGCAGCACCGGCCGTCGCGGGCGAGCACGGCTTCCCGCAAGCCCGCCGAAGTAGCGCCCGTCCTGCCGGCGCAGCGTGTAGCAGACCCCGCACAGCCCGCGCGCTACGATCTTCGCCCGCCCGCACGGGCAGTGGAGCGAGCGCTGGGCGGAGCGGGTCACCGGGCGCGTCACTGCCGCGCCCCTTCGGCCGCGGCCGCCTGGAGGTTGCGGTACACCGTCGTGCGGTCGATGCCGAACTCGCGCGCGAGCGCCGCCTTGGGCTCCCCGGCCGCGGCCCTCCTATCGAGCTCGGCGGCGCGCTCGGGCGAGCGCGTGCGTTTGCGTCCCCGGTAGACCCCGGCGCGCTTGGCCAGCGCGATGCCTTCCCTCTGGCGCTCCCGGATCAGCTCGCGCTCGAACTGGGCGAACGCACCCATCACACTCAAAAGCAGGTTCGCCATGGGCGAGTCCTCGCCCGTGAACCTGAGCTGCTCCTTGACGAACTGCACCTCCACGCTGCGGCCGGTCAGCCCGAGCACGAGCCGGCGCAGGTCGTCGAGGTTGCGGCCCAGCCGATCCATGGAGTGGCACAGCACCGTATCGCCCTCGCGCACGAAGGCGAGCATACGATCGAGCTCGGGCCGCCGCACATCTTTGCCGGAAGCTTCGTCGAGAAAGCTGCGATCGAGCTTCACGTCCCCTTGGCGGCTCGCTGCCGCTTACCACCGCGGGCAGCAGTCCACCTTCGGCGGACCTGCCCTCGCGACACTCGCGCCGCCAGTGAAAGACCACGTTCGGGTTTAAGCCAGGCTCTTGCGCGATGCGAGAACACTCGAGCCGGGCTCCAGCATCCGCTCCACAATCCGTCGCTTTTCCGCCACCAGCCGCCGCACGCGAACTTGCCTCACCGCCACTGCCGGCTGATCCATCGATCCAGTGTCAGCTCAGCAATGCCCGCAGTCCAGATGGGAAGATCGGGACGCTTACGGCAAATCAGGACCCGAGCACCTACAGTTCCATGGGTCAGTGACGGGGAGGGCCGGCTGAGCGCGGTGAACGGTTCGACCCGGTATCAATACGCGCCGGACGGAACGCGGGTGGCGACGTCGAGCGGCGGGGCGGTGACGGCGGAGTCTCTCTACGGCATGGGCGGAGAGCCCGCGACGACAATGGACGCGCGCGAGGCCGCGGGTGTGGCTCCGTTACGGCAGGCGCTTAGTCCGCCCCGGCTCCGAACATGCGCCGGAAAAACCCGACCTTCTTGTGCCCATACGCTTCCTTCTGGTCCTCGTCGAAGTGGGCGTAAAGCTCTTTGGCGTCCGGCTGGTCGGGCAGGTCGGCACCGTCGAAGACCGCGCGGGGGTTGGTGACGCACAGCCGCTCCGCGGTCTCCTCTCCATAGTTCTTTTTGACCCAGTCGTAGCCGACGCTCATGACCGGGGGGCGGTGGTCGAGGTTGTGTGCGTCGGTCGCCAGGAAGTGAACCCAGTTGCGCTTCATGTAATCCTCGGCCGTGGCCTGGGCGGTGCGCCCGAACCGGCCCGTGAAGCTCGACGCGGTGACTTGCACCAGCGCGCCCTCGCGGATCCAGGCGGCCAGTCGGTCCGGGTGGCGCTGGATCACCGGATTGCGCTCCGGGTGGGTGATGATGGGCCGCTGCTTGGACACGATGAGTTCGTAGAGGTTGTCGGTGGTCGACTCGGCGATCGCGGTGTCGGGAAACTCGACGAGCAGGTACTTCTTGCCGTTGATCGAGTAGCGGCCGGGGTAGTCCAGCGCGTCCTGGATGTTGTCGTAGGACATGTGGAAGTCGCAGCCGAGGCCGAGCGTGAGCTTGCCCCCCAGCTTGTCGCCGATGCGGGTGCGGAGTTCCTCGATGAGCCGGGCATTCTTCTCGCGGTTGAAGAAGTAGCGGTCGTTGGCGTGGGGTGTGCACACGATGTGCGTGATGCCGTCCCGCGCCGCCATCTCCGCCATCTTGACCGAGGTTTCCATGTCGGTGGACCCGTCGTCGAGGCCCGGCAGCAGGTGGTGGTGCAAGTCGACCATCGAAGTCTCTCCTGGGGAACCCTGATCAAGTCAAAAGCGAATGCCGCAACTCTCGTGGGATGAAGAATCCACCGGCGGCGGCCGGGAGACTCGATCCGAACTTCCCTAAACTTTTTCCGCCGCGAGGGCGTCCACCAGCGAAGCGAAGAGGCCGAAGCCGTCCGCCGAGCCGAGCAGGGCTTCGCTGGACCGGTCCGGGTGCGGCATCATGCCGAGCACGTTGCGCCCTTGGTTCAGGATACCGGCGACGTTGCCGAGCGAACCGTTCGGATTGCTGCCGGGCGTGGTTTGTCCCGCTTCGTTACAGTACCGGAATGCGATCCGGTCCTCCCGCTCCAGGAGTGTAAAGGTTTCCGGGTCGCAGAAGTAATTACCCTCCATGTGGCCGACCGGGATGCGCAGGACCTGTCCCGTTTCGAGCCGGCTCGTGAATGGGCTGCGGCTGGTTTCCGCGCGGAGACAGACCTGCCGGCATACGTAGCGCAGCCCGGCGTTGCGCAGCAGCGCGCCCGGAAGCAAGCCCGCCTCGCACAGAATCTGGAAGCCGTTGCAGATGCCCAGCACCGGCCCGCCCGCGGCGGCGAACCGCTTTACCGAGCCCATCACGGGCGAGAACTTCGCGATCGCGCCGGTCCGGAGGTAGTCCCCATAGGCGAAACCGCCGGGCACCACGATCGCGTCCGCGTCTTCGAGCGACGGCGAGTCGTGCCAGAGCATCGCGACCCGCTGCCCCAGGACCTGCTCGAGGACGTGGGCGGTGTCGTGGTCGCAGTTGGAACCGGGGAACCGGAGAACGCCGAACTTCATGCGCCTAGGGTAGCAGGGGG
>CAXUEU010000148.1:0-6885 GCA_964250195.1 uncultured Acidobacteriaceae bacterium
GTGCGGCACGGCCGCCCGCTCTTCCGCCGAGGGCTTAGCCGCCCCGATCTCCAGCCCCCGGTACACCGCCACCGAGTCGCACGAGAGCACCTCGCCCCCGAACCGCCGCGCCAGCGCCGCCGCGAGCGCGGTCTTCCCGCTCCCGGTCGGCCCCAGCAGCGCCACCAGCAGCGGCTCAGGCACGGTCTCCATGTCTAAGGCTAAGTCCAGTTCTCAAGCTTCAATCCCGGCACCCGCGTGAACTCACGCACGTTGTTCGTCACCAGAGTGAGCCCCAGGGAACGGGCATGCGCCGCCAGAAACAAATCATTGGCCCCGATCGGCATTCCGCTCCGCTTGAGCGTCGCGCGTATCTCGGCATAGTGCCCGGCGGCTTCTTCAGGAAAAGGCAAGATCATGACGATCGGCAAATAAGCTCGCAATGCGAGCGCGTCTTTGTCCTTGCGCGGCGACACCTCTACCCCGAACAGCAGCTCGGCATACGTGATCGTGGAGATACACACTCCCTCCACCGGCACCGTCGCGAGCCTTGCGAGAACAGCTTTGTTTCCTCGCATGATGTAAGAAGAAGTGTCGGTATCGAGCATCGCCTGCATCACTGTCCATACCAATCGCGCTCCTGAACCGGCAAATCCTCGACTCCCTCCATGAAACGATCCGAGGCGAAAGGCCCCGACTCCACATACGCCGCGAGATAGGCAGACCAGTCATTCGGCCGAGGTGAAAGGACCACATCTTCTCCTTCTCTGCGAATGAACACCTCCGCCCCGGCGAACCTGAACTCCTTCGGCAGCCTCACCGCTTGGCTCCGGTTGTTCATGAAAAGCTTCGCTGTCCTCTGCATGCACTCCTCCTACGTTCCGGCATATGCCATTGTATATGGCAGAGTCTTCGAAGATGGCACCGCAACGCGGCACGGAAGGCGAAAAGCCGGGACAGCTCCATGCCTATCCGGCGGGAGCCTGGCTCGGCAATCGCTTCTCTAGAACCGCCACCATCCCGCCGGAAAGACCCACGCCTTCTCCGCCCGCAGCAGCACCACGATCAAGATCACCGCCGCCAGCAGCACCAGCCCGATCCCTTGCCGCCGCCGCGCCAGGGCCGCCTCCCGCTCACCCCTGTCCGTCATCGCAAATCCCTCATCGCGAATCCTGGTTGTCGTTGTAGAGAAAGTAAAACCGAAGCTCCAGAAACGGCCCCTTGAAGTTCCGCGGCAGCGGAGGGAAAGGCGATGCGCCCGTGATCCCGCCCCAGGCAGCCCGGTCCAACGACACATCCCCGGACGGGCCTTCGAGCTTCATCTCCTTCACCGAGCCGTCGGGCAGGATCTTGAACCGGATCAGTACGCGCCCCTGCTTCTGGATCGGCGGCCGCGCCACCTCCGGGATCACCGGGTACCACGCCCGCTTGGTGTCGTAGATCACCCGCTGGATGTAGGGGCCGAAATCCACCCCCAGCGTGTCCGACAGCACATCGACCGCGCCCTTGTTGCCTCCGTGCTGTACCGGCGCATTCGCCCCGCCGTCGCCGCCGTTGGCTCCCGCCGCCCGGGCCGCGCGCGCGGCCTCCTCGACCGCGGCGCGCCGGGAGGTGGTAGCGAAATTCGGCTTGCTCGGCTGCGCCTGCGGCGCGTCCAGCTGGGCGGTTTCGGCGGGCGGGATCGGCGGCGGCGCGGGCCGCGGCTTCGGTGCCGGCGGCGCTTGCGCGGTCTCCGGCGGCTGCTGCGGCGTGGGTGCCGGCTTCGGCTGGGCCTTGGGAGCCTGGGGCAGCGGCGGCCCGGCCCGGCGCATCCGCTCCAGCTCCGCCGGCGTCTTCGGATCGATTGTCGGCTTGGGCGACTGCTGCTGCCGGTCCTTGTCCGACAGCGGTGCCTGCTTGGGCGGCTTCAGCTGCTTCAACGCATCCGGCGGCAGGTCCAGCACCGTGACGGGCTTGTCCTTGTCCTTGAGCGCCAGCGACGCATCCCGTACCCGCACGTGCCAAATGTACTTGGGCGCCAGCAGAACGTAGCCGAACACCAGGATGTGCAGGATCAGCGCGATCCAGATTTTCTCCCGCAGCGCGACCCGCGCCCGCTCGTCCTCGAGCTCGTCGATGATGTGAACGAGATCGTACCCTTCCATCTCCTCGTACGCGGGCCTGCGCCGGCGGCCTCGCTGCGGCTGCGGTGCTGAAGGGGAGGGCGGGGTCGGCGGCGCTTCGGTGGTCTGCATGGATGGGGAGGGCCTTCGCGGAGTTCTCCATTCTCTCATCTCTTGGACGCAGCGCTCACCCTTACGCGCCCTCCGCCGCTTGCGGAACCGCGGACATCCACACCGCTGCACACGGTAAGCGGTCTCATAAACCACAAGGCGTATTTGGCGGCTGACCGTAGCTGAGCTGGAAGCGGTTCGGATCCGATGGCATCCTGCCTCGGCATAGCGCGTTCGGAGGCGGCGCGGGATGCAGACCGGGCCGGGCAGAAAAGTTTTGTCGACCCGCACAGGGACTGAGAGGGCTAAAGCGTGAATGGAGAGCTTGCGCTTGACGGCGGCAAAGCGGTTTCGAGTCAGCCAACGGCGTCCATACACCGCGCATGGGAAGTTCTCGCGATCCTGTATTTGAAGATTGCGCGACCTTTACACAACTTCACACTTCCTGGAGCGGCTACCTGGTCGCCTTTCAGGCCGGGTAGCGCGATAAAGGCATGCTGACGGGCCGGGGATCGTGCGAAGCAGCGAGTGAACTCGAAATGCGCATCGCGGTCGGCGGCTCGGACATCGACTCGTACTCGAACTCAAGGTCATCTGCTGCAACGGAGGCAACGGCACGCAGGAAGCGCGACGCTTCCAGGGCGGCCGGGCAAGCGTCGCGCCGGTTGTCTTGGAGCCCGACCGAGTGCATGACGGCAGCGAGCGCAAGTCTCATCGAGTTCACGGGTCAGACAGCGTTTGCGGCTCTTCGCCTTTTGCCCGCGTCGAAGTCTTCAGACCCTCTTTTCGGTTGTTTTCAAGCTTTGGGTGTCGATGACCGCGACCACGGTGGATGTATCCCGGTCCGGGCGGGCATGCACAACCGGATGCAGCCGGTCGTGGATCGCGGTTCACGCGCCTTCCATCCGAAAGCGGCGATAGCGAGTGTGCCCCGTTATGCCAAGGCGGCAGATCGCGCGGCAGACTGCGCCGTCACGACGGTGCGCTAGCGCGGTATCCACATAGAGCTCGAGTCTGAGCCAGGCGCATGCGAGTGCGGCGCAGGAGCGGAAGGCTTCGATGGTTCGGCAGCAGCGCGTGCTGAAGCGTCGGAACTGTTTGAGCCGGTTGAAGCAGCGCTCGATGCGGTCGCGCTGTTTGTACAGCTCGCGATCATAGCCGCGGGGCTGTTTCCAGTGCCGCCGGAGCGGGATGACGGCGACCGCGCCGAGAGCTTTGACGGCGGCGGCGATCTCGGCTGAGTCGTGACCCTTGTCGGCGATCACGGCTCTGGCCTGCTGTCCTTTGAGGAGATGGATGGCCTGGGCGTACTCGGCGGCCTGCCCGGGCCTGATGCGGAAATCCACCGGCAGGCCGTTTTCACCCGCCAGCAGATGGATTTTGGTGCTCAGTCCACCTCGGGAACGCTCCAGAGCCTTATCGCCGGAGCCCCTTTCTTGCGGCCCGCTGCGGCCTGCCGATGAGCCCGGACGAGGGTCGAGTCGATCCTCGGGTACCGGTTGTGCCTCTCCGCGGCCAGGCCGGCGAAGATGCGCTCCCACACCCCCCGCCCGCGCCCAGCCCATGCAGCGCGTATGCACGCTCTTGTACTTGCCGTAGCGCTCCGGCAGGTCGTGCCAGCCCGCCCCCGAGCGAAGAACCCACGGCACGCCGTTGACGAATTGCCGGTTGTCCGCCGCCGTCCGGCCCACATGCCCCAACAGCCTCGGAAGCGTGCCCCTGATCCGCTCCCACTGCGCCTCGCTCAACTCATATCGGCTTGCCACGGTCCAAGTTCAACAAAACTCCCAGGCGCGGCGAAGTCTCTATGTGGATACTCCCTATGACGTGTTAACACTACGTCTCATTCTGTGGTGTGGCTTTTGCATGGAGACCACCGGGGCGCAGTATGCGCGCATCCGGCAAGCCTTGCCGGTGCAGCGGGGCAACGTAAGCCTGACGAATCTGCGGCTGCTGTACGTGCTCGAGCACGGCTGCAAATGGCGCGGGCCTGCGCGGGCAACGAGACCCGGCGCTTGGCGCGCTCGCTCGGCATGGCTCCAGTGGTGCCGGCCAAGCGCAACCGGCGCGAGCCCTGGGCGCACGACCGGGAACTTTGCAAGCGGCGCAACGAGACCGAGCAGCTCTTCCGCAGGCTCAAGGGTTCCGGCGTCTTTACACGCTTCGACAAGCTTGACACCCTTTACCTCGGCTTCCTCTGCCTTGCACTCATCGTTGAGGAGTTGCGGGGGTGTCAACAGGCCTTAATTCGAAACCACCTCAAGCGCCTTCGAATCTCTCCTTCGCCTCACGAGGATTCGCCTGTGTGGAGAGGCTTGCCTCGAGCAAGCTGCCCCGAACCCCAGATTGAACACGGTCTCTCCTTGCGAAAATTGCTGCTCTGTATGGCGGCCGAGACGATTTGCAGCCCGGTTCGCGCCTGCCATGCCCTCCAGCTCAAAAAGTGGGCACCGCACGCCGGTACAATCAGTGTGTGACTGCCCGAGGCATGGCTTACGTGCTCACCATCAGCGACCGGTGCGCTCGGGGCGAACGAGAAGACGCATCCGGCCCTGCCGTCGCTGCTCTACTCGGCAGCGCGGGCTTTCCGGTAGCCGCGTGCCGGATCGTTCCCGACGAGCAATCCATCATCGAAGCCACACTTCGCGAGGCCGCGCAGGCCCACGCGCTCGTCGTTACGACGGGAGGCACCGGCCTCACCCTCCGCGACGTGACTCCGGAAGCCACCCGCGCCGTATGTGAGCGCCTGCTCGACGGCCTCGCTGAACGCATGCGCTCCGAGGGTTTGCGGCAGACTCCTTTCGCGATCCTTTCCCGAGGGCTTGCCGGTACGCTTGGCCGGACGCTGATCCTAAACCTGCCCGGCGCTCCGCGCGGCGCGGAGAGCTCACTCCAAGCCATCCTCCCGGTTCTCCGTCACGCCCTCGACCTCCTCGCGGATCCGCAAACTTCCCATCCTATATCCCTTCTATCGGCAGATTCGACCGAAACGTTCAGCCCTCGGAGCGATTTTCAGCAAAAAATCTCCGGGCCCCTCCGTTGAAGCATCTCTTCGCCCTGCTTTCCCACTGGACTCTTCTCCTGCTGGCCCTCCTCAAGCCCTGGGGTATCTGGGGCGCGGGTGCCGTCGCGCTCATCGACTCCTCGTCCATCCCCGTCCCGATGGACTTCCTCTTGGCCGGCTACTACTGGGCCGATCGCCGTCACGCCTGGGCCTACGTCCTCATGGGCGCGCTCGGTTCCGCCATCGGCGGCCTCGTTCCGTTCCTGCTCGGGCGCGCGGGTGGCGAGCTGTTCCTCCTCAAACGCATCGACCGTGCCCGCTACGAGCAGCTCCGCAACCGCTTTGAAAAACAGGAGTTTCTCGCCCTCCTGATCCCCTCCATGCTGCCCCCGCCTACCCCATGGAAGCTCTTCGTCTTCGCCGGAGGCGTTTTCGAGATGCGCGTTCTCCCGTTCATGCTCGCCGTCTTTCTCGGCCGGCTCGTCCGATTCGGGGCAGCGGCTGTTCTTACCGTCTTTTACGGCCCCCAATTCATCACGGAGCTTGGCCTCCTGTTTCATCGGCACGCTCACATCCTCTTCACGTTGTTGGGGGCGCTGCTTCTGCTCGTTGCCATTCAGGCGCTTCGAAAAGGCTTCGCGAAGCGGCGCTCGCGCCCGTCGGCTCGCGCGAACGAGTTCGAGAACTGAATCCGCCCTTCAACCCGTCGGCGCAAGCGGGTGCCACGTGCGACGACCCGGCAAGTACAAATCGATTGTGGACGCGCCGATGGTTTTCAGCGGCAGAAACCGCTATGCTCCTCAGCAGGGTGCGCCGACTCCTTTCCATTGCCGTTCTTCTGTGTCTCGCCGTGCCCTCGCTGGCACCTTTGCTTGCCCTTGCGAGCACCAGTCCCTCCGGGCTCAATCTGCCCGCCTGCTGCCGCCGCCTCGGGGCGCATCACTGTGCCATGTCCTCCAGTGAGCGCGCCCGCTTGTCCTTAAACGGCCCGCGCACCTTGACCGCTCCGGTCCCGCCTTGCCCGTTCCGCTCTGCACAGGCCGCGCCTATCCCGCCTCCTCCGTACAGGCCGTCGCCGGCGGCAATAGGCAGTCTTTCGCTTTCCCAAATACACGCAAATAGCCCCGCCCAGGCTGAGGCCGGCTACCGCATCGCCCGCGACCGTGCCCGTCAAAAACGCGGCCCCCCGCTTCTCGCCTAGCCCCTTCCTCACTCGATCCGGTCCTCCCGCGCAGCAACTCTCATTGCGTATTCCTTACGCAACGTGCGCCGTCGTCCGCCAATGCTCGCTCCCGCAGCGATGCGAACCGGTCTGCCGCCACCCGGCCCCTAGAAAGTGTCCGCTTCCATGCTTTCCCGCCATGCCTGCCTCGCCCTGCTTTCCCTTCCCGCCCTCACCGCGCATGCCACCGTTTTCGGCACTGTCCAGGGCGTCGTGCACGATACTCAGCAACGCCCACTTCCCAACTCCACCGTCACCCTTCAGCCCACCGGTGCTTCCGACCCGCAAACGACCATCACAGGCCCCGATGGCACCTTTCGCTTTCCCGCCGCCGTCCTCGGCGACTACACCCTTTCCGCCGCCGCTCCCGGCTTCGGCACCGCCGCGCAACGCCTCACGCTCGAGTCAGGCACCGCACCCGTTTTCCACCTTGAGCTGCCCGTAGCCGCCGTAACCGCCCAGATGAC
>CAXUEU010000149.1:0-6883 GCA_964250195.1 uncultured Acidobacteriaceae bacterium
GGCCAGGAGTATGAGAGCCGCCGGGAGACCCAGCGCACCCTGTCGGGAAGCTGGACGACCCGCGAAGGCGGCAGAAGAGGACAGCCCCGGCAAGGAGCAGCCCTTTTGCGAGGCGAACGCAAATTTACTTGACAACGGATGCTGGCTGCCCCACTCTGTGGACGCCGCGATTGTGGACCTTCAAAGAGTAGTAAGCGGCGCTGAGACTCTGCACGATTGCGGTTCTGAACCTTGGTTCAAGGCTGGTGTTCCCCCGACTTACGTGGGTTTGGCTCTTGCTGATTTATTCATTCAGGATCAGGAGCAGACGCGACAAGGGATGCCGAGCTTGCAGGCAATCAATGGATCGCCGGGGAGATACCTGACGATTACTACTACTATGCTGAAGCGATCGCCAACGACGCATTTTACGGATGTATCGTCGAGCAATTCCACGATCAGGGTGGCAGCATCGCACAGCAAAGGGTCAATGTGGGAGAGGTTGCACAACCTATCAACGGCGGCACCTTCATCCGGGACGATTCGGCTCGCGCTCTTAACTTTACTGAAAAACTCACGAGTCCTCTGCCTTTCTACTGATTTCCTTCGCATCGGGGCCAAGCTTCCGGGATTGGTCCCGATGCTTTTACCGGAGGAACTTATGATCCTGAAATGCTTGTCGAGCACTCTCGCGGCAATCACGTTCGCGGTTTCCACGGCGACCGGCGCGGGCGCGCTTGAGCCTCATCGAACTCAGGCGATGCAAACTCTCGATTCCGGCGATCGATTCAGTACAGAACTTACCGGTTTTGATGCGGATTCGCAGATCCCTTGGTTGGCGACGGATGTGCAAGGAAGCGGTGTTGCGGCTGAAACGCTGCCGCCGGTCAAAGTGGAAACAGTCGACCTCGCGATAGTCGACGCAGAACCCCAAAGCGCGCCTGCTCCGAATCCGCGAAAGAGCTCTCAGGCCGGCTCAAACCGGAAAGCTAAGATAGGCATCATCGTCCTGGTCGCGACCATAGGGCTGGTACTGACACTGGCAATACTCGCCGGCAAGAGCTAAGAGGTCCACTATGGAAGTCGTTTTGAAGGCGCAGGCGCTTGCGGCGGCAGCCGCACTAGCCGGCATGGCGGGATGCGGTACTTCGGTGAATCCTGGAAATATCGCTGCGACCGGCGCGTCTCAATCCATAGCGCAGGCTTGCACAACCGCGATCACGGGCAGAATGGAGGATTCCCTGACATTCACACCGGTCGCGCGTGGGCTCGTGCTCCTCGAGAGCGGGACGCCGCAACCGCAGCTGCTCGCGGGCGTCGACACAAAGACGACGGAGTTCCTGGAAGCAGCGCGGGCGGCGAGCGGCGCCGACGGAACATTCAGGCTCTGTGTGCCGGACCCGATTTCCGCGCCGGCGATCGTGGTGTTCGTAGCGGAGGACGGAAAAGGCAAGCACTACCCGCCGTTCGTCATGGGAGCCACAGTGGCGGCTGACCTCGGCCCGGTCACCATGGGCGGGTGTGACGTTGCCTGCGATCTCACGCAGGCAACACAAAGCGCGGCTCCGACCGTTCTCGAAGGAGCGGTCACAACCTCTCCGACAACGAAGGCAGGACTGGTCACCGCGCAGATCGGCATCACTCCTCTGGATGGCTCGCAAGCAGTCTGGGCGGTCTCGATACCGGGGCTGGGCGAGGCCGAAACCAACACCTTTCAAACCTCGGCGGGCACCTGCGCCGGGCCGTGCTCGCCCTATCGGTTCACTCTGCCCTCCCTGGCACCCGTTGTGCAGACCGATCGACAATTTGTATTTTCCGGTTCCGGGCCGGGCACCGGGCAGGGGATAAGAACGCAGCAACGCGGTGCGGTGCTCTACACCGTCCACGCGACGGCCTCGGGCTGCAAGTCCCCCTTCGCCGAAGCCGCTGTCGCAAGCAATGGGCACTCGTTGCTGGCCGCGACACCCGGAGCCACGCTCCAAGCGGCCGACGCCGCCTTTACGGACTGCCGGTGAGGCCGCGCCCCGGTGCCTCGTAGGGCAGGAACAGCGTGAACACGGTCCCGCGATTGGGGCCTTGCTCGGCGCGGGAGCGTAGGCGGAGCCGCCCCGCGTGGCGGTCGGCGATTTCGCGGGAGACCCACAGACCGAGCCCGGTGCCGGAGATGCCCTTGGTGGTGAAGAAGGCGTCGAACAACCGGCGGCGCACCTCCGGGGTAATGCCCGTGCCGGTATCGGCGACCGTGAGCAGCAGGCCCCTGCGGGAGGTGGGCCAATGGGTTGCCTCGCGGGCGCGCAGCAGCAGGCGGCCGCCCGAGGAATGCATGGCGTCGATCGCATTGCCGATCAGGTTGTTGAGCACCTGGCGGATCTCGCCGTCGTAGCACAGCACCGGGGCGGCCGCGCGCTCGCGGCGCTCAACCTCGATGCCCGCGTTGACGATGCGGCCCCCGTAGAGCGACAGCACGGAGTCGAACAGATCCGCGGCCAGCATGGGCCGGGGATCGGTGGACTGCCGGTGAAAGCGCAGCGTCTGGCTCGCGATGGCCGACACCCGGCGCAGCTCACGCTCGGCGGTGTCCAGATAGTCCTCGACGATCTCCGGCAGCCCCTCGGCATGCCGGGCCAGGTAAAGCAGGTTGGTGACCGACTCGAGAGGGTTGTTCATCTCGTGCGCGATGGCGGAGGCGAGGCGTCCGACGGCGGCCAGCTTCTCGGCCTGGCGCAGCGCGGCCTCGGACAGGCGGCGCTCCGTGGCGTTGAGGTTGACCCCCACGATGCGGAGCGGGCCTTGCGCGGCCGGCATCACGGGGGCGCCGTGCGTCACGATGGTGTGCGTCGAGCCGTCGGGCCAGCAGGCGCGGAACTCGAAGTGGAGCTCGCCGGCACCTTCGAGGATGGGGGCGAGGGCCTCGCCGCAAGCCTTCCGGTCTTCCGGGTGAACGCATGCGAGCCACTGGTCGAAGGTCGCGAGTTCCTCTTCGGGCCGACCGTAGATTTGGGCGGTGTCGCCGCTCCAGGTGAGCCGGCCGCTGCGTGGGTCCCACTCCCAGGAGGCGATGCGGGCGGCATCGTGCGCGAGCCGGGTCCGCTCCCCGGCCGCGCGCAGGGCGGCTTCGGTTTCCATGCGCGCGGTGATATCGGAGGCCGCCCCGAGCAGCCGTGCCGGCGCGCCACGATCGGTCTGACCGGTGAGCTCGAGCCAGCCCATCGAGCCGTCGTCGCGGCGGAACATGCCCTGCCAGGCCAGGCGTCCGGCGGTCGCGAGCGCGCGCCCGAACGCGGCGAGAAAGGACTCGGCATGCTCCGGAAGAAGGATTTCCGAAGCGAAGCGGGCGACCTCGAGCGGCCCTTCCGCGCGGCCGCGTCCGAAGATCGCGTACATCCGGTCGTTCTCCCAAGTCACGCGGCCATCGGCTTCCCAGGAGAACAGCCCGAGCTCGGCGGCCTCGGCGGCCAGGGTCAGGCGCGCGGCGGTCCGGCGCTGGGCCTCGACCGATTTAGCCTGCGCGGCCAAGGTCCGGCGCTGCTCCAGCAGCACCGTGACCTGCCGGGCCAGGGCTTCGAGCGCGGCGATCTGCCGCGCATCGAGCGATCGGGGTTTGGTGTCGATGACGCAGATGGTCCCGAGCACGTGGCCGGCATCGTCCAGGATCGGCGCGCCGGCGTAGAAGCGGATGTTCGGGTTGCCCGTGACCAGGGGGTTGTCGCTGAAACGAGGGTCCAGAGCGGCGTCGCGGACGATCAGGGTCCGCGAGTCGCCGATGGTGTGCGCGCAAAAACTCTGTGAACGGGGCGTTTCACGGACGCCCAGGCCGCGCTCGGACTTGAACCACTGACGGTCGGCGTCGACCAGCGATACCAGAGACACGGGCGTCTCGCAGATGAACGAGGCGAGCTCTGTCAGGTCGTCGTAGTTCTGCTCGGGCAGCGTGTCGAGGATAGCGAGGGACCGCAGGGCGTCGACGCGCGCCTGCTCGGCCGGGGAGACATGTTCGCTGGTAGAAGCGTGCGCCACGACGCATCGTCTCACGTAGGATTGCCCGTGGCGAGGGAGAAGGCGAATGTTTTCAACGATGTAAACGGCTGATCACCGTGCGCCCTACAGCCATACAGATACATCAAAAATCTCGATGAGGTCGAAAAAGCAGCTTGCTTATCACTCGAACCAAGAAAGCTCCTTCGTCGAGCTTCTCTTCCAGTTTTCCTTTAGGGCGGCCCAATCCGCGACAGGGATAGGGGGCGAAAACAGACCCATCCCCCGAAGCTCCATATCCCGTTCTCCGGTGCGGGGCGTAGCATGATCCCGCTTTCGAGCGCGGGATGCAGGCTGCAGGGAACGCGCGGCGGCTCGCTTGCCGGAAGCATGAAGAATCGCCGGAAGCATGAAGAATCGAGGATAGGTGCAATGGGCAGCCTTGCTGAAGCGTTGGAAATCACCATGCCCACCCCGGCGGTCGAGGAGTATGACCTGGTCATTCCGGGCAGCGGCGAAGGATCGAAGTACGCTTGGACGCTCGCTGGCAGGGCAAGCCGGTTGCGGTCGTCGAGCGCAAATGGATCGGCGGTTCGTGCCCGAACATCGCCTGCCTTCCGAGCAAGAATGTAATCCACAGCGCGACAATCGCTTCGCTGTTCCGCAGGAGCGCGGAGTTCGGCATGGAGACGAGCGGGTTTACCGTGGACATGCGGAAAGTGCGCGAACGCAAGCGAGCGATGGTGCGGGGGCTGGTGAACCTGCACCTCGAAAACTTCCGCAAGAGCGGGGCCGAGCTCGTGCTGAGCTCAGGACAGTTCGTTGGACCGCGAACGCTGGGCGGCGGCTCTATCGGATTGGAGATGGCGCAGGCCATGCGCCGGTTCGGCAGCCGGGTGTCCGTGATCGAGCGCGACGGGCGGCTGCTGCTCCGGGAGGACGAGGATGTGGCGGAAGGAATGCGCGCCCTGTTTGAGGACGAGAGCATCGATCTGGTGCTGGGGCCGAGGTCACGCGCGTCGCCGGCAAGTCAGGCCATGCGGTGCGGGTGACGGTTCGGCGGAACGGTACCGAGAGAACCCTCGACGGCACGCACCTGCTCGCAGCGGCCGGGCGCACCCCGAACACGGGAATGCTTGCCGGTCTGCTGTACACAGCTCTGCGCGATGCCGTCGTGGCGCACCCGACGCTATGCGAAGGGCTGGTTGGGCTTGTTCTCTTCAGCTCCACTGCCGCATGGGCAAAATAGAGCGATTCTCTTTTAAATGTCGTCTTTGAAATCGTCGATATGCCGCGGCTTCGGTCCGGAGGGCGAAAAACTGCTCTAGAGTCTGTTATGAACTTGGGACCACGGTAGCCACTTTGCCTGACGGGCTGAAGCTCGCAGCATGGTGGGATGAGCAAGCAGGCGAAAACCGGGTATCCGAGCGATGTGACGGATGAGGAGTGGGCGTTTGTTCTGCCGTATCTGCTGCTGTGCCGCGAGGACAGCGCTCAGAGGGAGCATGATTTGCGGGCGGTGTTCAACGGGGTACGCTATATTGCCAAGACCGGCTCGCCCTGGCGGTGGATGCCGAACGACCTGCCGCCGTGGGCCGCGGTGTACCAGCAAATGCGGCGCTGGCTCGACGCGGGCTGCTTCGACATCCTGCTTGCCGACGTGCAGGCGCTGCTGCGCGAGTTCGCGGGCAGAAAAGGCCAGCCTCGGGCGGTGCTCATCGACAGCCGCACCCTGCAATCGACCCCGGAGTCGGGCGCGCGCGCCGGTTATGACGGGGCCAAACGGCGCAAGGGCTCCAAGGTGCACATCGCGGTGGACACGCTCGGGCACCTGCTCGCGCTCAAGGTGACGGCGGCATCGGAAGGCGATCGGGAGCAAGTTGCCGCACTGGCCGAACAGGTGCAAGAGGTCACGGGCAGCACGGTCGAGCTGGCCTATGTCGACCAGGGCTACACCGGCTCGGCGGCAGTGGAAGCCGCAAAGCAGTACGGTATCCGGCTCGAAGTGGTCAAGCACCCCATGGCCAAGCGAGGCTTCGTGCTGCTGCCGCGCCGCTGGGTCGTGGAACGCTCGTTTGCCTGGGCTGCCCGCTTCCGCAGACTTGCCCGCGACTATGAACGGCTCGCAACCACCCTTAAAGGCCTCCACTACATCGCATTTTCCATGCTCATGCTTGCCAAGCTCTTCAATCCTCTCGGCTTTACTTCATAACAGCCTCTAAGCTTGCGCTTCAACTTGCTTCAGCAGAGCGACCTTGCGCTCGGGCGCGAGAAAGCTGGCCTCGATGGAATTGGCGGCGAGCTCGCGCAGCTGGTCGCGCGTGAACTCGAAAGCCCCGGCGGCCAGGCGGTACTCGCCTTCGAGATCGCTGCCGAACAATGCGGGGTCGTCGGAGTTGAGCGTGACCATCAGGCCCTGGTCGAAGTAGGACCGGACCGGATGCTCGGCGAGCGACGGGCAGGAAGCGGTGCGGAGGTTCGAGCTGATGCAGATTTCCAGCGGGATCTGGCGTTCCGCGAGGACGTGAATGAGCTCGGGATCCTCGATGGCGGAGAGCGCGTGGCCGAGCCGCTCGGCACCGATGTTGAGCGCGCCCCAGATGCCCTCCGGGCCGACGGTTTCGCCCGCGTGCGCGGTCAGCCGCAGGCCGGCATCCCTGGCCTGCGCGTACAGTTCGCGAAACGGCTCGGCACCCGTGCGGCGTTCGTCCCCGCCGATGCCGATACCAACGATGCTCGGGTGCGCTCGGTGCATTACGGCGGCTTTTTGGAAGACGCGGGCCGCCTCCTCGGGGCCGAAATGCCGGACGGCGTCGAAGATCCAGAGGCAGGTGATACCCCAGAGACGCTCGGCTTGGAGACGGCCCCGCTCCATCCCGGCGAAAAGCGGCTCGAACTCCGTGCGCCGCCAGTAATACACCACGCCCAC
>CAXUEU010000150.1:0-6882 GCA_964250195.1 uncultured Acidobacteriaceae bacterium
GCCGACGTTCGCCGCGTAAGCGTCGCGGGCCCTCGCCGGTCCGCGCTTGTCTGTCCGCAGCATCGACGCGCGCCGGAGCTTCGCTGTCCGCGGCGCGCGGGGGTCTCTCCATGCGCTCGTTTCGTACCCAGGCAGGGCTGTGCGTGTCCGCCGGCCTTCTGTGTTTCCTCTCTCTAAGCGGCTGCCGCAGGAAGGCTGCGTCATCCGGTCCGGCGCAGCCACCCACCGTGCCGGTCGCATTCGTGCAGCGCGGCACCATCGCCCACACGCTTTCGCTCGCCGGGCAGTTCCAGCCTTACCAGGTGGTCGAGGTGCACGCCAAGGTCGCGGGCTACCTGCGCCGCATCTACGTCGACATCGGCGACCGCGTGCGCGCCGGGCAAACGCTCGCGGCGCTCGAAGTGCCCGAGCTCAACGCGCAATACGCCGGCACCCAATCCGAGGCGCTGCGCTCGCGCGACGCGATCGCGACGGCCGAAGGCGAGGTGGCGCGCGCCCGGTCGCTGCACGCGGCGCTGGCGGCCAACTACGGGCGGCTCGAGAAGGCCTCGCGCGAGCAGCCGGGCGTGATCGCCGAGCAGGAGCTCGACAACGCCCGCTCGCAGGCCGAGGCCTCGCAGGCGCAGGTCGACGGAGCGCTTTCCGCTCTTTCCGGAGCGAAGCAGGGTGCGGCCGCCGCGGCCGCCGACCAGCGCCGGGTGGGCGCGCTCCAGGGTTACGCGACGGTGACGGCCCCGCTCAAGGGCGTCATCGTGTGGCGCTACGCGGACACGGGTGCGCTGATCCAGACCGGAACGAGTTCGGAAACGCAGACGCTGCCGATCGTGAAGCTCGCGCAAAGCGACCTGCTCCGGCTGCGCGTACCGGTGCCGGAGGATGCGATCCGGTACGTTCGCGAGGGCGATGCCATGGCGATTCACGTGGCGGCGCTGGGGCGGGACTTTCCCGGCAAGGTGGCGCGGTTCGCGCGCGACCTCGACCCGCAAACCCGGTCCATGCAGACCGAGGTGGACGTGCCGAACGCCGACCTGGCCATCACGCCGGGCATGTACGCGAACACGTCGCTGACGCTGGAGCACCGCGAGAACGTCCCCACGCTGCCGCTCGCGGCGGTGACCGATGAGTCCGCGCTGGTGCTGGACGGGCAAAACCGGGTGGAACGGCGGAAGGTGGCCACGGGCCTGCGCGGCTCGCGCCTGATGGAGATCACGAGCGGCCTGGAGCCCGGCGACCGCGTGGTCCTGGGCGCGAACAGCTCGCTGAAGGACGGCACCGCAGTCACCCCACTCGTGCAGCAAGAGCCCGCGAACGACACCATGCGGGAAGAGGGCGGCATGACCGACCCGTTCGCCTCCGACGGCGACAGCATGAAGGAGAGCGAGTGATGCCCAAATTCGCGCTGCGCTACCCCTTTTTCGTCCTCATGCTCTCGCTCATGGTCCTACTGGTGGGCACCGCCAACGTCGGTTCCATGGCGGTCGATTTGTTCCCGGAAATCGACATTCCCGTCGTGGTGGTCGCGACGTTCCTCTCCGGCATGCCGCCGGCGCAGATCGAGGCCAACATCACCGATACCTTCGAGCGGTTCTTCACGCTCGGGGCCAACATCGACCACATCGAGTCGCGCTCGCTCGCGGGCGTCAGCCTCATCAAGGTGTACTTTCGGCCCGGGACGAACGCGGGCCAGGCAGTCAGCAATATTTCGTCTCTGGCGCTGGCCGACCTACGCCGCCTGCCGCCCGGTACGCTGCCGCCCATCGTGCTCGGCATGACGGCCTCGAGCCAGCCCGTGTGCCTGGTGACGCTCGAAGGGCAAGGCCTGAACGAGACCAAACTCAAGGATTTAGCGCAGTTTCAGGTCCGCAACCAGATCGCGAACGTCCAGGGCGCGTCGGTGCCGCAGCCGTTCGGCGGGCGCTATCGGCAAATCCAGGTCTATGTCGACCCGCTCAAGCTGCAGGCGCTCAACATGAGCCTGACCGACGTTTCGGATGCGGTGAACCAGTCGAACCTGATCCTGCCCGCCGGGGACGTGCGGATCGGCCTCCAGGACTTCAACCTCTACGCCAACGCGCAGATTCCAAGCCCAAGCGAGATCAATTCGCTGCCGCTCCGCTCCGTCGGCAACTCGTCCGTGCTGGTCGGCGACATCGGCCACGCGGAGGACGGGGGCGCGCTCCAGACCAACATCGTCCGCATCGACGGGCAAAAGTCGGTGTACGTCCCGGTGCTCAAGCAGGCGGGCAAGAGCAACACCATCACCATCGTCAACGGGATGCGCGCCGCGGTGAAAGGCCTGGTCGACATCCCGGCGTCGCTCAAGACGGCGGTGGTCTTCGACCAGTCGGTGTTCGTCAAGGGCGCGGTCAAAAACCTGCTCAAGGAGGCCGGGATCGGGCTCGTGCTGACCGGGATCATGATCCTGGTCTTCCTGGGCTCGGGGCGCGCGACCGTCGCCGCGCTGATCGCGATCCCGCTCTCGGTGCTGGTGTGCCTGCTCCTCGTCAACGCGCTCGGGGGCAGCATCAACACCATGCTGCTGGGCGGCCTCGCGCTGGTGCTGTCGCGGTTGATCGACAACTCGGTCATCGTGCTCGAGAACATCTTCCGGTTCATGGAGGAAGGCTCTTCGCCGGAAGTCGCCGCCGGCGAGGGCGGCTCGGAGGTGGCGCTGCCCGTGCTGGCCGCGACCGTGACCACCTCGGTCGTATTCTTCCCGGTGTTTCTGCTCGACGGCGTGAGCAAATACCTGTTCACCGACCTGGCGTACGGGGTGGTGTTTTCGATCTTCGCGTCGTATGCGTTCTCGATGACGCTGGTGCCGCTGTACTGCGCGAAGTTCATCCGGGGGCATTCGGAATCCAAAAAGGGCTCGCTGTTCCAGCGCGGGGTCGATCGCTTCAACCGGGGCTTTGCCGCCATGCTGGAGCGCTATGAAAAGCTGGCCTACCGGTTGGTGGCGCGGCCCTGGATTACCGCAGGGTTCATCCTGAGCGGCATCGCGGTCACGCTCGCCGTCTTCACGCCGTTCCTGGGCCGGGCCTACTTCCCCACCACCGACCCCGGGCAGTTTGTGGTCAACGTCAAGATGCCCTCGGGCACGCGCATTGAGGTGTCGAACCGGTACATCGCGCGGGTCGAAGCCATCATCCGCAGGACGGTCGCGCCCGCAGACCTGGACATTATCGTCTCCAATATCGGAGTCTCGGCGGACATATCAGCCATTTACACGCCGAACGCGGCCATGGACACGGCGTTCGTGGAGGTGAGCCTGAAGGAGGGCCACGGCACCAGCTCGTTCGCTTACATCGACCGGACACGGGCCGCGCTCGCGGCACAGCTGCCCGAGCTCCGGACCTACTTCCAGACCGGCGGCACGGTGGACTCGGTCGTCAACCAGGGGCTGCCCGCGCCGCTCGACATACAGATCGGCTCGAACGACCAGCAGGCGGCGTTCGCGCAGGCGGAGGCATTGGCCGAGAAGCTGCGCGGGCTGCCGACCGTGGCCGGGGTGTACATTCCGCAGGACCTGAAGTACCCGGGTCTGGCGCTCGATATCGACCGGGAGCGCGCGTCGCTGATCGGGCTCACGCCGAAGAACATCGTCGACAATGTGGTGACCGCGCTGACGTCGGATTCGGTCGTCGCGCCGAGCTTCTGGATCGACCCGAAGTCCGGCAACAACTACCTGCTCGCGGTCCAGTACTCCGAGCACCGGATCGGGCATATGAACATGGAGGAGCTCCAAAACATTCCCCTGCGCGGGACCGGCGCGAAGACGTACACACCCCTGCGCTCGGTCGCGTTCTTCAAACAGATCGACACACCGACCGAGGTGGACCACTACCAGCTGCGGCGCGTGATCGACGTCTACGTACAGCCGAAGACCGAGTCGCTGACCGCGATCGACAGGCAAGTGCGGGACTTCATGAAGCAGGTCCCGACCGCGCACGGCATGCGGACCACGCTGCACGGCGCGAGCGTCAGCATGAACACGGCATTCGAGCGGTTCGGGCTGGGGCTCCTGCTCGCGGTCGCGCTCGTGTACCTGATCCTGATGGCGCAGTTCACCTCGTTTCTCGACCCGTTCATCATCCTGATGGCGGTGCCGCCGGGACTGGCCGGGGTAGTGGTCATGCTGGTCATCACGGGGTCCACGCTCAACATCATGTCGCTGATGGGCGTCATCATGATGACCGGGATCGTGGTGTCGAACTCCATCCTGATCGTGGAGTTCGCGGCGATCCTGCACGAGGGCGGCAAGAGCCGTCTGGACGCGGTAGTGCAGTCCTGCAAGATCCGCCTGCGGCCGATCCTGATGACCTCGCTGGCGACGCTGCTGGGGTTGATCCCGCTGGCGCTGGGCCTGGAGGCGGGCAGCGAGCAGTATGCGCCGCTGGCCCGCGCGATCATCGGCGGGCTGCTCGCGTCGGTGGTGCTCACGGTGTTTCTGGTGCCGGCCGTGTACATGCTGATCCATGGGCGCAACGAGGGGGTGAACCGTGCATAAGCTGCTTCTTCTCTGCATGCTGCCGCTCACCGCGGCGGCGCAAACCACGCAAAGCCTGACCCGCGCCGAGGCCGAGGACATGGCGGTCCGGAACAACCCGCGCCTCACCGTAAGCCGCCTTCTCACGCTGGCGCAGGAGCAGACCGTGCGCGAAGCCCGCGCGGCGGAGCTGCCGCTGGTGAACGGCTTCCTCACCGGCGAGCAGGCCAACAACGGCGCGCGCTTCGGGTACAGTTCGTTGTCTTCGACGCGGCTGCTCACGCACGCGGGCGGGGGCGTGGTGGTGTCGCAGCTCGTCACGGATTTTGGGCGCACCCACAACCTGGTCGCCTCGGCCAGGCTCGAGACCGAGGCCCAGCGGTCGCAGGAAGCCGCCACGCGCAACCAGCTCGTGCTCGTCACGGACCAGGCCTTCTACAACGTGCTGCAGACGCGGGCCGTGCTCGAGGTGGCGCGGCAAACAGTGGCGGCCCGCCAGGCGGTCCAGAAACAGATCACCGGCCTGGCGCGAAACAATCTGCGCTCGACCCTCGACGCTTCGCTGGCGGACGTGAACGTGTCCGAGGCGCAGCTGCTGCTGCTCGACGCCGAAAGCAACGCCGAGGCGGCGATGGCCGCACTCGACGACACGCTGGGGCTCGATCACGCGCAGCAGTTCGCGCCGGTGGACGACCCGGGCGCACCCTCGCCGCCGCCTCCGGATTTGGACGTGCTGACCGCAATGGCCCTGCGGCAGCGGCCCGATCTCCAGGCCCTGACGCAAACCGGCGCAGCGCAGCGAAAGCTGAGCCGCGCGCAGGGGGACCAGAAACTACCCAGCCTGACCGCGCTCGGCACGGTGGGCGGGGACCCGGTGCGGAGCGGGCGGTATTTCCCCTCGAGCTGGGACGGGAGCATCGCGGGCAACCTGCAGGTGCCCATCTTCGACGGCGGGCTTTACACCGCGCAAGCCAGGGAGACAGCGCTGCGCGCCGAGGCGACCGGTGCCGAGGCGCGGGCAATGCGGGACGGGATCGTGCGCGACGTGAAGACCGCGTGGCTGGCCGCGAACAACGGCTTCGCGCGCATCGGGGTGTCGGCGCAGCTGCTCACCCAGGCCAACGCCGCGCTGAAGCTGGCACAAACCCGGTACGACCTGGGCCTGGCCTCGATCGCCGAGCTCTCGCAAGCCCAGCTGGCGCAGACGGAGGCCGACATCGGCTTCACCGATGCGGGCTACGGCTACCGGGCCGCGCTGGCGGCGCTGCGCTTCCAAACCGGGCAGTAGCTTGGCGGGTCAGCAAGCGCGGAGAATGCGTCGATCCGCTCCGCCCGGACGCGAACGGTGCCGCCCCGGTGATGGAGACGGCCCGCGACCAGCAACTCCGCTCCCGAGCTCAGGAGACACCGCTTGCTCCGGGCAAGCTCCGGGGAAAGGAGGATGACGGCGATCCCGGTTTCGTCTTCGAGCGAGAGAGTGAGACCGCCACCGAACGTGAGCAGCGCAAGCACTTCCCCGGCCGTGCACACGCGAACCCCGTCGCGCAATGCGGCCAACTCACCGGCCGGCACCACGCCCGTCCTTTGAACAGAGGGGGGAGCGGAAGCCTCCAGCGCGAACACGGCCTGCGGACCGGCCAGGTTCGTCCCGGGTTGGAGCACGGTGACCGCGGGCAAGGTGGGGGCCATGCCGGATCCTCTTTCGCGTGGGGAAGAGATTTATTCGCTTTTTGTTCGCCTCACTTTTCAAGGATGCTCCCGTCCTGCGTGGTTGTCAAAGGCTCAGGCAGGCTGGCGAAATCCGCCGGCAGAGCACCGGACGCAATCCGGAACCTGTCTGAATCGATCTGTCGAGGGGCGCAAAAAAAGCTCTATGGCGCGTTTCCTTGCAGCGACTCCGCCTTCTTCCGCTCCGCTGCCGCGCTTTTGCCCTGCTTTTCTAAGGCCTGCGCCAGCAAGGCATGCGCCTCGCGGGAGCCGGGCGCGGCGGCGATCGCCGTCTCCAGCTGCGCCTCCGCCTCGGCGGCCTTGCCCTCGGCAAGCAGGGCGCGACCGCTGCGAAGCGCGAACTGGGCTTTCTGCGCGTCGGCCGCGGCCCGGCTCAGGCGCGCGCCCTCCCTGCGCTCCGCCGCCGCTCCCGACGAGTCGCCCCCGGCGGCCAGCACGGAGCCGAGCGTGATGTGCGGGCCGGGGTCCTCGGGGCGCAGCTCGATGGCCTTGTGCAGCGCGGCCGCGGCTTTGTCGCGCTCGCCTGCCTCCCGGTATACCGTGCCCAGCACCGCCCAGGCATCGCCGTTCTCCGGGCGCAGCGCCACGTTGCGCTCCAATTGTTTAGCCGCCTCCACGAGGTCGCCCCGCTGCATCGCGATCACCCCCAGGGTATAGGGCGGGTC
>CAXUEU010000151.1:0-6716 GCA_964250195.1 uncultured Acidobacteriaceae bacterium
GCGGCGTTCGCGCTGCTCGCCTACATGAGCCACCATGGTTTGCCGGGCAATGTTCCTTCCGCCACCGGCGCGCGCGAAGCCGTCGTCTTGGGGCAGCGCACCTGTGCGTAGGCTGCTCCTGCTTCCGCTGGTCCTGCTGGCGACCGGGTGCGCCCGCGGCCCGCGCGATCCCGCCACGGTCACGATCCTGATCGAGTCGAGCCCGGCCAACCTCGACCCGCGCATCGGTACCGATGCCGCCTCCGAGCGGATCGACTCGCTGCTCTTCGATGCCTTGGTCAGGCGCGATGCCCGGTTCGGCATCGGCCCGATGCTGGCCGCTTCCTGGGAGGAGCCCGACCCGCTCACCTATGTCTTCCATCTGCGGCCCGGCGCGCGGTTCTCGAACGGTGCGCTCTTGACCTCGCGGGACGTCAAGTACACCCTGGACTCGCTGCTCGCAGGCACGGTGACGACAGTCAAAACCGCGTCGTACCGGTCCGTGAAGGCCGTGGAGGCGCCCGACCCTGCGACCGTCGTGCTCCGGCTCAAGCAACCCGACAACGCCCTGCTGGGCAACCTGGCCGACGGGGCGTTCGGGGTCATCCCCGCGGGCAGCCCGCGCGACTTTTGGCGGCACCCGGTCGGCTCCGGCCCGTACAGCTTCGTGAGCGAGGAGCAGGACAAGGAAGTGATCCTGCGCCGCAACCCCGCGTACTGGGGCGGGGCTCCGGGGCTGGAGCGGCTGCGCTTTTCCGTCGTTCCCGACGCTATCACCCGTGCGCTCGAGCTGCGCAAAGGCTCGGCGGACGTCGAGGTGAACGCGCTGCCGACAGACCTGCTCCCCACCCTGGCCCGCGATTCCCGGCTCCGGATCCAAAGCGCTCCCGGAACCACCCTGCTCTATCTGGTCCTGAACCTGCGCGACCCGCTGCTCCGGGATCCGCGCGTCCGCCGTGCCCTGGCCGAAGCCATCGACCGCCCGCTCGTGATCCGGACGCTGTTCGACGCGCACGCGCGTCCGGCGGCGAGCGTCCTGCCGCCCGAGCACTGGGCGTACTCGGGCGAGGGCAATGTCGCTTTCGACCCCGTGACGGCAAATGCCGAGCTCGACCGGGCCGGCTACCGGCGAGGCAAAGACGGCACCCGCTTTCACATCATGCTCAAAACCTCCACCGACGAGAGCACCCGGCTGCTGGCCGCCGTGCTCCAGGCGCAGTTTGCCGGGGTCGGGGTCGCGCTCGACATCCGCTCCTTCGAGTTCGCGACCTTCTACGCGGACATGACGCGCGGCTCGTTCCAGATCGCGAGCTCCCGCTGGATCGGCGGCAACGAATCGCCCGACATCCTCTCCTACGCCTACACGAGCTTCCACACGCCGCCCCACGGCGCGAACCGCGGCTTCTACTCGAACGCACGGGTGGATGCCCTGCTGGCCGACGCCGCCCGGAACCCCGACCGCGCGGAGCAGATCCGCGACTACCAAGACGCCCAGGTCCAGATCGCCCGCGATCTGCCCGTGCTGAATCTGTGGTATCTCGACACCGTCGCGGTCAGCAGCCGACGCCTGGCCCCGCTGGCGCTCTCACCGAGCGGCAACTACGACTTCCTGCGCACCGCCCAGCTCGCTGCGCCCTAAACCCTAATCCCTAAACCCTAATCCCTAGTCCCCTGCCTTTCACCGCTCGCCCCACTTCAACTTGGTCCTGAGCACGTCGTAGAACGAGCCCGACCCAACCTTGAGCAGGCGCACCTTGAACGCGGAGCGCCAGCACAGCAGCTCGTCGCCGCCCCGCAGCTCCTCGGACTCCTGGCCGTCCACCGTCAGATAGGTCGGCTCGGCCCCGTCCACCACGCGGACCCTGAGGCGCGCATCGCCGCGCACGACAAGCGGCCGCATCGTGAGCAGGTGCGGGCACACCGGGGTGATGATGTGGGCGTCCACGCCGGGATCCAGGATCGCCCCGTTCGCCGAAAGCGAGTACGCGGTCGAGCCGGTGGGGGTCGCCACGATCACCCCGTCCGCGCGGTACTCCGCGGCCAGGTGCCCGTCGACAGAAACACTGAACTGCCCCATCCGCGCGATGGTTCCCTTGCTGATGACCGCGTCGTTGAGCGCCTCGTGCTCGCACAGCTTCGCGCCGCCGCGCCACAGTTCCGTGTGCAGCATCGCGCGCTCCTCGTAGGTGCCGCACTGCTCGCACCAGGCTTCGAGCGTCTCGTATAGATCGCTCAGGCGCACCTCGGTCAGAAAGCCGAGCGAGCCGAGGTTGACGCTGAGGATCGGCGCGCCCAGCCGGGCGAACACGCGCGAGGCCGCCAGCAGCGTGCCGTCCCCGCCCAGCACCACAACCAGCTCCGGCTTGCGCGCGCCCATCTCTTCCCGCGGCACCACCGGCGCGGCCGAGGTGTAAGCACCGCTGAACGGGTCCAGGACCGGCTCGAACCCGCGTGGGCGCAGCCAGCCCACCAGCTCTTCCAGGATGCCGGCGAGCTCCGGCTTGCCCGGCTTTGAAACGATCGCGATCACGCGCATAGACCCTAAGTCTACCTACCTCGCCCAACGGGCATGGAGCAGAAACTCCCGGTTGCCCTCGGCTCCGGTGATCGGCGAGTCCTCGATCTCGATCCCCTCGGCGGCGAGCGCGTCCGCGCAGGCCCGGACCTTCTCCTGCGCCAGCAGGTGCGCCGCCGGGTCGCGCACGATGCCGCCCTTGCCGACCCACTCCCGCCCCGCCTCGAACTGCGGCTTGACCAGCACCACCGCTTCCCGCGCGCCGGGCGCGGCGGCGAACACAGCGGGCAGCACCAGCGTCGCCGAGATGAACGACACATCCATCGCGAGAAAAGTCGCTTCCGCGCCGAGCGAACCGGGCGCGAGCAGACGCGCGTTGGTCCGCTCCATGAGCCTGACCCGCGGGTCCGCGCGCAGGCTCTGCGCGATCTGCCCCCAACCCGTGTCCACGGCCAGCACCGTCCGCGCCCCCGCCTGGAGCATGCAGTCGGTGAAGCCGCCGGTCGAAGCGCCGATGTCCAGGCAGTCGCGGCCGGCGAGGTCGATCCGCCAGTGGGCCAGGGCGCGCTCCAGCTTGAGGCCGCCCCGGCTTACGTACTTCTGTTCCTCGCCCAGAACGCGTAAACCACAGTCCGCGGCGACAGCAAGTCCGGCCTTGGATTGCTTCTGCTCGTCGACCAGCACGCGCCCGGCCAGCAGGAGCGCCTGGGCCCGCTCCCGCGAGGGGGCGAGCCCGCGCTCGACCAGCAATTTGTCGAGTCTGACTTTCAGAGCTTGGCTTTCAGTTGCAAAGCGAAGCGGGGTTGGGCGGCGTGAACGAGATCGTCGGCGCGCCGGACCCGGCCGAATTGCTCGTATTCACGATGGTGTTCGCCGTCACCGAGGAGCCCGCGATGTTGCTCTGCCCCGCGTACTGGTAGTTGGTGTGCACGTCGACCCCGCAGCCCTGCACCTGCACCTGGGCGGAGATGGTGTCCGTGTCCGTCCGCAGGATGGTCAGTGTCTGCGAGTCCGGCGCGACGGTGTACACCTTGCCTATGGGGGTGTTGTAGGTGGAGGCGATGGACCGGGGGTGCCCCGGCACGGCGATCGTGTTCTGGAGGCTGTAGCTCACCGCGTTGACCACCGCGATGGCCCCGGTCGCCGCGGCCTGCGTGGGGTCGCCCTCGAGCACCACGTAGACCCGGCTGCCGTCACCCAGGATGGACAGGGCCGCCGGGAATGCGCCCACGCTCACCGTCTTGAGCACCGTCCCGAAGCCCGGGGCGTCGTTGCCGAAGGTGTCCACCGGCACATTGATAAAGCTCACCGTGCCGGAGTCGTAGTTGGCGGTGACCAGCAGCTGCCGCTGCGGGTAGTACGCCGCGTACACCGGGCCCGCGCCTACCGGAATGGTTCCGTTGCCGTTGACTTGTACATCGAGCGTGTTTTGCTGCGCGTTGATGACCGTGACGGTGCCCGAGCCTCGGTTGAGCACGAAGGTCCGGAGCCCGTCAGGCGTGGTGAGGCCGAATACCGGGCAGATGCCCACCGGGATGCGGCTGGTGACCGCGTTGTTGCTGGTGTCGATGCCGTCGACCTCGCCCGGAGCGGTAACGGCGGCGGGGTTGGCGCACTGGCCCCAGGTTGCGCCCGAGCCGGTCGCGCCCTGGCTCAGGACGTACACGCGCTGCGAGCTCGGCGAGCTCGCGATGGCCACCGGTGCCGGTGCCACCGCGATCTCCTGCAGGACGCTCGGCGCGGCGGTCGCCGTCAGCGCGCCCACGCTGCCGAACACCACGCCGTTCTGCGTGAGGGTGCGATTCTGGTTCACCGCGTACAGGGCCGTGTTCTGGATGACAATGTTGCTCTGCACCGTCGGCTGCACCACCGTCGCCCCCGGGGTCGCCGAGGAGAACAGCGTGGTGGTCGCGATGTTGTTGGTCTGCAGCTGCGCGGTCAGCGGGATCGAGCTGATGGTGCCGTCGCAGTTGAGCGAGTACACCTGATTGGTCGAGGAGGAGATGGCCGAGGTCAGGGCCCCGTAGCCGAGCGTGGCCTGCGCGATGACGCTGTCGCCTGAGAAGTCGAACAGGGTCGCGACCGTCGGTTGCGCGTACAGGGTGGTCCCGGCGGTGGCGCTCACCGAGAGCGGCGTCGCGCAGGGGTTGGTCGCGGAGGCCGCGGGCCGCAGCGCGGGCTGCGTCAGCACCAGGGCGTACGCCCCGGCCGGCTGAGGCGGCGGCCCGGTCGGCGGAATGGGCAGCACCGTCGGCTGCGTCCGATTGCTGCATCCTACCGCGAACATCGCAAGCACAATGCCGGCGGCCCCAAGTCCAATGCTTTTCTCGCTCAAAAAACCCTCACCGCCTCAGGCATCCGCCAACCCGCCCGGCCGCGCACGAACAGCAGCCGGACCACTCCCCCGATTGTAGCCGACCCCCTCCGCGCCTGTACTCTCAACCTCATGCGCCTGCGTTGGCAGTCACGTGCCGTGCTTCTGCTCACCCTTCCCGCGGCAGCTCTGTACGCTCTCACGCAAACCGCGGCCCCTGCCTCCACCGCCACCCTCATCTCCACCACCCTGGCCGCCCTGGTTCTCGCCGCAGCGGTCCTCGCCGCCCGCGCCGCGACCTTCCCGGCGGCGCTCACCGGCGCGCTGCTCGCCTTCTGCTGCGGCCTGACCCCCACGGGCGCGCGCTCCCCTTTGTGGCTGCTGGTGCTCTCGCTCGTCCTCACCCTTGGAGCAAGCCGCATCGGCCGCGAGCGAAAACGCGCCCAGGCCCTGGCGCAGGGCGCGCATGAGGGCAAACACGGCCGCACCGCCGCCCAGGTCGCCGCCAACCTCGGCGTGGCCGCTCTCGCCGGGGCGGCGATCCACTCCCACGGCGAGCTCCTCGCCCACACCGCGCTGGTCGCAGCTCTGGCCGAGACCACCGCCGACACCCTCGCCTCCGAGCTCGGCCAGCTCGCCCGCGGCCGACCAAGAATGCTTCTGACCCTCCAGTCAGCCGAGCCCGGCACCGACGGCGCGGTCTCCTTCCCCGGCACCCTCGCCGGCTTCGCCGGGGCCGCGCTGCTCGCTCTCGCCGCCCCCCCCGTTCTCGCCCTGCCGTGGCCCTATGCGTTCTTCGGCGCCGTCTGCGGGGTGACCGGCCTGTTCTTCGATTCCCTCCTCGGCCAGCTCCTGGAACGCCGCAATCTGCTCAACAACGACGCCGTCAATTTTCTCTCGACCCTTTTCGCCTTCGCCCTCGCCCTGTCCCTCGGCCGACTTCTTCCCTAGTTGCCTCCGTCCCATGGTGTCATCCAGAGGAGCGCAGCGACGAAGGAACTGCTCTCCTAATCGGCAAATTACGTCGGTATCACCGGCAGGCTTTGCGTACCATGACGCAATGACACAAACCTGGACCGCTCAAAGCTACGAGCAGAATGCCCGCTTCGTCGCTGACCTTGCCGGGTCCGTGCTGGAGCTGCTCGCAGCCCAACCGGGAGAACGCATTCTGGACCTGGGCTGCGGGGATGGTTTTCTTGCCGCGCACATCCGGGATTCGGGAGCAGCCGTTGTCCCGTGGACAACTCCCCCGCCCTCCTGCGAGACGCAATCCGGAGAGGCCCGGCGACGGGCAGCAGCTCGCATTCAAGTCTGAGTTCGATGCCGTTTTCTCCAACGCCGCCCTTCATCGGATGGCCGATCGGGACGCGGTCCTGAACGGGGTCAGAGCCGCGCTGCACCCGGGCGGACGCTTTGTCGCGGAAATGGGCGGCCACGGCAATGTGGCCGCGATCCGCACTGCTCTTCAAGCCTTTCTTGCCTCCCTCGACATTGACGCTGAAAGCGACACGGGCAACTTCTTCTTTCACTTCTGACGAATACCGAAACTTACTCGAGCGGCACGGATTTGCGATCTCCTCGATCGCCTTGATACCGCGGCCTACACTCCTGCCGACCGGCATCGCGGGATGGCTGCGGACTTTCAGGCGCTCCCTGCTGGATGAGCTCGACCCGAAGCAGCAGATTGAGGTGATCGCATCCGTAGAGAAGCTGCCGGCACCCATTCTTGGCGACAGTTTCGGAAATCGGCACGCCGATTATGTCCGGCTACGCTTCCTTGCCGTTGCAAGCTGATTGAAAATCCTGTAAGTCGTCGTTCTTGCTGAAACCGGGCAACACGGCCGCTACCGCAGCACCCCGACCCGCCACCCCGCGTAGCTCGCCATCTCATGGCCCACCCGCCTGACC
>CAXUEU010000152.1:0-6679 GCA_964250195.1 uncultured Acidobacteriaceae bacterium
CTCCTGCTCGGCCAGGGTTTCCGGCGCGGCGAACGCGCGCGTCGCGAACCCGCCCTGGCCGAGCAGGAGCGAAGGCTGCAGAAGCAAGGCCGCGCTGACGAGGGAAGAAAGCTTCAACGCCCCACCCCTTCCGCCGCCTGCCCGCTCCTTGTTTGTTGGGCCATTTGCGTGAGGTCGTCCGTCAGCCACCCATCCCGCAGCCGCACGATCCGGTTCCCCCACGCCGCGTTCACGTCCGAGTGCGTCACCTGCACGATCGTTGTGCCCTGCTCGTTGAGCGCCCGGAACATCGCCATGATCTCCTCCGCCTGCGCCGAGTGGAGATTGCCCGTCGGCTCGTCGGCCAAGAGCAGCGCGGGCTTGTGGATCACAGCCCGCGCGATGCCCACAAGCTGCTGCTGCCCGCCCGAAAGCTGCGACGGAAAAAGGTCCTTCTTGCCCACGATCCGGAACCGGTCGAGCGTGTCGGCGACCATCGCCTCGCGCTCCCCGCGCGGCAGGTTTTTGTACGAGAGCGGCAGGTCGATGTTCTCGGCCACCGTCAGGTCGTCGAGCAGGTGGTAGCTCTGGAAGACCATGCCCGTGCGCCGCCGCGCCAGGTCCGCCCGCTGCTTGCGCCCGAGCCCGTGCGCCGCCTCCCCGTCGAGGAAGTATTCCCCGCGCCACTCGTCGTCCAGCAGCGCTAAAACATTCAGCAGCGAGGATTTCCCCGCCCCCGAAGGCCCCATGATGGTGACGAAATCGCCCTCGCGGATGGATAGGTTGATGTTGCGGAGGACATAGGTCTGGGCCGCTCCGGTTTTGTACGTGCGTTCGATATGCTTGAGTTCGATCACTGGAGTTACTCCGATCTGAGTGCTTCGATAGGGTCGATATGGGCCGCGCGCCAGGCCGGGACAGCGGAGGCGGCGAAGGTGGCGGCAAGAAGCAGCAGCGCTGCAACGCAGTAGAGCCAGGGCGGGGCGGGAGCGAGTTCCGAGGCTTGATGGCGCAGCAGCCGCATGGCGGCGAATGCCGCCACCGCCCCTGTACCGAGACCCCATGCCGTGAGCCTGAGCATGCGCGCGAACAGGAGGCCCATGATGCGCTCACGGCTCGCGCCGACGGCGATGCGCAGCCCTATCTCGCGCGTACGCGACGCCACTTGATACGCGAGTACTCCGTACAGTCCCACCACGGCGAGAAACACCGATAACGCCCCAAGCGCGGCCGAAAGCACGGCGAGCAGGCGGGTACTGGCGAAGCTGGCGCTGATCTGTTCGTGCATCGTCCTCATGTCGAGTACAGGCAGGCGCGGGTCGATGCGGCGGACGAGCGCCCGCATCTCAGCCCCAAGCGCGGCGGGATCGCCTGGTGTGCGGAGGTAAAACGTAGCCGCGTGGCTGTTGCGGCCCTCGTTGCTGAAGGATTGCGGGTAAGCCAGGTACAGATACGGCACACCCGGGAGGGACTGGACGGAGTCCTCATGGAACGTAGGGACAATGCCGACGATGCGGAAGTTGTACTTAAAGTGATCGCCCGCGCCGAAGCCGAAGCGCCCGTCCAGCGCCCGGGCAGCATCCCCTTCAAAGAAAACTCGTACGAAAGCCTGGTCGACGATGGCGACCGGTTCGTTGGCAGCGGTGTCGGCGTCGTTGAACTCGCGCCCGCGCAGAACTGGGACGCCCAGGGTTTTGAAGAAATCCGGGGTGACCACGTTCTCGTTCGGCGCAGGGTCGTTTGACTCGTTCACGCGCCCGGCAACCGAGATGTTGCTGCCCATCTGATTGCCGCTCAGGATCCCGTTCTGCGCGTAGGCTGCAGTGCTCCCGCACGGGCGCAAGGACGCGAGCAGCTCCTGATACACCGCCGCGGTTCGCTCCGGTGTCGCCCCGGTAGCCGATTCATCGACGCTGAAAGTAAGCAGGTGGTCGGGTGTGAATCCGGGCGAGGTCGTGCTGAGCCGGTAGAGATTCCAACCCACCAGAGTCGCGGCAAGCAGCAGCACCAGGCTGAGCGCGATGGAGCCGGATACGAGCGCGTTGCGTGTTCTGCCCGCGCGACCCAGCACACCCTGGCCGCCGTGGAGCACTTCCGCCGCGTCGACGCGCAGGTGCGCGAGCATGGGGCCGAGGCTGAACAGCAGGCTGGTGAGGAGCCCCGCCGCCGCGGCGAACAGCACAACCGACCAATGCCAGGGAGCAAGGAGAGCCCCGTCGAGATAATTGTTGACCACGGCGAGATGGGTGAGCAGCCGCAGGCACGCCCAGCCCAGCGCCGCGCCGCTTGCCGTCCCGGCCGCGCCGAGCAGCAGAGCTTCCAGCACAGCGGCCTTCGCGATCTCCAACCGGCTCGCGCCCAGGCAGGCTCGCAGCGCGGTTTGCGCGCGCTGCCCGGCGGCGCGCGCCAGCAGCAATCCGGCCAGATTCGCGCATGCGATCAGCAGCACCAGCACGCTCATGGCTTGGAGCGCTTTTACGGGCGTTCCGAACTGCTCGCCGAGCAGCGATACCCCGCGCGCGCCGGGAGCCAGGCTGAGCGAGGTCCTCATCCAGCCCTTCTTGTCGCGGATGTAGCCGCCGTTCGTGCGGAGAACATCGCGCCTCCAGTCGACCCAGGCGCTCCCGAGCCGGGCTGCTGTATAGGCGCGCCCTTGCCCGTTGGGGATGCGGCCCATCACCAGGAGCCAGCGAAAGAGTGGGTCCTCTTCCCGGTCCTTCTCGCCGAGAGAGATAGCTTGTTGGGCTGCTTCGGGCAGAAAGAGGTCGGCCGGCGAGTCGTCGATGATGCCCCGGTCCGCCGCTACGCCCACGATCGTGAACGGAGCACCGTTGACGACCACCGGGGTGTTCAGCACGGCGGGGTTGCCGTCCATGTGCTCGCGCCAAAACGCCTCGCTCAGTACCGCGACGGGGTTGACGGCGTGGACGCGGTCGTCCTCGTCGGTCAGGAGTCGGCCGAGCAGCGGACGTTCAGCAAGTAGGCTGAAGTAGTTGCCGCTCACCATTTGCGCATTGCCCTGGACGGCTTCCTTCCCTGTCGCGAGATTGATCGGCTGCCGGGACACAGCGGCGAGATGCGGGTAGGTAGCTCGCAAAGCGCGGTAGGCCGAGGCAGCGAAGTAGAGGTGATCTCCGCCGCCCCAAGAGAAGAGCGAACCGGTATCAAAGGCGGAGTCCTGCCGGAGAAGCACCAGCTCATGCGGTTTCGGAACAGGCAGTTGCTGCAAGAGCACCTGACGGAACACCGCATAAACGGCTGTAGTGGGCCCGATGCCGACGGCGAGCGTGAGCACGGCGAGGAGCGCGAAGTCGGGCGCGTTGCGCAGGCGGCGCAGGGTGTATCGGACGTCTCGCGAGACGCTAAGAAAAGTGCTCATTCGGTCCCTCTCATCGCAGCTCCTTGGTTGACGGCATCACTGGCTTGTTCATGGCTTCACTCCGCCCTCAAGGCAACCACCGGTTCGATCGAAGCCGCCCGCCGCGCCGGAACCAGCGCGGCGACCAGCGAGGCCAGCAGCAGCAGCCCCGCCACCCCGAGGAGCACCCCCGGCTGGAAGCTCCCCGTCTGGTACAAGCCGCTCCGCACCAGCCGCGCCGCCGCCCAGCACAGCGGCAGCCCCAGCGCCAAGCCCAGCAGCGTCTGCGCGAGCGCTCCGCGCACCACCAACGCGAGGACGGACCCGCGCGTGGCCCCCAGCGCCATCCTGAGCCCGATCTCGCCGGTCCGCCGCGCCACCGCGTACGCCGTCACCCCGTACAGGCCGATGGAGGCCAGCAGAAGGGCCAGCACCCCGAACAGGGTCGTCAGCCGGACCACCAGATCCTCCTTCGTGAACTGGTCCCCGAGCTGGTCCGTATAGGTCTGCATCTTCAAAACAGGGATATCCGAATTAATCCCCGCGAGTGCTTGCCGTACCCGCGCGGCAGCCGCGCCCGGGTCGCCTTGATAGCGGACAACCAACGTGCTCGCGAAGTGCTTGTAAAGCTCCGAGAAGTTTTCAGAGCTGCTCCCGTACACCGTGGTCTGCGCGATCGGCGTGAAGTACATCGGCGGCACCGGCTCCGAGGGCTTCCCGTATTTGGTGTCCGCGGTCACGCCGATGATTGCGAACTCGCCCGCCATGCGCGCGTTGGGGCCGAAATGTTCTCCGATCGGCGGCTTGTCCTTGAGAAAGTGCCGCACGAATGCCTGGTTCACGACAGCCACATGGGGGCCGGTCGCTGCATCCTGCTCAGTGATGCCGCGCCCCTGAAGTACGCGCGTTCCCAGGCTCGCGAAGAAGCCGGGGCTGACCGCCGCGTAGGACACCTCCGTCCCTTGGCCGGACGTAGGCGCCCTGCCGGCCATGGAGACGCCGCCGGTGAAGTTGATGCCCTGCATGGGCCCGTACGTCGCGTAGCCGAAATCGCCGATACCGGGCAGGCGCGCAAACGTGTCGTCGAACTGCCGGTACACGCCCGCGAGCTGCGAGGCGCTGTACCCGCCGGATGCCAGATCGAGGGTGGCGACGAGCCGGCCGCCGGGCTGGAAGTGGAAGTCCTGGTGCTGCAGCTGGCGCAGGCTCGCCACCAGCAAGCCGGCCGTGGACAGGAGCACGAGCGACAGCGCGGCTTGCCCGATCACCAGGATGCGCTGGGGCAGCGCGCTCGCGTCGCGGGTGCTCCGGTTGGCCCCGCGCAGGGCTTCGACCGGGCTCGACTTGGACCCGATCCACGCCGGAACTATGCCGAAGAGCACGCCTGTCAGCAGTGAAACCAGCAGCGCGAACCCGAGCACGGGCAGCGACGGGCGCGCGGAAAGCGGGCTCGCCGCGACGCCGCGCATGGCCAGCGCGAGGATGGCGCGCGTGCCCAGGTACGCGACGGCGATGGCTGCCGCGCCGCCGGCGAGGGACAGCAGCACAGCCTCCACCAGGGTCTGCCGAGCGAGCCGCCCGCGCGGCGCACCCAGGGCCGAGCGCACCGCGAGCTCCTGCCGCCGGCCCATGCCGCGCACCAGCAGCAGGTTTGCCAGGTTGGCGCAGGCGATCAGCAGCACAAACCCGGCGACCCACAGCAGCAGCGTCAGGCTGCTCCGGTACTGGTCGCGCAGGTCATTGATGCCGTCCGGGGCTTGCACGAGTTCGGTGGTCTGGCGCGCGAATGCCGCTTCCGGTGTGCCGGGCCGGGCAAGGACGCCGCGGTTGGCCCGTACCCACTGGCGCAGCTCCCCGGCAATGCTTTGCTGCACGGCCGCGGCCCGGCCCGCATCGGGGATGCGCACCAACAAATTAAGCCAGCCGGAGGCGGGCAGCGTATTGAGCGGGCTGTCGGGCTCGAAGATGGGCTCGAAGGCGATCGGCAGCCACAGGCCCGGGGCATCCGCTTCGTTGCGCTCGCCCAGGAAGGCAGGGGCCGCGATGCCGGCCACCGTGACCGGATGCCCGCTGAGTATCACGGTACTGCCGACCAGGCGCGGGTCGGCGCCGAACTTGGTCCGCCACAGCGTGTAGCTGACCACCGCCGCCGGAGCCGCGCCCTCCCGGTCGTCTTCCGGCCTCAGAAGCCTCCCGGCGTACGGCTCTACCCCGAGTACGGAAAAGTAGTTGCCGGAGACGAAGTGCATCTTGAGCGCCTGGGCCGGCGTGTTGTTGCCCGCCCGGCGCACGCTCACATTCTCGTCCCGCGACTGCACGGCGGCTATGCCGGCTATGCCCTGCGTTTGGTCGCGCAGGTAGCGGTACAGGTCGGTCGAGAAAACTCCCCAATCGTCCTGCAGGCCGCCGGCGACGCAGCCCCCGCAGTTCTCCTTGCCCACCTTGTACAGCTGTTCCGGGTGCGCGACCGGCAGCGACCGCAGCATGACCTGGTAGACCAGCGTGAAGATCGCCGTCGTGGCCCCGATGCCGAGCGCGAGCGTGAGGATCGCGGTCGCCGCGAAGCCGGGGGCCTTGCGCAGCCGTCGCAGGCTGTAGCGGATGTCGTTCCAGAGTGTTTGCATTTCGGTTCCTTTGTGCGTGGTTTCGTGCGCTTACGATTGTGGTTCTAAAAGACCTGCTTGCCCGAGGGCTTCATCTGACAGCCAAAGAAGGGGTCATCCTGAGCGCAAGCGAAGGATCCGCTTTACCCGCCGGGCAGCGCAGCCGCTCACTCCGCACGCAGCACCTCCACTGGGTCCACCGACGCCGCGCGCCGCGCCGGGGCGGCGCAGGCGAGGAGAGCGAGCAGCTCCATACCGGCGGCGAGGGCGAGCACGAACGGGATCTCGTGCGGCGCGCGGGTGGTGAGGATGGAGCCGATGACGCGTCGGAGAGCCCAGGCCAGGCCCAGGCCCGCGAGCAGGCCGGCGAGCGAGACCCGGGCCACGCCTTTCAGCACCAGCCCCACCACGGCGGCGCGGGTGGAGCCGAGCGCCATCCGGACGCCGATGTCCCTCCGCCCCCACTCCACCTGCTGGGCGATCAGTCCATACAAACCGATGGCCGCCAGGAGGACGGCGAGCGCCGCGAACACTCCGAAGAGCCAGCTCTCCATGCGCTCGAAGACCAGCGCCTCGCCGACGACGTCGTCCATGGTCTGCACCGGGCGGAAGGGAAGGGTGGGGTCGAGCTGCTGCATGGCCTTGCGGAGGGGCTCGGCCAGGGTGAGCGGGGGGACGGTGGTGCGGAGGACGAGCTGCATCGAGGGGAAATAGCTCTTCCACTCCTCAGGCATTTGGG
>CAXUEU010000153.1:0-6673 GCA_964250195.1 uncultured Acidobacteriaceae bacterium
CCTTTGTGGCCATCTCCCACGCCGTCACAACGGACACGGCAATCGTGTGCTTCTCGTTAGAAATGATTTCAGCAGCTTCATGGGTCAGCTTCTCTGGAGCCAGTGTGGCCCAGACGAGAATTTCTGTGTCCAGCAGAACAATCACTCGTCCTCGCTCTCGCTCTCACCATCCCAACCCTTCGGCAGCGGTTCCCAGAAGGCATCGCCAAGCTCGAATCCGGGCGTCAGCATAACCCCGAGCCGCTTCGGTTTGAATGGTTCGATCGGCACCAGCCGGACCATCGGCAGCTTTTCCCGCCCGGAGGTCAGGATTCCCTCTTCGCCCGCCCGTGCCTTGCGTATCAGCTCGGACAAGTGTGTTTTTGCCTCAAAGATCGTCGCGTGCATTCCATTATCCCTTGAGTGCTAATCAAGCCTGGCCTATAAGGAAAAGCAAGCGGAGGCGTCCCGAATCAGCCCACCATCTCCCGGTCCAGCGCATACGGCAGCAGCGTTTCCAGCGCGACCGTCTCGAGCGTGGCCCGGTGGGTCGCAGCCAGCACGATCGGCGGCGCGACGCCGTGGCGCTCGGCCTCGGCCCAACGCATCACGCACAGGCACCAGGGATCGCCCGCCTTCAAACCGGCGAAGCCCGGGCGCGGGGTGACGAGGTCATTGCCGCGCGACTTTGAAAACCGCAGAAACTCGTCCGTCATCACCGCGCACACCACGTGCACGCCGAAGTCGTCCGGCCCGGTTTCGCAGCAGCCGGTGCGGTAAAAGCCGGTCATCGGGTCCCTGCCGCAGGTTTCAAGCGCGTTGCCCAGTACGTTGCGTGCCGCTTCCTTGGTTGCCATCGGTCCACCTCCGCCTCGGCTACAGTGTATGGGGAGGGAGCCCCGCCATGCCCAGCTTTTCGCTGCCGCCGACCAAACCGCTCGATGCGATGAATCGCCTGGGCGACATGGGGCGGTTCCCGCCCGCGGTGCACGCGGGCGCGACCCTCAACGTGCTGGTTACCGTCGCCGTCACCCTGGTGGTCTTCGCGCGCTACGGCGGCCTGCCCTGGGCGCTTCCCTGCTGGATCGGCCTGGTGCTGGTCTTGAACGTCGCCCCGGTCGCGCTGCTGCGGCTCAGCGGCTGGCGCATGGGCGCGCCCTACCCGCCGGTGGAGCGGATGAGCTTCGGGGGCGACCAGCACCGGTTCGCGAACTGGGTGTACCTGGCGGCCTCGGCGAACATGGCATTCTGGATCGCGCTCGCCTGGATCGCCTTCGCGCTGCTGCCGCCCCAACCGGCCCTTTTGGGGGTGCAGACTCTGGCGCTGGTGTCGACCTCGGCCCCGGTGTGGCTGCGGGCTTTTCGGAGCCAAGCCGCGTGAAGCTGCGCATGGCGGCCATCGACTACCTGAACCCGGCCCCGCTGATGTGGAACTTCGAGCACCCTCCGGAGGCCGCGCGGCTCGGGGAGCTCTATGCGATTCAGCGCATGGTGCCGTCGGCCTGCGCGGCGGCGCTGGCTTCGGGAGAAGCGGATTTAGGGCTCGTTCCGATCGGCGCGTACGCCGCCATGCCGGAGCTTTTGGTGCTGCCGGGTTGCGCGATCGCCTCTTTCGGGTCTATCCGGTCGCTGCTGCTGGTGCTCCGGGGCGAGGGACGCGCGGGCGAGGAGCCGGATCTGGACGCGCCGTCCAAAGCGGAGCTGGACCGGATCGGCACCGTGGCGCTCGACAGGAGCTCCCGCACCACGGCCGTCTACACGCAAATCCTGTTCCGGCGCTTTTGGAAGCGCACACCTGTTTTCGTGGAGCGTGCCCCCGGCCTGGACGCGATGCTGGCCGAAGCGGACGCGGCGGTGCTGATCGGCGACCCGGCCCTGCTTGCTTTGCGGGACCGGGATGCCCGCCTGGCAAGGACCGGCGAGCGCCTGCGCTACGTGGACCTGGGGCAAATGTGGCGCGAGGCCACCGGGACGGCCTGGGTTTCGGCCTTCTGGGCGGTACGGACCGACTCCTGGGCTCGGCTTTCCCTTGAGGAGCGCGACCGGCTGCGGGCCGATCTGGACCGGTCGCGCGTGGCCGGGCAGCGGCACCTCCCCGAACTGGTGCGGGAGTGGGCGCCGCGCGTGGGCCTGCGGGAGGCGATTGTGGACACCTACCTCCGGCACAACATCCGGTACTTTCTGGGCGGGGAGGTCGTGGCGGGAATTGAACAATTTTTCCGGGAGGGCGCGGCGCTCGGGTTGTTCCCTTCCCTGCCCGCTCTTCGCTGGGCGCGATAGCGATTTCACGTCTGCCGAGACTTTTCCGGGCTGAACCGCTTCTCAGTACAGGTCCATGCGCCCCTACCTGTTTCCTCTCCTGCTCGCCTTCGCCGCCCCGCACGGCGGTCCGCACGTGCCGCCCTGGCTCATCCATCTGGGCATGCCGGGGCTGTTCGTGGTGGCTCTGCTCGATGCGGCGATCATCCCCCTGCCGCTGCCGGGCTCGGGCGACCTGCTGCTGCTGCTCTTGTGCGCGCAAACAGGGTCGCACCCGGCCGGGCTGGCGCTGCTGGCCATCGCCGCGAGCGTGCTGGGCGGCTACACCACGTGGAAGGCCGGGCAGAAAGGCGGCGAAGCGATGCTGGCGCACTTCGTGCCCCGTCGCATGGTTAGGCTGGTGAACAAGTGGATGCGCGGGCACGGGTTCGCGACCATCGCCGGGGCCGCGATCGCGCCGCCGCCGGTACCGCTGATGCCGCTGCTGCTGGGTGCCGGGGCGTTGGGGGCGACGAGGCTCCAGTTTTTGTCGGCGTTTACGCTGGCGCGCGGCGCGCGGTACGGCCTGGTGGCGTGGCTGGGCGCGACCTACGGGCGGCGCGTGCTGCACTGGTGGGACGGGTACCTGGCTAAGTGGTCGACGCCCATCCTGCTCGCGTTTTTCGTGCTGCTGGTCGCGGCCATCCTATTCGGGTTCCGCCAGTACCGCAAGCAGGTGCGGGGCTGGCAAAGCGCGAAAAGCGCGGAAATCCCCGCTTAGAGCAGTCTCGAGTCGGCATAGACCGGAGAAGCATTCTGACGCGGCTTTTCCGTCAAGAAAAACCGCGCGAAACGAAACTTGAAAAGGCCGCAAACCCTCGAACCCGCTTCAATCCAGCTCCCAGCGCAGCAACGTCGCGCCCGCGGTAAAGCCGGCTCCGACGCTCGCGAGCAGCACGCAGTCGCCCCGGTGCAGCTTGCCCGCTTCCCGGGCCGTGGCCATGGCGAGCGGCACGGTCGCGGCGGTGGTGTTGCCGTAGCGGTCGATGTTGATCGTCACCCGGTCCAGCGGCAGCCCCAGCCGTTGCGCGGTGGACTCGATGATGCGCCGGTTGGCCTGGTGCGGGATGAAGCAGGCCAGGTCCGCCCCGGTGAAGCCGTTGCGCGCGAGCAGCGCTTCGGTGATCTCGGCCATCTTCCTCACGGCAAACTTGTACACCGTCTGGCCTTCCTGGTGGACGAAGTGCTGTTTGCGCGCGACCGTCTCCGCCGAAGCCGGGCGAAGACTGCCGCCGGCCGGCATGTAGAGCGCGCCCGCGCCGCTGCCGTCGATTTCGTGCGCATAGTCGATCAGGCCTACCTCGCCCTCCTCGGCCGGCTCGATAAGGATGGCACCCGCGCCGTCGCCGAACAGGATGCAGGTGCTTCGGTCGGTGTAGTCGATGATGGAGCTCATGGTGTCGGCGCCGATGACGACCACGCGGTCGTGCGCGCCGGACTCGACCAGCTTCGCGCCCACCTGGAGCGCGTAGAGGAACCCCGAGCAGGCCGCGCCCAGGTCGAAGCCCCAGGCGTGGCGCGCCCCCAATTTTTCCTGCACGATGCAGGCCGTGGCCGGGAACGGCATGTCCGGGCTGACGGTGGCGACGATGATGACCTCGACGTCGTCCGCGGTAAGCCCGCGCTCGGCAAGGCAGCGGCGGGCGGCACCCACGGCCAGATCGCTGGTAGCCATGCCGGGGTCGACCAGGTGGCGCTCGCGGATGCCGGTGCGCTCCAGGATCCACTCGTTCGTGGTATCCACCATCTGTTCGAGGTCGGCGTTGGTGAGGATGCGGGGCGGAACGTAGGTGCCGAGGGCGCTGATCTTGGCGCGGCGCAGGGACCTCGGTTGAGCGCCGCCGTGGGCGGGCTCGGATCGGTGCAGGCTCAAAAGCCACTCCAAGGGAGGCGGTATGAAAACAGCTCCGATTGTCGCCGGAGGCCGGGTTTCTGTCGAATGGAAACCGCTGAGTTCAGTACCGGGGTACCTGCTGCGCACGCACGAGCCCGCTACCGTTGCTTCCTTCCGGACCTGGCGGGGTTCGCGGGATTGCGCCGCGCAGGGCCCGGCACTCCTCCATCGTACCAGCATTCCCGGCCGTCTTGCGATTCCGCTTGCGATGCGGATCGCCCCGGGCGAGGATAGGGCCAATGGGCTCGAAAAGGATTGCAGGCGTGCGGTTTCGAGCTTACCCAGACGACCATCCGCCGCCGCACGTCCATGGGTTTTATGCGGAGGTCTCGGTCATCGTTGCGCTGTTGGATACCACGGTCGACCTGGCATCCAGAGACGATGCCGTCGTGCCGGACAATGGAAGCCGCGCGGATGTGAGACATGTTCTCCAAGTCGCGCGGCGGAATCCGAGCACACTGAAAGCTCTTTGGGAGATGCATCATGGCAAATGCTGAAATCGAGAAATACATTGAGACGAGCGATGCGGAGATCGACGCGGCCATGGAGCGCGGGAGAAAGTTTGCCGCAGAAAACCCGCACGTAACTTCGATCGACTACTCGGAGGACCTCGACCTCGTGATCATTCACATGAGCAACGGCCTCCGGCTCCCCGTACCGGTCGAGAACTTCGAGGGGCTGGAGCACGCCACGCCCGCGCAGATTCGCAACTACGAACTGCACGGCCTCGGCTACGGCTTCGGCTTCCCGGACCTCGACGCGGACTTCTACCTGCCCGCCCTGCTCAAGGGCATCTCCGGCTTTCCGAAGTGGATGGGCGCGCTCGGCAAGGGCGAGGCGTCGGCGCGGTCGGAAGCGAAGCGGGCCGCGTACCGGCGCGGGCTCCGGCAGCCTGGCGAGCACGCGGCGGCCTGAAGCCGGTCCGTCTAAGATCCGGTCCGTCTAAGATAAAGAGATGCCCGCAACCCTCAGCGCCACGCCCGCCCCGGCCGGGGAACCCCAGACCGCCGCGGCACCGCTCAAGGTGAGCTTCGTTTCGCTCGGCTGCCCCAAGAACCTGGTCGACAGCGAGGTGATGATGGGCATGCTCGAGGTCGGCGGCGCGCGACTGACCCGCGACACCGCGGATGCCGACGTGCTGGTGGTCAATACCTGCTCGTTCATCGACGCGGCCAAGCAGGAGTCGGTGAACGCGATTCTCGAGATGGCCGCCCTCAAAACCGGCGGACGCGCGAAGAAGCTGGTGGTGGCCGGGTGCCTGGTGGAGCGGTACCGGGACGAGATCCGCAGGAACATCCCCGAAGTCGACGCGGTCGTGGGCACCGGGGAGCTGGACGGCATTCTGCGCGCGGCTGGCCTGGCCGCGCCTCCTTCGCCGTTCACGATTCTCGGCGCGGGCACGGCCGACGTTCGTCCGGCGGCGGAATCGACCCTCAGCACAAGAGCTGAAGGCGATCTGCGCGAGACGCAGGGCCGGTTCGCGCGCGACACGTGGGACGGCGCCGCGCCCGCGCTGCCGACCTACCTCTACTCCGACGAGACCCCGCGCCTGCTCGCCACCGGCCGCGCTTCGGCCTACATCAAGATCGCCGAGGGCTGCGACCACCCGTGCACCTTCTGCGTGATCCCCAATCTGCGCGGCAAGTTCCGTTCGCGCCGCATGGAGTCGGTGGTCGCCGAGGCCGAGCGCCTGGTCGCGAGCGGCGTGCGCGAGCTCACGCTCATCGGCCAGGACACGACCTGCTACGGCGAGGATTTGGGCCTGCGCGACGGGCTCGCGACGCTGCTCGAGAAGCTGGCGGCCGTGGAAGGTCTCGTCTGGCTGCGCTTTCTGTACACCTACCCCAACCGCATCACCGGGCGCCTGCTCGCCGTCATGGCGGCCAACCCGAAGATCTGCCCCTACCTCGACATCCCCCTCCAGCACGCCTCGCCCACGGTTCTGAAGCGGATGCGGCGCGGCGGCGGGGCTTCGATCTTTCTGCGCACGCTCGAGAAGGCGCGCGCCGCCGTACCGGGGCTGGTGGTCCGGACCGGGTTCATCGCGGGCTTCCCCGGCGAGACCGAGGCCGAGTTCGCGGAGCTGAAGGAGTTCGTCCGCGAGGCCCGCTTCGACTGGATGGGCGTGTTCGCCTACTCGGACGAGGAGGGCGCGAAAGCCTTCGATTTCGGGGAGAAGGTGCCCCGCCGTACCGCCGAAACCCGCCGCCGTTCGCTCATGAAGCTCCAGCAGGGCATCTCCCGCGAGGCGAAGCAGGCCTGGGTCGGCCGGACCCTCGAGGTACTGGTTGAAGGCCCGAGCGAGGAAACGCCGCTTCTGTGGGAAGGCCGGTCGGCTCTGCACGCGCCGGAGATCGACGGCAAGCTGTACCTGAACGATTTCGGCACACACGAGGCGCTGGTACCCGGAACGTTTTACAGTTGCGAGATCACCGAGGCGCACGAGTACGATGTCGTCGCGCGGGTGCTCTGACCATGCCGACTTCTAAACCAGACTCGATC
>CAXUEU010000154.1:0-6631 GCA_964250195.1 uncultured Acidobacteriaceae bacterium
CCTCCATCCTCCATCCTCCATCCTCCATCCTCCACCCTCCACCCTCCACTCTCGTCCTCACCGCAGCCGCCGCTCCTCTTCCCTTATCGGCAGGTCGTTGATGCTCGCCTCGCGTCGCTGCATCAGGCCGCTCGGGGCGAACTCCCAAAGCTCATTGCCGTGGGAGCGGAACCAGTTGCCGGAGTCGTCGTGCCACTCGTACTCGAACCGAACGGCGATGCGGTTTCCGCCGAAACACCAAAGCTCCTTGCGGAGCCGGTAGTCGAGTTCGCGGTGCCATTTGCGGGTGAGAAAGGCGCGGATCTCCTCGCGCCCATGGAGAAACTCCGTCCGGTTGCGCCATTCGGAATCTTCTGTGTACGCGGCGGCGACGCGGTCCGGGTCGCGCGTGTTCCACAAGTCTTCCGCGAGCTGAACCTTGCGCGCGGCCTGCTCGGCGGTAAACGGTGGGGCGATTGCTTCGGACATGCTCGGCCTCAGTACCAGGTGTTGTCCGAGTTGTCCGGGGCGTCCATGTAAGCCACGTCCACGGCCGTGCCCTGGACGGTCACGTTGGAGTTGTCGAGCGCATTCAGGGACTGCGTACCGTAGATGTACACTTGGCCGCCCTCCGCCGTGTACACCTTGTGGAGGCCGGTGACCGCGGCGATGCCCGTGCCGTCGCCCTTGAACGACAGCACCTGCCGCAGCTGGTTGGTGCCGGTGTCGACCACCGACATGCAGCCGTAAGGGGTGCTTTGCCCGGCCTGGGACCGGCGGTAGCGCTCCCCTCCCTGGCAGTTGTTGGAGCCGACCCAGAGCGTGTTGTCGTCGGCCAGAACCATGCGCTGGTGCGTTCCGTCAGAGATGGGCGTGGGCGCGGAGACCGAGCCGGAGGAGGCATCGACCACCGAAAGCTCCCCGGTGAACAGGCCGTCCGGCAGTTGCTGCTGGCCGGCGACGTAGAGCGTGTTGCCGTTGAACAGCGCGTCGGTCGCGCCGCCCGGGACAGGGAGGAAGCGGGTCGCCGCGAGCGCCGCGCCGGCCGGGCCTTGCGCGCCCGCGTTCAGGGCGTTCGCGCCGAGCGGGATCTGGGTCACGCCGGCGGCGGTTCCCCCGCACTCCGGCCCGCAATCGATGACGTAGGCCGAAGCGCCGTCGGGCGAAAAGACCGCGCGAATGGGCCGGTCGAACCGGGCCGTCCCGGGGCTCACCGGGAATACGCAGTACTGGGGCAGGTTCTGCGGCTCGCAGTCCTCGGACGGCTGGCTCAGGCTGCCGTCGGCGAGCGTGATCTGGAAGGTGGTTGGCTTGTTGATCGCCGCGGTCTGCTGCGCGGCGGTCAGGTGGACGACGCTGTACACCAGATCGGAGTTCTCGAGAAACGCGAGCGCGACCGTGCCGGCGGGGTTGATGGCGACGCGGTATACGTTGGGTAGGTTGAGCAGAAAGCTCGCCGGCGTGGCGGACGCGTCGTACATCTGCAGGTAGTGCTGCTGCTGGAGCGCCGCGACGATGTACTGCTCGGTCTGGTTCGCGAAGATCGAGGACGGGATCTGGCCGGGGCTGGTCGGCGCGAGCAGCGTCGAGGCCGTCTCCGCCTGATAGTTGACGGCGCTGAGCTGGCCGTTCGAGCTCGCGAAGATCAGGCCGACCTGCTGGGCTGGCATGTTCTGGATAGTGACCGGCAGGGCCGTGCCGCTGTAGCCGCCCACCGGGATGAAAGGAACGGTGTTGTTGAAGTTGTGGCGGACGTCGTACAGGGCATCGACGATGGACACCTGGCCGGTCGCGCCGGTCTGCGCGGCGATCATGACGCGGTTGAGGATGCCGGACGGCGGCAGGTTGCGGCCGGAGAAATAGTAGTTCTTGCCGCAGGCGGACAAGCCGAGAACCACGAAGGCGACAGCGGCGAAAGCGGTGAGGGTATGGCGGAAACGCAGGTTCAGCAAACGCAAAAGGCGACCTCGGGTCCTGCCGGGGCGGTACGCGCGCGCTCTGCCGGGGACGCCTTAGTGTAGCAAGGGGAGGACAAGACAGGATGGGACTGGACACAGTCGAGATCATTTTGGAGACCGAGCGGCGCTTTGCCATCGACCTGCCGGATGCGGAATGCGCTCAAGTATCGACTGTCGGTGACCTATACGGACTCGTGCTTCGGAAGCTCAAGCTTCCTTATCTACCGGCGGTGGAAGTGGAACCGCACGGGTGTGTGCGGCATGGAACTTTTTTGTCCACTTGGGAAGCACCGGACGTATGGTGCACATTGCGAGCCGTCATCGTCGAACAGCTTCAAGTGGAGGCGGACGAAGTCAAGGAAGACACTCGCTTCTTAGAAGATCTCGGCTCCGATTGAGCGAGCCTAAGAACATACACGACACAAATACGGCTTGCGGGCGAGTCCGGGTCGGCGGCGAGAGAAGCGGTTACGGGATGAGGGCAGCGTCTACTTCACCCGCTCCTTCAGGTTGGCGATCTCCACGTCGTGCCCGCGCAGCTCGATCTTGATGTCCGCCAGATCTTGACGCATGGCCTGCTGGGTGATTTCAATCTGCTCAAAGCGGCGCTCCATCCTGGCAAAACCTTCCTTCATGTCCGCGCGAAAATCGTCCAGGCGCTTGTTGAAGCCGCTGTTGGTAACGAAGAACGTGATCAGGGAGGTCAATACGCCAAGCAGCGCCAGCACGGATGGAATCGCGAAAGCGATACCGAGCTGCGCGTTCGTCATGGCTCCACGATAAGCCACGCCGGCGACTAAGCCAATGCCTCTTTTGTGTGGCAAAGCAGGTAATCGTGGCTATCAGGTCTTCCCTCCACCCTGCCCCTGTAACCTTGAATCATGGCGAACCGCTTGCAAGCACTGCTGGGCGAAGGGCCCATCCTGGCGGACGGGGCGATGGGGACGATGCTCTACGACCGGGGCGTGTTCCTCAACCGATGCTACGACGAGGTGAATCTCACCGACCCGGCGCTGGTGCGCGCGGTGCACGAAGAATACCTCCAGGCCGGCGCGCAGCTGCTCGAGACCAACACCTTCGGCGCGAACCGGGTGCGTCTGGCTCGGTTCGGGCTGGCCGAGAAGGTCGCGGCGATCAACGAGGCCGGAGTGCGGCTCGCGCGCGAAGCGGTGGCGCAGCTGGCGGACAAGCAGGCGGCCCGGGCGTGGGTAGCCGGGGCGGTCGGGCCTCTGGGGGCAGCGACAGACGAAGCGGCCGCGCGCGAAGCCTATGCGGAGCAGATCGGCGCGCTGGTCGCGGCCGGGGTCGATCTGCTCATCTTCGAGACCATCACGTCGCTCGCCGAAGCCGAGCAGGCGCTCCTCGCGGCACGCGAGCTTGCGCCCGAGCTGCCCATCGCGGCCACCCTCACGGTCGACGACGAGGGCGCGCACACGCTCGACGGTACGCCGGTGGAGCAGGCGGCCGGGCGCCTGGCCGCCTGGGGCGCGGACGCGGTCGGGATCAACTGTTCCACCGGTCCCTCCGCCGTGCTCGCGGCGATCCAGGCGGTCGCTGCCGGGGCGGGGCTGCCGCTGCTCGCCATGCCGAACGCGGGCGTGCCGCGCATGGTCGACGGGCGGCACATGTACCTGTCCTCCCCGGAGTACCTGGCCGGCTTCGCGCGCAAGTTCCTCAGGGCCGGCGTGCAGATCATCGGCGGTTGCTGCGGCACCACACCCGCGCACATTCGGGCGATGCGGTCTTCTCTGCGGGCGGTCGCCGCGCAAAAGACGGCCGAATCAGCGGCGCGGTCCGTGGAAGTGGGCTTCACGCCCAAGCCTATCGAGGTGGAGGGCGCGGTCGAGCCGCCGCCCTTCCGCTCGCGCTCGCGCATCGCGCGCCTCCTCGAACAAGGCGAGTTCGTCACGCTGGTCGAGATCGTGCCCCCGCGCGGGTTCGACGCGTCCAAGGAGCTCGCCGGGGCCAGGCTGCTCGCCGCCGCCGGGGTGCACGCGGTCAACGTTCCCGACTCGCCCCGCGCCTCGGCCCGGATGAGCGCGCAGTCGCTGTGCATCCAGATCGAGCAGCAAACCGGGATCGAAACCGTCATCCACTACACCTGCCGCGACCGCAACATCCTCGCCATCCAGTCGGATCTCCTGGGGCTGGCCTCGCTGGGCCTCAAGAACATCCTGTGCCTCACCGGCGACCCGCCCAAGCTGGGCAACTACCCCGACGCGACCGCGGTATTCGACGTGGATGCGATCGGGCTCACGGCGATCGTGCGCCGCCTGAACCATGGGCTCGACCTGAGCGCCGCCCCCCTCGGTGCATCCACCGGCTTCACCGTCGCGGTGGCCGCCAACCCCGGCGTGCCCGATGTCGAGAACGAAGTCCGCCGCTTCGCCTACAAGGTCGAGGCGGGGGCGGAGTACGCGATCACCCAGCCGGTGTTCGACCTGCGGCTGCTCGAAGGTTTTCTAAGGAAAGTCGAGCAGTTTCGCATCCCCGTCATCGCCGGCATCTGGCCGCTCACCTCGCTCCGCAATGCGGAGTTCATGCGCAACGACCTGAAGGTGGCGGTGCCGGACGCGGTTTTCGCGCGCATGGCGAAAGCCGGGAGCAAGGAAGCCGCGCTGGCCGAGGGCGTCGCGATCGCGCGGGAGATGCTCGGCGAGGCGCGGGGCATGGCGCAGGGGGTGGGGGCGAGCGCGCCGTTCGGACGGTACGGGACGGCGGTCGAGGTGCTGGCCGCCGTCCTGCCCGTTCCGGCCTAACCCAGCGGCACCCGCAAATCCGCCCCCGACATCTCTCGCGGTTGATCGAGCCCAAGCAGCGCCAAGATCGTCGGCGACAGGTCCCGCAGCGACCCGCCCTCGCGCAGCCCGAACCGGTGCGCCTCCTCGCTCACCAGCACGAACGGTACCGGATTGGTGGTGTGCGAGGTGTGCGGGCCGCCCGCGACCGGGTCCACCATCTGCTCGGCGTTGCCGTGGTCGGCGGTGATCAGCATGGACCCGCCCTGCCGCCGGATGGCGGCGTACACGCGCCCAAGCGCCGCGTCCACCACCTCCACCCCTCGGATGGTCGGCGCGAGCTGCCCCGAGTGCGCCACCATGTCGGCATTGGCGAAGTTGACCACCACCAGAGGGAATGCCGGGTCCTCGACCGCGCGGATCACCGCGTCCGCCACTCCGTCCGCCGACATCTCCGGCGCGAGATCGTAGGTCGCCACTTTTTGCGAGGGCACCAGCACGCGGTCCTCGCCGGGGAAAGCCTTCTCGATGCCGCCGTTGAAGAAATACGTCACGTGCGCGTACTTCTCCGTCTCCGCCACGCGCAGGTTGCGCAGGTTGGCCCGCGCGAGCAGGTTCGCGAGCAGGTTGTCCATGGATTGCGGCTCAATGACCCGGGGCAGGGCGAACTGCCTGTCGTACTGGGTCATGGTGGTGACATGGAGCTCACGCGGCAGGGTCCGCGGCGGAAGCGCGGCATCCTGCTCGGCGATCTTCGGCAGGTCCAGCCCGTTGTCTTTCGTCAAGCCGGAATTGCGCGCGAGGATGCGCGTGATTTGCCGCGCGCGGTCGGCCCGGTAGTTGAAGATCAGCACGGCGTCCCCGTCCCGGATCGCGCCGCTCGCGTTCACCGTGAACGGCGGGATGAACTCGTCCGTGATGTCGTTCCCGTAGCACTCGCGGATGCGCGCGAGCGGGGCGGCGTAGGCGCTGTCGGACGCGCCGAGCATGGCGTCGACGGCGAGCTTTTCGCGTTCCCAGCGCATGTCGCGGTCCATGGCGTAGTAGCGCCCGGAGACGCTGGCGAGGGTGCCGATGCCGTACTCGGCCATGCGCGCCAGCAACTGTTCCAGATAGCCCGCGCCGGAGGCGGGCAGGGTGTCGCGGCCGTCCAAAAAGGCGTGCACGGAGACGCGCGTGAGCCCGGCGGCCTTGGCGGCGCGCAACAGCGCATACAGGTGCTCCCCATGCGCGTGGACACCGCCGTCCGAGACCAGGCCCAGCAGGTGCAGCGTGCGCCCATGCTCGCGGGCGTGAGCGAACGCGGCGGCGATCGCGGAATTCTCAGCGAGCCTGCCGGAGGCGACGAGCGCGTCGATGCGCGTGATGTCCATCTCCACCACGCGGCCCGCGCCGATGTTGAGGTGGCCGACCTCGGAGTTGCCCATCTGCCCCGGCGGCAGCCCCACGGCCTGCTCGGAGGCGCGCAGCAGTGTCGATGGGAAATCGCGCAGGAGCGTGTCGTAAGTGGGCTTGCGGGCCAGCGCGATGGCGTTGTTCGCGGACTCGGAGCGGATGCCCCATCCGTCAAGGATGGCGAGGACGAGCGGTCTAGGCATGAGACGAGGGTAAAGGGTGGAGGGTGGAGGGTAAAGGGGGCAAGGGTCAAGAGCGCCTGAAGCAGCGCAGTCGTATGCTGGGGCGGCGGGGAGGTGCGCGGGGATGGGCGAGCTGACGCGGCGGGAGCTGTTGCGTTCGGGTGCGGTGGCGGCAATCGGGGCGGCGGCGGGATGCGGCCGCGCGCCGGGTGAACGCGACGGAGGTCCTGCTGGCGCTGCCCGACGATGGGCTGCTGAAGCCTTTCCGGGCAATGAGCGGGTATGCCGCGCCCGGCCCCGACCCGGGCGGCTGGTACCCCTCTAAGCCCGACTACAACTACCGCCGCGACGACGGCGGGTTGGCCCGGGGCGCGACCCT
>CAXUEU010000155.1:0-6305 GCA_964250195.1 uncultured Acidobacteriaceae bacterium
GCTTCCGCGTCCGGCAAAGTCCCTACACAGGTTCCAAGTTCATAACAGACTCTAGCCTTTAAAAGAAGACCCGCCACGAAGCGGCCGCGAGCCGCGCAGGCGGTTTTGAGATTTCTATGAACCTGCTCATCCTCGGACGAGGCAAGACCGGCTCCGCCATCGCGGAGATGGCCCGCGCGCGCGGCCATGCCGTGCAAGCGCTCGGTGCAAGTGAGAACGAACACGCCCGCGCCCTTACCCCCGCCCTGCTCGCAACCGTGGACGTGGTGATCGACTTCACCACCCCGGAAGCCGTCGTCGAAAATCTGCGCGCGCTGCTCCCGCTCGGCGCGAAGGTCGTGGTCGGCACCACCGGCTGGTACGCGCACCTGCCCGAGATGGCCGCGCTGGTCGAACGGCACGGCGCTTGCCTACTGTACGGAACCAACTTCTCCCTCGGCGTGCAGGCGTTCTTCCGCGCTGCCCGTGAGCTCGCCCGCGCCTTGCCGGGCTATGCGTTGGCTATCGAGGAGACCCACCACGCCACCAAGCGCGACTCCCCCTCCGGCACCGCCCTGACCTTGCAGCAGATAGTCGAGGAAGCCTCGCACGCAAGCGCCCCCATTACCTCCCACCGGGTTGGCGACGCCGCCGGCCTTCACGTCCTCACCCTCCGTTCGGAGGCCGAGACCCTCACCCTCCAGCACGAGTCGCATACGCGCACCGCCTTCGCCGAAGGCGCGGTCCGCGCCGCCGAATGGCTGGCCGCGAAACCCGCAGGTAGCATATGCGAATTCTCGCAAGTCGCGATGAAGTTGTGATAAGGCGTGGCACACTATCTGCATGAACCCTGGTTGGCAAATACTTTGGACAGCATTAGCGACGGCAGGAATTAACTTGCTGTTCGCTGCATACTTTGGCAGCAAGGTAAAAGGGTCCGTGGATGATGCTTTCGCGCGGGAAAAAGAAACACGCGAGGCTTTGTTAGGGAATCGAGTTTACGTCACGCAGGCACAATTTGATATCCAGCTTTCAGCGATAAAAGAGCTGCTTGAAGCTATTTCCGGCATGTACATCTCGCTGGAGAGCGTCGCACCTTCAGTCCAAATCAGGCCTGATAATTTTTCAAAGACTCAGATAAGAGAGGATTATGCCAACCGTATTATAAAGCTAGACAATGACTGGATGGTTTTAAGGGCAAAAACTGATGCGCTGCGAGCATTCATTCCAGAAGAGTTGTATAGAATTTTAAGCGACGCATCGCGACTAATTTGGGAAGGCTCTATTATGTTGAAAGCGGCTAGTGACAGCGAGCTGGAATCATCGATGTATCGAGTCTGCGAGCCTTTTAAAGAAAAAGTGGCAGATCTCTTCGAAAAAGCAACAAGCTTCGCTCGCGAGCATCTCGCATCCCTCTCTGTCCGCGAATGAATGAGCCGCGTTGCATAGTTGACGTCAATCACCGTAAGTCCTCCGGCACCGCCCCGCGTTCCCGCTCCTTCACCTTCTTGGCCGGCATTCCCGCGTACATCCAAACGCGTCAAGATCCTTCGCCGCGATGGCCCTCAGTTCCAGCATCGCTTCACTCCCGAAAGCATCCCCTCCCCGAGGTCACCTGATAACCTGCGCGCACACCCAAGAGTAGGACCCTATGCTTAAACTGGCATCCGCGCTCGACTGTGCCGTAACAACCTTCTGAGGTCTAGCGGTTCGCGCCACGAACGAACTGTGCAACCACCCCAATCGTAGGCGCGGCGATAAATGCGGCCGCAAGCCAGTACTCATGCAGCAGAAATGCCGTAAGCAGCGCGCTGAGGACAAACAGCAGCGCCATCGCAAAACCGATAGCCTGGCCGTTCCGGACATAGCGGAGCCATCCGTCTTCGCGGGTCGAGTCCTTTTCCGCAAGGGCGACGATGCGCTCGTTCAACTGCATGGTGTGCGCCTGTTGCGTCAGGAACGCCTCGATAAGGCGATTGCCCAAATTCGGCTCAATCTCGTTGAAATGCGCGATCTCGCTTGCCGAGGGGTGCGGCCCGATATGAAGCGAATGCTGCTGCACGACTCGTATCGCAGTCGCTGCCTGATCTTCTTCAATGCCGGCTTCGACCGCGATGCGATGACTCAGCTCAGCGTTTGCAATCCGATCGGAAAGAGGAAGAGCCCCATCGCTGGGGCCCGATTCCGACATGCTCGCTTCGACTTTCGGATCCATTAACGCGACGGCTGTGTCTGATTCACTGTGCGCAGCCGCCCGGCTTCCTTACGGACCATGGTCAGCGGAGATAGCTTGGCACCAGACGGCAGGCGCAAAAGCACAGGCTTAAATGGACGGCTCCTTGCCGCACCTATCTGCCCCATCGACCCGAAACCGTCAAGGAATCCCGACAGGAAAGCATGGCCATGAACATGTATCCCTTTGCGCATAGTTCTAGCATACAACAGAAAAGCGAAAATCCGTCTCACCGCAACCCCTCCGGCACCGCCGCGCGTTCCCGCTCCTTCACCTTCCGCGCGGGCACCCCCGCGTACACCCCGAACCGCGCCAGATCCATCGTCGCCATCGAACCCCGCCCCAGCACCGAACCCACCCCTAAATTCACCCCCGGCGACACGATCGCCCGCGCACACACCCAGGAGTACGCCCCAAGGCGCATCGGCGCGGAAACCAGCGTGAACTCCGGGGTGTTGTACAGGTGGGTCGCCCCGCAGACATACGCGCCCTGCGAGACGATGGCGTGCGAGCCGAGAAAGATCGGCGACGGGTTGTACAGCTCCGCGTCGTCGGCGAGCGAGACGCGATCCTCGCAAACCAGATTCCAGGGAGCCCAAACGCGGCCCTTGGGGTAGAAGTGACACTTGGCCCCGAGTCTGGCCCCGAACAGCCGCAGCAGGCCCGCCCGCCAGGCATGGAACGGCCGGGGGGAGGTGCGATAGAGGAGCACGTACACCACTCCCCAAAGCAGCCGTGCCGCCCGGTTCCCCACCGAGTACGCCGGCTTCAGGGTCGGGTCTTCGACCTGCGCGGCCCGGTCCGGCGTGGCCCGGTCCGGCGCGGTTTGGTTCGGCGCGGTTTGCTCCGGCACCGCGGAGCCGCTCACCGCTTCGCCTCGGCGGCGATGACCGGTTCGCCTTGCACGGCCGCGCCCGCTTCCACCCGGCTTGCCCGCAGCTCCGCCGTCTTCAGCACGATAAGCCACTCATAGAAGGCCTGCAGGGTCGAGTACACGAACCCCGCCCGCCCGTCCAGGATGCCCTTCCGGTAGAACATGAGGTAGCACCAGCGCATCAGCGGCCGCCCGGGGAGCGAGTAGAAAACCGCCTTGCGCGCCGCGTGCTTCTCGTTGAAGTCTTTGGCGAAAAGCGCCTTGCGCCACGAAACCTCACCGGCGAACGCGCTCCGGGCCACGATCCCCGCTTCCGCGCTCGAGTACGCATTGTGCCGAGCGACCCAGTGCGTCATGCCCTTGGAGAACGGGAAATGATCGAAGTAAGCTTCGGCAAGGTCCACGGTCGACCCATCCACCTCGACGACCTCGTTAATCTCCCGGCGGAACCGCACCCGGCCCAAACGGACCACGCGGATGTAAAAGGGGGTGGTTTGCGCATACTGGAGCCACCGGCCCAGGAAGTGGTCGCGCCGCCGCAGACGGAAGGCATCAATTTCGGGTGGAGCGGACAAAGTCCGCTCCACAACTACATGCGCAAGCGTAGCGTTCGCCCGCTCGTCCGCGTCCAGGATCAGCAGCCATGGATGCTTGTACGCCGTTCCGGTCAGCGCGGCGTTGCGCTGACCCGCATAGGAGTCGAACGCCCGCTGATGGATCTCCGCCCCGTGAGCCCGGGCGATCTCCACGGTTCGGTCCGTCGAAAACGAGTCCCATACGTGCACGTCGTCCGACCAGGCCACCGACTGCAGGCAGCCGGGCAGGTCCAGCTCCTCGTTCTTCGTGATGATCAGCACGGACAGCATCGCAGCCTCAGTCTACCCGCGGTTTACACCCGTGCCAACGTTTCGCCGCTCTCGCCCTGGAGCATCTCCCGCGTCTTCAGCACGATCTGCCACTCGTACATAGCCATCAGCGTCGCGTAGACAATGCCGGCTCGCCCGTCCAGCACGCCGCCCCGGGCGAACAGCAGGTACGCCCAGCGCAGCAGCGGCCGCGCCGGCAGCCTGTAAAAGATCGCCTTTTGCGCGCGGCGCCGCGTGTGGAAGTCCCGATGGAACAGCGCCGTCCCGAAGCGCGCGTCCGCCTTGAAGCCTTGCTCCACCACGATGCGGGCCTCCATCGACGAGTACTGGTTGTGCTTCTCGAACCAGCGGTCGAGCCCTTTCGAGAACGACCAGTGGTCGAACCGGTTCCTGAGCTGCCTCGTCTCTCCGTCGACGATCAAAAATTCGTTGATCGCCCGCTCGTAGCGCACGTGGCCCACGCGCACCAGCCGCGTGTACAAGGCCATCATCTGCGCATGGCGCAGGTGGCGGCCCAGAAAATGGTCGTCCCGGCGCACGCGAAATGCGTGAACACGCTCCGGAGCGTGCGCGACGGCTTGGAGCGCCTCCCGCCACACCGCGTGGTTCAAGCGCTCGTCGCAGTCCAGGATGAACACCCACGGGTGCTTGAAGGCGCACGTCTCGAGAGCCGCATTGCGCTGCGCGGCGTAGGAGTCGAACACGCGCTGACGCACGTGCGCGCCGGCGGTTGAGGCGAGATCGACCGTGCGGTCCGTCGAGTGGGAGTCGAAAACATGAACATCGTCGCAAAAGGACACCGACTCCAGACAGCCGCGGATGTCGCGTTCTTCGTTCTTGGTCAGGATTACCACGGAGATCATCGCGCACTCCATCCAGTCGCGGCGGAAGATTGTTTCCGCCCACACCTGCTCTATCGGCCTCCTTGCTCCGCGCCATCAGGGCCAATGAAGCAAATCGGCGCGCGGCGCGTTCCATTTCGGGAAGCCGGTTCCATTCCGGAACGGCGGAAGCGGCGGGCGCGCACTCTTCGCCGAAGAGCGCGCCGCCCCGGTATAGACTCTGGGAGGTATGGACCTGGTAGGCTGCGGCACCGCGCTCGTCACCCCTTTCCGCGCGGACGGCGCTCTGGACGAACCCGCTCTGCGGGCCCTCGTCGATTGGCAGATCGGCCCCGCTCGCTCGTCCGGGATCGGAGCGCCGCGCGAGCTCTCCGGTATCGACTGGCTGGTCGCCTGCGGCACCACCGGGGAGACCCCCACCCTGTCGCACGCCGAGTGGGCGCAGGTAATCCGCATTACCGCCGAGCAGGCGGCCGGAAGGGTTCCCGTGTGGGCCGGCTGCACCAGCAACTCCACCCGGCAAGCGGTCGAACTCGCGCGGGAAGCCGCCGCGATTCCCGGCGTCACCGCCATCCTGTCCGCCGGGCCGCCTTACAACAAACCCAGCCAGGGGGGCTTGTACGAGCATTTCGCCGCCGTCGCGCGCGCCATCGCGCCCACCCCCTTGGTCCTCTACAACATTCCGGGCAGGTCCGGGGTCAATCTCGAACCCGCCACGGTGGCCCGCCTCGCCGAGGACCACCCGAACATCGAGGCCATCAAGGAGTCTTCCGGCTCGCTCGCGCAGATCACCGAGCTGCTTATCCTCGTTCCCCGGCGCTTTCGCGTGTACGCCGGGGACGATGCGATGGCGCTCGGCGTGCTCGGCGTCGGCGGGGCGGGGCTGGTTTCGGTCGCGTCCAACGCAGTTCCCGGCCCGCTCGCGACCATGGTGCACGCGGCGCTCGCGAACGACTGGCCTCGCGCCCGCGCCCTCAACCACACCTGGTTTGCGCTGATTCTCGCCCTGTTTCTCGAGCCCAACCCCGGCCCGGTCAAGGCGCTGCTCGCCGCCATGGGCCGTCTGCACGAGACCTACCGTTTGCCCATGCTGCCCATCGGCGCGCCCGCGCGCGAGCGCCTCCTGACCCTTGCCCACGAACGCGGCCTGCTCGACACTCCCCTCAACAAGAAAGCGGACTGATGCCTGCCGATCTCCATGCCCTCCAGCAGCAAATCGAAGCCGCCTTCGCCGCCGGACCGGACGCTCCCGCGGGCGCTCTCGACGCCTTTTTCACCCTGCGCGGCGCCTTGGAGTCCGGTGAGGTCCGCGCCGCCGAGCCCGATCCCGCTTCGCCGCTCGGCTGGCGGGTCAACGCCTGGGTCAAGCAGGGCATTCTGCTCGGCTTTCGCCTGGGCCGGATCGAGGGAACGAGCTCACCCTACGCGCAAGGGGAAGGAGCCCCTTCACCCCCTACCCTTCTGCCTTCCCCCTTAACCGACAAGCACACCAACCCCCCCCGACAGTTACC
>CAXUEU010000156.1:0-6269 GCA_964250195.1 uncultured Acidobacteriaceae bacterium
GACCCGCCCTGTTCCCCAGTCCGACGCCCGCGTCCAGCCCGACCCGCAGTAGCTATTCTTTTGAGCGGCTTCTGTGCCCCACATCTCGATTCTGAGATGTGGGTTCGGGGGAGCCGGCATTTCTCTGGCGGGTGCTCAGCGGGGTCATCCTGAGGAGCAAAGCGACGAAGGACCTGCTTTCCCCTTTTCCGGCGGTGAAGCAGGTGCCTTAACGCGAAACGCCGCTTCTTGCTCGGGATGGCCCTTTGCAATCCGTGCCTCGGGAGCAATGGGACCTGGGACCGTCCTTTTCCGGACACCTTTCTTCCATCCGGTGCAAGCAAAATCAACTACTTACCACGTCCCTCCACGTGCATTCGTGGAAAGCACAGGAGAGCCCATGCGCGCCCTTTGGCAAGATCTCCGCTACACCCTCCGCCAGGCCCCCGTCTACGCGCTCACCGCCGTCCTCACCTTGGCCCTTGGCCTCGGCGCGGCCACCACCATGCTCGCCATCATCGATTCGGTCCTGATCCGCCCCGTCGCGCTGCCTTAAGCGGAGCGCATCGTAGCCTCGAAAGGGAAGTGAACGGCCATCGCGGGGCCGGATACTTTGAGTACGACGACTTCCAAGCCCTGCGCTCGAAGGTGCACGGTTTCGAGGCGGTCGGAGTCTATCAGCAGGAGTTTTTCCTTTCGCGGACGTTCGGGCAACCAGACCGCCGATATTCTCGAAGTGGAGCCGGGTTTCTTCGCCGTGCCCGGTGTACCTGCCCGGTTCGGGCGCGTTCTTGACGCCACGGACGCGGGCACTGACCCTGTCGTCGTCAACGACCTGTTCTGGCGCGGCGCGCTCGTCGGCGATCCCAACGTGCTCGGGCGCACTTTCAAGTTCGGCCACACCGGTGCCACGATTGTCGGGTGCTCTCCTCCGGCCTTCCCATCCCCGGTTACCTCTCATCGACCGAATCGCTCTACCGCCACTGGAGCACCACCCTGTCCAGGTGCGCGGCGATCTGCTTTTCAGCGTCCTGATCGTGGCCCGCTTCCGCCCCGGTGTGAGCGTCGAGCAGGCGCAGGCAGTATTCGCCTACGACGCCAGATCGACCCCAACCTTCCCATCCGTCTCCACACCTGGCCCGAAGCCCTTAAGTTCGTCCTCTTTCCCTCCGTCGCCTCTACCGCCGCTTTCGGCATTCTCGGCGCGCTCGCGTCCATGCTCACCGGCCTTCTTCTGGGCGCTGCAATCAGCCGTCTGCTCGCTCACATCGTTTACGCCGCGACACCGGGCGACCCCGCGGTCCTTCTCCGTAAAAAGTGAGATTGACGAGGGGTCCTGGCCCTGGAGTTGCATGTTTTACGTTTCTGGCGGGCGCGGCGCAAACACGTCGGCGCTTGCAGGGACTTATGAGCCTCGCGTGTTCTGACTTCGCGTGTCAGTGCCAGGCAGTTCCAGCCCGGCTGATTGGGCATGCAGCCTGGAAGGTATACAAGAAAGATCACTCTCGCTTAGAAAATCTTGTACGAAATTCCTACGCTGAAACCGTTTGGAGTGAGACCCGTGCTTGGGCGGGGCGCGGTAAACACGAACCCCGGCGCGCTCGGCCAGAGTTGGTAGTCGTACTCGCCGCGCAGCTTGAAGCGGGGGCTCAACCGGTACTGGACGCCGCCGCCGGGCTCATACGCGAAATAGCTCCCGTAGCCGATATTGTTGGGGTAATTGGCGCTTGCCAGCCCGACCAAAAACTTGCCGTAGGCCGTGAACCGGTGGTACTGGTATGCGTTCGCGATCACGCCGCCCATGTAGGTCTTTTCCGTCAATCCGAGAACGCTGTTCAGGTCCAGCAGCCGGATCTCCGCTTCTACGCCCAAGCGTGGGGTGAACAAGTAGTCGCCCCAGAAACCGATGCCGTCGGAGCGAATGTACTTTACGTAGTCATTCTGAAAATTGGACCCTTCCACGCCGGCCCAAAGTTGACGTGTGAAACCCTGAGAAGCCGGGGCGACCTGGGCATGGAGCATCTGGTAGGGAACGAAAAGAAACAGGCACAGCAAGAGCGAAACTCGAATGGCGCGCATCATCAGTCTCCGAAAGACAGGACTTCGAAACAGGACTTGGTATTTGTCGTACAAAGCAGGCGGCAGCTTTGCGGTCCGCTGCCGCCGTGAGCCGCGCCTACTGCGGTCCGTTTTGAGCCGGCTGTCCGCCCGCCGTCGTGCCTGCCGGGGCTTGCGCCGGAGCAGGAGTCGTGCCGGCGGGTTGCGTCCCGTTCCCGCCATCCGGGGCAGCACCTGTCGCCGGGCCTTGCGCCGGGGTCGCCGGCGTTCCGGCTGCTGCCTGGTAGTACTGCAGACGAAGGTAGACCGGCGTCAGCTCCATGGGCAGCTTGTCGCTCGGGTTCAGAATCAACGGTGCCGGCGCGTTCAGGGCCATTACCTTGTCATCCCAGGAATCCACCCTCAGATGACTGCCCAGCGGCAGCGCCGCCTCTTGATGCACATCGGGGATGTTCAGCTTCTGCCCTTTTCCGATCGGATCCAGCCACGGCACTCCGTCGGGCCTGATCAGGGCATCTCCCAATCTCGGGGTCAGAAGGGAAGTGAGCTCCTTCTGCCGGTTTTGAAGTTGCGCGAAGAACAGACCCACGCTGGCGGACTTGTCCTTATAGACGGAGCCGTTGAAGAACTCGATCGCTCTCTTGGTAGCCGATTCGTTGTCGACTGCGGTATGGTTCATGTTGATTCGTTGAAAGGCGGACTCGTCCGGAAAGAGCAGGCGGTCGTTAAAGGCGTAGCGCGTGTCGATGCGATGGCCAAGCGTGATGTGCGCAAGTTGAAAAGAGATGACAGCCGCCAACGACTCTTCGGTCGGCAAGACATCGACTAAGCCTTTGCTCAGCAAGATCGTGTTTCCGACAGCCAGGGATTCGAGCGGCTGGGTCAGCATTACGCGGCAATGAATATCGCCGGGCAATTGGAGGTTGTTGCCGATAATGATGTTATTCGCGACCTGCTCCAGAATCTTGTCGTACGGGCTTGCCGGCGCCAGCAGCCCGGCCTGCACCAGCCTGTCGAGCACATTGTTTTCCGCCTGCGTCACGAACAGCCTCTGCGCCTGCAGCGGGTTGACGTCCTGCGAGTTCTGGCTCTGGTCCTGGGCGTTCTCAATCTCGATCGAGGCATTGTCCGACGCGCTCTGCGGGATCTTGAGCGAGTAGCCCCAGAAGTATGTCTGCGCCTTGAAGCCCTTCGCGTGCGCCGCCGCCGAATGGTCGCTTTCTTCCGTGTAGATCACGGCAGGCAGCCACACACCTTCCTGGAGATTGGTTCGCCAGGAGTCGAAGTGGTAATAATGCGTATCCTCGTCGTTCGGATTGCTGGTGTAAGTGCCGTTGATCCGCACGATGTGCGCGTCCCGGTCTTCTACCCAAATGCGCCCGAAGAACCGGCCCGCCCCTGATTTGTTCTTCGGCTTCACGTCGAACACTGCCGTGCGGACGTTGCCGATAAACTCGCGCCGTACGAACGAAACGTCATAGTGCTGGAGATCGAAGCCGACCGGATCAATGAACATCATGTCCTGGAAGCCGGTCGCGGAGTAGCTCAGCTCGAACGCCTTGCTCAGGCCCGTGATATACCCGAGCGAACCTTGCAGCAGCCCATGTTTCGTCGCCCGCGAGTCATACTGGTCGTTCGAGAAGGTCTTGCCGAAGTCGACCCGTCCGATGAAGTATTGATCGGATACCGGAACCTGGAACTGCACCGGGTCCGGCTTCATATTCTGGATGTAGGTTTGGACCACCGGCGTGTGCTTGGCAATCTGCTTGACCGTATCCTTTTCCTGCGCAATGGCTTTCAGGACCAGCTCTTTTTGGTCCGGTGTCAGCGGAACCAGAACGAGCGGTTTTTCCTTCTTGGCGAAGGCCGGTGCTGCTGCGAGTACTGCGCCCAGGCTCAACAGCCCAAGCTTGCGTCCAACCATAATCCAACCCTCATCCGCCGAAAACCCTTCCGGCGCTCCTTAGTTTCGACTACCGCGCCGTTTTACGCGAGTTGAAAGGCTACATGGATAACCGAGATCTGGTCGACCGCCTTGCCGTCCCGCGTCGCGGGCTTGAACCGGATCCGTGCCGCGGCCAGTCTTGCCTGTTCGTCCAGCCCGTGGCCCAGCCCGCTCACCACGCGCCGCACTTCGACCTGGCCATCCGCCGAGAACCGGACCTCCAGCGTTACATCACCCTGGATATGCTGGTCCCGTGCTTCCGCCGTGTACTGCGGCAGAGGCTTGGAAAGAATCACGATGGGAGTCGTGATCGGCTGCTGCACCCGGGCCACGGCGGGACCTGAAGCCGGAGCCCCCTGCCCGAACCCGGACGTAGCCACGGTCCCATGCCCCCCCGTCGTCCCGCCCGGCTGCGCGCTCGCGCCAAAACCCGTCGAGGCCACGGTTCCCGTTCCGCGGCCGCCCGGAGCACCCGCCGGCTGCGTGCCCGCGCCGAACCCGGTCGAGGACACCACCCCATGCGTGCTTCCGTTCGGCGAGCCCGCCGGAGCGCCCGCGCCGAAGCCCGTCGTCGCAACCGCGCCCTGTTTTGCCGCCGCGCCCTGATTGCTGTTCGCCGCCGCCCCAAACGCACCCACCGCAGCCAACTGCGAAGGCCGGTTCGCGTTCGGGTTCGCCTGCACCCCCGTCGGCTGGCCGAAACCGGCCGCCTGCGTGGCCGCTACCTTCGGAGCCTGCGCGGCCGGAGCCTGCGGCGACTGGAATGCACCCACCACCGGCTTCGGCGGCGTCACTACCGGCCGCGGTGCCGGAGCGGGGATCGACGGGGCCTTCGCCGCTTCCTTCGGCAACTCCACCTTGGGCGGCTCGATCACCGGCTTCGGCACCGGCGGTTGCACTTTTTCGACCGGCAGCGGCGGGATCGGCGGCATCACGATCTTCGGCACCGGCGGCTTATACGGTTTGATCTCGGGCGGCGGCACCAGGTAGGTCAGCGACTCCTGCCGGCGCACCTTGGCCTCGTGTACCTGGTCCAGGGTGATGAACAGCAGCAGAATCGCGAGCGCGATATTGATGCCCGCGGCCACGCCGAACGAGCCGAAACGCTTTTTCTCTATCGGCAGCAAACCGAAATTCGCGTGGTTCAGCACATCCCGCTGCGGCACCGCCTCCTCCACGCTCTCTCCTGCCTTTTGGAACTTCATCCCCGCTCCCGGTACCGCATCGTAATGACGCGGTGGGTATTCTGTCCCCCTCCGCATACCGGCTGTATCGGCATATTCCTCGCCGACATGAACCCTTTCCTGCACGGCCCCGCCTTTTTCCCCCGTCATGCCTTCCCGCATCCCACGCCCCTTTTGCCGATCCAATCTCGAGCTCCCGCGCCGGCACTCCACCCGATTACGTTTCGGCGGCGGAGTTTGCGGGAAACTGGGTACATTCTAACCGTGCTGGACAAAAGTGCAGCCATCTGGAGTACAGTCATCGGTTACTATTGGGTGCGTTCGTTCCCATTTTGGGAATTCGTGCCGCTTCGGGTTTGCCACTTGGACGGACCGGGCACCCCTTCGGTTGCTCCCTCCATCCGTTTCGCCTCTGAAAGGGATCAGAAATGAATGTGTTCCTCACCGGCGGAGCCGGTTACATCGGCGGCACCGTGGCCGAAACCTTGCTCGCTTCCGGCCATTCCGTCACCGTTTACGACAATTTATGTCACGGCCACCGGTCCATGCTGCCCGCGGGCGCGGCCTTCGTCGAGGGCGAGCTCGCCGACCGCGCCCGGCTTGAGTCCACCCTCAGGCAAGGCTTCGACGGCGTGCTCCATTTTGCCGCCCTCATCGAGGCGGGAGAAAGCATGCAGCGGCCCGAGATCTACTTCCGCAACAACGCAGCCACGACGCTCACCCTGCTCGAAGCCATGCTCGCCGCAGGCGTCCGCCGCCTGGTTTTCTCCTCCACCGCCGCGCTCTACGGCGAGCCGGAATCCACGCCGATCCTCGAGACCGCCCCCCTGCGCCCCACCAACGCCTACGGCGAGTCCAAGCTGCTGGTCGAGCAGATGCTCCCTTGGTTCCACCGCATCCATGGCTTCTCCTACGCCTCGCTCCGCTACTTCAACGTCGCCGGCGCGGTGCCCGGCCGCGGCGAGGCCCACGAGCCCGAGTCCCACCTCATTCCGCTGATCCTCGATGTCGCTCTCGGCCGCCGCCCGCACATCAAGATTTACGGGCAGGACTACCCGACCCCCGACGGCACCGCCGTGCGCGACTACATTCATGTCGAGGAC
>CAXUEU010000157.1:0-6223 GCA_964250195.1 uncultured Acidobacteriaceae bacterium
CACTCGGCTCCTAGCGGCAACCCTTGCCCTCTCCACCGCCGCCTCCGCGCAGTCCCCGCCGCCCAAGGCGCAGGAGCCCGCCGACGTCAAGGCCTTTCAAGCAGCCAACCAAACCGAGGACCCCGCCAAGCGCCTCGCCGCGCTCGGGCAGTTCCTCACTGCGTACCCCGAGAGCAAGACCGTCTCCTACGCGCACTTTCAAATCCTCAATACCCTGGTCAAGAACTTCCCCGACCGCGAAGCCGACATCGATCGAGAGGCTAGATACGCGGTCAAGCACAGCGGCGGCAACAAGAATTACGAGCAGGGCTTCATCGCGAGCGTGCTCGTGGACCGCGGCCCGAAGCCGGTCGATGTGAGCCAAGCCGAAAAATGGGCCCGGGCCACCGCCAAACATGGGCAGACGCTCTCCGAGGCGAGATTTCGCAAGGACCGGCTCAAGGCTTACAAGAAGTTCAAGGAGCCCACGCCCACGGCGGCCGAGCTGCATGAGAGTTACAACTCCGAACAGGCACAGGCGCTCGTTCCCCTGGCCAACGTGCTGGTGCACAAGGGCGACACGACGGAAGCCCCGCAGCTGCTCGACCGCGCCTACGCTCTCGACCCTTCCATCAGTAAAATAAGCGAACTCCGGGGCATCCTGGCCCTCAACCGGCACGGCGATGCCGAGGCCCTCGCCGATTTCGAGCATGCCATGCTCCTCGGCGACCTCGAGGACCCCTGGCCCGCCAGGATGGCCGACCTGTACCGCGCCGCGCACGGCGGAAGCGATGCAGGGTTCGAGGCCGAGCTGGACCGGGGCTACGCCAAGCTGTACCCGCCGCCGACGCCGTCTCCGAAACAGCCTCCCACGGGCGGCCGTACCGTCCTGCTGGAGCTGTTCACCGGCTCGGGCTGCGGCCCCTGCGTCGGCGGCGACCTCGCGGTCGAGACCATCCTCGCCGCATACCCACGCTCCGAGGTCGTCGCCCTCGCCTTCGACCAGCACATCCCCGAGCCCGACCCGCTCGCCAACGAAGACACGGTGGCCCGCGCGAAGCTCTACGACGCGAACTCCACCCCCAACTACTTCCTCGACGGGACGAAGCTGCCCTTCTACGGCGGCGGACGCTCCTACGCGGGCGAGCTCTACTCCAAAATCGGCGCGGCGCTCGACCGGGAGGCCGCGCGGCCTTCTTCCGTGCGCCTGAGCCTCGAAGCGAAGCTCGGCGGCGGCACGATCTCCGCCTCGGCCGCCGTGACGGTGCCCGCCAAGCTCGACCCCGCGCCGCCGCCGGATACTCCGTCAGCCAAGCCTGGACAGCCGCCCGCGCCCAAGCCGGCAGCCCCCTTGCCTCCGAAACTCACCCTGAACTTCGCTCTCGTGGAGGACGACGTCAGCTACTCCGGCGAGAACGGCGTCCGGTTCCACCGCATGGTCGTTCGCGCTATGGCTCCGCCTCAGCCGCTCGATCTGGGCCGGACCGCCGACCTCCGGGCGAGCTTCGACCCCTCTGCCGTCAGCGCCAAGCTCCACACTTATCTCACCGGCTTCGAATCCAAGAACGACCGCTTCGGCAAGATTAAATTCCGCCGGCTCGCCGATACGCTCGACCCCGCGCACCTCGGCGTGGCGGCCTGGGTCGAGGACTCCGCCAACCACCGCGTTCTCCAGGCCGCCTTCCAGCCCGTGTCCGCGCCCAGTCAAGTCGCGGGTGCGTCCCGTTGATTCCGCTGGCCCTGCTGCTGCTCGCCCCCGCGCCCCGATCACCGGTCGCCTGGCAGGTCGCGCCGCCGAAAGCCGTCGGCGCGACATTGAAGCTCACCTTGCAGGGCCGCCTCGACCCCGGCTGGCACCTTTACGCGCTGGAAGAAGCCGCCGACGGTCCCATCCCCACCACCATCACGCTCGCGGAGGGCGACCCCGCCGAGCTCCTCCAGGTCACCGAGGCCAAGCCCAGGACCGCCCGCGACCCCGCCTTCAACGCGCCCACGCGCTTCTTCGACGCGACCGCCGCCTTCCATCTCCGCCTCGTGCCGGCCAAAACCGCTCCAGCGCCCGGGGCCGCCGTTCACATCCTCGTGCGCTACCAGTCCTGCAACGGCGAGGTCTGCCTGCCGCCGCGCACCGACACGGTCGCGGTGCCTTTGAGCTTGAAGCCGTAACGACGCCGGCTCAACGGTAAGCCTCGGAGCGGTGACGCACGGAGTGGACCAGCAGGATCGCGCCCGGTTCCGCCGTGAAGCGAGCCCGCTAGTCCCCGACGCGGAGCCGCAGCTCCTCCGAATCGCCGTGAAGCTTCTTGATGTCGCCTTGCCCGGTCGCGGCGAACCGGTCCAGCGCGGTGAGGATGCGCATGGCGGTCTCACGATCGATCCCGGCGGAGCTCAGCCTGAGCCGGATTCGTGAAGATGACCCTCATTCCGACTTGGAAGCGGCCGCGCCGGCCCCGGAGGTGAAGCGAAGCTCCGCCAGCAGTTGCTCACTTGAAGCCCTTTCGCCGGGGGCTGGGCCGCCCACGCCTTGGACGCGACCACCGCTTGCCTCTCCCCCTTCGATCTCCGGCTCGTCATCGACGGGTGCGTTGGCAATGGCCCAAGCGATGGGGTCGAGCATCGTCTCCATCAGTCCCACGACCGCGGCGACCTGACCGGGTGCGATTCGCTCGATCAGATCGTGGGCTTGCCGCTTGGTCTGGGCGTACAAACGGTCTCATAAACCCGAATACTCCGTGAAGCCCCGGATGAGACCCGCCGCAAAGCGGGGCTCACGAGGCATGGCGAAGCAGCAAAACTATGCATGAGACCGCTTCTAAGCCATGGACTGCTCCTTCGACTCCAGATTAGCCCCAAACAGTCGGCGAGCAATGCCCCGGCGACCGTCTCGTCCCCGAGCCGCATCCACTCTTTCGTACCCGGAGCCCCTATGCCCACACCCGAACAGACCCTGCAGCGCAACATCGACGCCTACAACGCGCACGACCTCGAGGCCTACCTCGCCACGTTCACGCCGTCGGCGACATTCGGCCAGCTCGGCGGGCGCACCCTGCTCGACTCCCGCGATGCCATGCGCGGCTTCTACAAGCAGTTTTTCGAAGCTCGTCCGTCGGTCCGTTGCGAGATCAGGCAGCGCGCCGTGATGGGGTCCTTTGTCGTCGATCTTCAGGAAATCTCGGACGGTGCCGGCGCGGCCCAGCCGCCCATGCGGGCCATGCTCATCTCGGAGGTCGACCCAGCCGATCCGGAAGGGCGCATCAAGCGGGTCTGGTACTCGCCCGTTCAGGCGCATCCGCAAGCGCATTGAAGCCGAAAAGCCGGGGCGCGAAACATTTCCCCATTTGGAACATCCAAGACTACACGGAATTGAAAACAGGAGGCTGATGCCCAGCAAGCGCCCCGCCCGGGCTTGTTGCCGCATCAAAACCTGCTATTCTGAGAATCTTTGGGCAAGCTGCGCCCCCTCCGCGCCCCAGCGCGCTCGCTTCACGAGAAATCCTGCCCAGCGCCTAAAGATTTTCGAGCGATCGTCCGAAATAGACGCGGGAGAGTACCGCCTTGGCCCTTGAAGACAAGTACGAAGAAGACATCCAAAACCTGATCGAAGCCGGTCAGGAAAAAGGCTACCTGACCTACAACGAGGTCAACGACCTCATCCCCGGCGACGTCCACTCGCCCGACGACCTGGACGACCTGATGTCCACCATCGGGACGCAAGGCATCGACATCCTCGAGGGCGGCCCCAAGTTCTCAGACAAGTTCGACGAGGACGAGGAAGGCGCGGGCGTCGAGCTCGACCTGACCCCGGGCACCCTCGAAAAAACCAACGACCCGGTCCGCATGTACCTCCGCGAGATGGGCACGGTGCCCCTGCTGACCCGCGAGGGCGAGGTCGAGATCGCCAAGCGCATCGAGCGCGGCCAGGTGCGCGTGATGAAGGCGATCGCGCGGTCGCCGATCGTGGTGCGCGAGATCGTCGCTCTCGGCGAAGACCTGAAGCGCGGCGTCCGCAACATCAAGGAAGTGGTGATCTTCGACGAGGAGGAGGTCACCGAAGAGGTCGTGATCGCGCGTATCAAGCAGACGGCCGGCCGCATCGAGGCGCTCAACAAGCACCTCAAAAAAGCCATGCTGCTCCGGGAAAAGGTGCCCGCGCTCGAAGCCGTCAAGGCCAAGACGAAGGAGGCCCGCGCCGCCCGCTGGGCTGTCGCCCGCGAGCAGGTTCAGGTTTCGCGCATCGTCCGCGAGCTCAAGTACACCAACGGCGAGCGCAAGCGGCTGCTCGACAAGGTAAATAAGTCCGTCGACTCCATGCGGACCCTGGAACGGCAGATCCGTTCGCTCGACCAAAAACTCGAGGCTTCCAGGTCGGAGGAGCTCAAGAAGGAGTACCGCCGCCAGCAGCGGAACTGCCGCATCGATCTCGAAAAGATGGAAGAAGAGACCGGCGTGCCGCTCGCGGAGATCAAACGCACCCAGCGCGAGATGATCCAGGGCGACATGGACGCCGAGCAGGCCAAGCGCGAGCTGATCGAAGCCAATCTGCGTTTGGTGGTTTCGATCGCGAAGAAATACACCAACCGCGGCCTGCAGTTCCTCGACCTCATCCAGGAAGGCAATATCGGCCTGATGAAGGCGGTGGACAAGTTCGAGTACCGGCGCGGCTACAAGTTTTCGACCTACGCGACCTGGTGGATTAGGCAAGCCATCACCCGCGCCATCGCCGACCAAGCCCGCACCATCCGCATCCCGGTCCACATGATCGAGACGATCAACAAGTTGATCCGGACCTCGCGGCAGCTGGTCCAGGAGCTCGGACGGGAGCCGACCAGCGAGGAGATCGCGCGGCGCATGGACATCCCGGTCGCGAAAGTCAGGAAGGTACTCAAGATCGCGCAGGAGCCTATCTCGCTCGAAACGCCGATCGGCGAGGAGGAAGACTCGCATCTGGGCGACTTCATCGAGGACCGGCAAGCCGTCTCCCCGTCGGACGCGGTGATCAGCGTCAACCTGAAGGAGTACACATCGCAGGTTCTCCGTACGCTGACCCCGCGTGAGGAGCGTGTCATCAAGATGCGATTCGGTCTCGAGGACGGCTCGGAGCACACGCTGGAAGAGGTCGGCCAGAGCTTCCAGGTCACGCGTGAGCGCATCCGGCAGATCGAGGCCAAGGCGCTGAGGAAGCTGCGCCACCCCTCGCGGTCGCGCAAGCTCAAGGCCTTCGTGGACACGGCGCGGGAAGTTTAAGCCTCCTACGCCGAGAGAGGCCGCCCGCGAAGGCGGCCTATCCCTTTCCGCGCGGGCGGGGTCTATCCCGTAATCCGCATCTCGCCTCTGGAGAGGCGGGCTATGAAACCCGTCGCTGTTCCGCCACGGCCTGCACCACGAACGGGAGCGGCGCGCGGGAAGGCCGCCGCACCGGGGCTCCGCTCAACAGCGCCGCCGCCGAGGCATGCGCGGGTCCGCGCCACTCCGGCACGTTGAAGCAGTCGCTGCGGTGTGCCGAGGGCAGCGGGTTGCCGGCGTGGTGGTCCCTCAACGCATCGAGTACAGCCTGTAGGGCTTCCTCGCACTCGCCCTTGCGCAGCCGCGAGTAGTACACCTTGTAGCTTTGTTTGCAGCAAGGGCATTGCACGTCACCCTGGCTGTCCTCGGTCGCCATGCAAAGAACTTGCATCGTCGAGCTCCTTTATCTGGGGAGAAATAGGGCGCGCACTCATTTCGGCTCCACAGGGTGGCAGGTGCGCTGCTGCCGTTCTCCGGCGACTATAACGCCGTTCCCCTCAGGGTTGGCAATGGTTTTTCATCCGGTCTGTGCACATTGCCGCATACACGGCAGCACTTTGGGCAGCGGTTCCGGCGCTTTCGCGCCTGGGCAGACCCGCTAACTCGCTCATTCCATTTCTTCCCCGACGTTTCCGTGAGGTGCGGCAAGCCCCTTCCCGCGCCACGGCGCGCTCCCGAAAATAATTTCCCGCCGATTCCCGTTTTGGGACGCTCCGAGCCTCGCTGTTCCGCTTCGGAACGGCTCTATTTTTCCCCTTCCGATTTCATCCCCGCCCTGCCCGCCGCGCTCGCATGATGCCCATGAGGACTTCACACCATGGCTTCCCAGACCGCCTTCCACCTCCCCCAGAACGCCGCCGCCCGCCAGTCTTTCCATTCCCTCAGTGCCGCCCTCGGACGGGTTCGCGGCGCTGCCCTGATCCCTGCCATGCTCGCCATCCCGCTGATCACCGGCTGCGGC
>CAXUEU010000158.1:0-6209 GCA_964250195.1 uncultured Acidobacteriaceae bacterium
CTTTTTTCTCGTGGATGCGCGACAGAAACAGGAGGAACCGCCTGCCCCGTGCTTGCGGAACGGCCTCGTGGAACGCCCGCAGCTGCGCCTCCGGCTCGCCCTCCGGCCGGTTGGTCCCGTAAGGCACCACGACCGAAGTCCACCGGTTGGGCCGAAAGCTCGCAAGCGCCAAGTCCCGCTCCAGCTCGCTCGTAAACAGCACCGCCGAGGCTCCGCGCAGGATCCGGTACTGAATCGGCCAGTACAGCAGCTTCTTGAGGTGCTTGAGCGGGTAGCGCCGTTTGAAGAACACGTCCAGAGCCCCATGGGTGAACACCGCATACGGCACCCGGGCACCTACCGCCGCCACAGAAGCCGCCACCGCCGGGAACAGCCAGACGTTGTTGATCACGATCAGGTCGAACCGCCCGGCGTTGGCGCGGAGCCAGCGCAGCAGCCCGCGGGAGAGCCCGTACTTCCAATGCCCTGGCCCCAGCGCGTGCACCGGGAACCGGCACTCCCGCAGGTACGGCGCGGCCGGGTCGTCCAGCGTCGCGACCTCGAGCGTGTCGCCGATGGCCGCATAGCTGGCCGCCAGTTGCCGCAGCATCTCCGGCGGGCCGCCGTCGGACGGCGCGAGCCGCGCGATCACATGCAGCACGTGCAGCTTGCCCGCGCGCCTGGCCGTCTCCGGCAGCCCCGCGGCAAGGTGCCGGCGCAGCGCGTGCTGCATCGAGAGTGCCTCCGCCGCGATACCGGGGGCCGCGGGGAACGATCGAGCGACTGGAGAAGTGTGCATTCGAGTCTCTCCTGAGATCGATAGGTGCGAACGGGGCGCGGACCAGGGCGTTGCTGCATTGTTTAAGTGGAATCAAGATAGCGCGAATTCTTCAGCGCGCATCCGCTTTTTTCTTTCCCGGTACCTGAACCCAGCAGGGAATCCGCCGCTTGACGCTCGCCCTTTGTGTGGGCCGTAAGCGGCAACAGCGCGGGTGATCCCTTCCCTACCGGAGCAGACGGATTCGCTTACCCACAGGTTGCGGGCGCGGCGGCAAAAGTGAATTATCTTGAAAGTTTTCGGACTTTAAGTGACCGGACTGCTGTCTGACGCTTACCAGAATCGACTTAGGGGGTTACTTCCGATGCGGACACGTAACTTAGCTGATGGATCGCGAGCCACGTCGCCGCGTACGCCTGAAGCGCGTCGGCGGTGGTTTGACGGGAATCCCGCAGCGCGTCCAGGTAGTCGATCAGCGCCAGACCGCCATGCTCGTAGGCGAACCGCGCGATCTGGAGTACGTCCGCCGCCTCGTCCAGATAGTGCGCGCCGTAGCGGTTCGAGAGCCCGCGCGACTCCGCGTAGCCGATCCAGGCCTGATCCACGTCGGACAGCACCTGGTTCTTCGCCGCCACCACCGCGAACCGGCTGCCCTCCAGCGCGAACTCGCTGGTCTTCTTGTTGCCCTGGTTGCGGTCGAAGATGCGCACGGGCACGTTGAAGTTGAAGCCGAACGTGTTGTAGATCGCGCTGCGCTCGTACTCGCCCTCGAGCGTGGGGTCCGAGGTGCCGTTGGCGTAGGCCAGCTTGACCCCGGCCTGCGCTACCGCCACCCCGGCCAGGGCGGCCTGGTAGTCCGGACGGGCCGCCAGCGCTCGCGCGTCCAGCGCCGCGAGGTCCAGCGTCAGCTCAGGCGGCACCACCTCGCCCGTGATGTCGAACTCCGGGGCCGGCGTCTCGACGCCCATCAGCGTCTGCAGCTGATCCGACGCTTGACGCAGGTTCACCACCGCCGCCGAACGGTCCGACTCGAACTGGGCCAGCAGCAAATCGAGCCGTTCGAAATCCAGTTTCCCGATGTCGCCGGCCTTGTAGCGGTCGCGGTTGATCTCAACCTCCCTCCGAAAGTCGGCGAGATTCGCGTCCGCCAGGCCGAGGGAGGCCTTCGCGATGAGCATCGCGGTGAACTGCTGGCGCACCGCCAGCTCCGTCGCGCGGGTCTGGTCGCGCAACTGCGCGGCGGTCTGGTCGGTGGTCGCGCGCGCGCCGTCCAGCCGCCAGCGCCGCTTCTGTCCGCGCTCGAACAGCCGCGCCACCTGCGCGCTGTAGGTGTAAGGGCTGGCCGGGTTGCGCTGGCCCAGCGTCACCTCCTGCCCGACAAGGCCGAAGGTGGGGTTGGCCCGCACCCCGGCCTGGATCTCCCCTGCGCGCGTCGCCTCCAGGTTCTCCCGTGCCGAGAGCAGCAGCGGGTTCCCTGCCCGGGCCTTGGCCAACACCTCGAACAGCGTCAGCGCGCCGGGCCGCGAGCCGGGACGGCTGCGCGGGTCTGCCGGCGGCGGCGGGGGAGGCGCGATCTGCGTGAGCTGCCCAGACGCCGGGCCGATTTGCGTTCCGGCGCTCCCCTGGCCGGGGCCGACCTGCGGCCCCGGGCTGCCCTGGCCCGCAAACGCCGCCCGCGCCGCCGGCGCATCCGGCACCTGCTGCCCCGCCGCCGGCCCCGCCAGCAGCGCGGCCAAAAAGAGCGCCCGCCTCATGCCTCGATCTCCAGACGCTTCTCCGGCAAACGATCCCCCGGCCGCGCCACCCATACGTACAGGGTCGGCAGCAGGAACACGCTCAACGCCAGCGCCCCGATCAGCCCCCCCACGATCACGATCGCGAAAGGCCGCTGCGAGTCCGACCCGATTCCGTGCGAGGTCGCCGCCGGCAAGAGGCCCAGCGTGGCCACCAGCATCGTCATCATGATGGGCCGCAGCCGCAGCACCGCTCCTTCGATCGCAGCCTCCTCCGGCGTGTGCCCATTCGCCCGCAGGGTGTTGATGTAGTCGAGCATGATGACCCCGGTCTGCACCGACACGCCGAACAGCGCCAGGAAGCCGACCCCGGACGACACCGAGAAGTGCGTCCCGGTGAGCAGCAGCGCCAGCATGCCCCCGAACGGAGCCATCGCGACGTTGCCCATGATCAGCAGCGCCCACTTGAACGAGCCGAACATGGTGTACAAAATCAGCAAAATCCCGAAAATCGTCACCGGCAGCACCAGAGCCAGCCGCTTGGAGGCGCGCTTCTGGCTCTGGTACTCGCCCGCCCACTCCACCTTGTAGCCCTGCGGCAGCTTCACGTCGCGGCCCACCCGGGCGATCGCCTCCTCCACCGTCGAGCCCAGGTCCCGGCCCCGCACGCTGTACTTGATCGCCACGTAGCGGATGCCGTTCTCGCGATAGATCTCCTCCGCCCCATCCAGCGTCTTCACGTCGGTCAACTGCGCCAGCGAAACCCGCTCGCCCGAGGTCGAAACGAGCCGCACCCGGTCCAGCGCCTCCCGTGTGTCGCGGTACCGGGGCAGGTAGCGCATGGTCAGATCGTAGCGGGCCTCGTCCTTCAGCACCTGCGTCACCGGGGCCGCGCCCACCGCGGTCTGAATCGCGTCCTGCACGTCGGCCACGTTGATGCCGTAACGCGCCGCCGCCTGACGGTTCACCGTGTAGTTCAGGTTCGGCTGGCCGATCACGCGAAACAGCCCCAGGTCCGCCACCCCCGGAATCCGCTGCATCACGTCGATGATCTCGCCGCCCTTCTGCTCGAGCAGCTGGAGATCGTCGCCGTAAATCTTGACCGCCAGCTCGCCCTTCACGCCGGAAACCGCCTCCTCGACGTTGTCGGAAATGGGTTGGGAGAAGTTCCAGATCACCCCGGGAATCACCTCGAGCTGCCTGTCCATCGCGCCGATCAGCTCTTCCTTGTTCTGGTCGAACGCCTCCCGCCACTCCGCTTTCGGCTTCAGATCGACGAAGTATTCGGTATTGAAAAATCCCGTCACGTCGCTCGCGTCGTCCGGCCGGCCCACCTGCGAGACCACCTGCACCACCTCCGGGAAGCGCGACAGCAGCAGCCGCGCCCGGTTCATGATCGCCACGCCCTCGTCCGGACCGGTCGACGGGGCCAGCGTTCCGCGCGCCCAGATCGACCCCTCATCCAGGTGGGGCAGGAACTCCGAGCCGATCGCCCCGCTCACCGGCATCAGCACCGTGGCCAGCAGCACCAGCCCCGCCACCGCCAGCGTCACCGCCCGGTGCTCGATCGCCCAGGCCGCCGACTTGCGGTAGCGCGCGATCAGCCACACCAGCGCGGGATTTTCCCACTCCGAGGTTCCGCGCGGGAAGAAAAAGCTCGACAGTACCGGGGCCAGCAGCATCGAGAACAGGAGCGCGCCCAGAAGCGCGAACGCCACTGTCCAGGCCATGGGGCGGAACAAGCGGCCCTCGACAGCCTGCAGGGTGAAGATGGGCAGGTACGCCGTGATGATGATGCCGATCGCGTAAAACACCGGCCGCTGCACCTCGTGCGCCGCCTCGCGGATGGTCTCGATCGCTTTCTGTTCTTTCTCCCGCCTGTGCCCTAAATGCCGGACGATGTTTTCCACCATCACCACCGCGCCGTCCACCACCATGCCGAAATCGAGCGCCCCCAGCGAAAGGAGGTTCGCCGGTATGTGTGCCAGGTCCAGGCAGATCGACGCGAACAGGAGCGCGAACGGAATGGTGATGGAAACGATCAGCGCCCCGCGCACGTTGCCCAGGAAGATGAACAGGATCACCACGACCAGGATGATGCCCTCGGTCAGGTTGTGCAGCACCGTGTGCGTGGTGAAGTGCAAGAGCGTCGAGCGGTCCAGGAACGGCACGATCTTGACCCCGCGCGGCAGGACGTGGGTGTTCAGGTCATCCACCTTGGCGTGGATGCTCTCGAGCGTCTCGTCCGAGTTGGCGCCCTTGAGCAGGAAGCCCACGCCCTCGACCGTGTCCGGGTTGTCGACCAGCGTGCCGTCCGGCCTGCGAATCGTCCGCCCGATCTGGCCCAGGCGGATTTTCGCCCCCTCGTCCACCGTCGCGATGTCGCGAACGCGCAGCGCCGTGCCCGCCTGCGTCTTGAGCAGGGTGTTCGCGATGTCCGCCGGCGTTCCGTACAGCCCCACCGCGCGCACGTTGATCTGCTGCGCGCCCTCCTGGATGAACGAGCCCCCGGCGTTCAGGTTGTTGGCCGCCAGCTGCTGCTCCACCTGGCCGATGGTCAGGTTGTAGGCCACCAGCTTGTCCGGGTCGAGATGAACCTGGTACTCGCGCGTCTGCCCGCCGAAGCTGGCCACGTCGACCAGCCCGGGGACCGACTTCAACTGCTTGGTCAGCGTCCAGTCCTGGAGGCTCTTCAGCTCCATGTTGTCGTAGGCCGGGTTGGTGCTCTCGACCGTGTACCAATAGATTTGTCCTACAGGACTCCAGTCCGTCCCGATCTGCGGCTGCAGGCCCGCAGGCAGGGTCACCTGCGACAACCGCTCCAGCACTTTCTCGCGGTTCCAGTCGTTCACCGACGTATCGTCGAAGACCATGTTCAACGCCGACAGGCCCGCGAGCGATGTGGACCTGAGCGCGGTCATGTGCGGGATGCCCGCCATCGCGATCTCGAGCGGCACGGTGACCTGCTGCTCCACCTCCTCGGCGGCGCGGCCCGGCCACTGCGTGATGATGGTCGCGTAGTTGTTCGCGACGTCCGGGTAGGCCTCCACCGGCAGGTTGTGGAACGAGACGATGCCCCAGGCGAACAGGAGCACCGCCACGATCAGGACGATGAAGCGGTTGTTGAGCGCGAAATCGACGATGCCGCGAATCATGCGCGACCCGTTTCAGCCCGGCCGGTCATTGCGCCGCCGTGTTCTGCAGCTCCAGCGCATTGCGAACCACCGGCTGCCCGGGCGCGAGTCCGCCCATGATCTCTTGCGCATTGCCCGGCAGCACCGCGCCGGCCATCACCTCGGTCCGCCGGAAATCCCCCGCCCTGGTTCCCGGGCCGGTCGCCGGCACGTACACCCAGTCCCGGTCGTGCAGGTGCAGGACCGCCGTCGCGGGCACGCTCGCGTGCGGCTCGGGCGTCTTTCCGTGCAGGGTCGCGGTCGCGAACATGCCTACCCGCAGCGAGAAGCCCGGATTCGGCACCTGGATGCGCACCTTGCCCGTCCTGAGATTCGGGTCCAGGATCGCACCCACGTCGCCGATGGTGCCCGTGAGCACCCGGCCCGGAAACGCGCTCAGACGAATCTCCGCTGTCTGCCCCAGATGTACCTGGCCCAGGTCATTTTCGTACACGTCGCAGATCACCCAGACGTGCGTGAGGTCGGCGATGACGAACGCATTCGGCGAGCCCGCCACCCCGGTCCCCGCCGCGGCCGCCTCGGTCA
>CAXUEU010000159.1:0-6188 GCA_964250195.1 uncultured Acidobacteriaceae bacterium
GGATTGGGGCGAAGGTGGCCTGCCCGGACCGCGAGGTGTGGGTGATCGCCGGGGACGGCGGGTTCCAGATGACGGCGTGCGAGCTGTCGACGATCGCGCAGGAGAGCTTGGATATCAAGATCGCGGTGGTGAACAACGGGTATCTGGGGATGGTGCGGCAGTGGCAGGAGTTTTTCTACGACAAGAACTATGCTTCGTCGCCGATACTCAGCCCGGATTTCGTGATGCTGGCGGCGGCGCACGGGATCTCCGGTCTCACGGTGCGGACCCGGACTGAAGCTGCCTCGGCTTTGGAAACGGCGCGGGGGACGGAGGGGCCGTTTTTGATTAATTTCCTGGTGGAGAAAGAAGAGTCGGTGTATCCGATGATCCCTGCCGGAGCGGCGCTGCATGAGATGATCCGCCGGCCGCAGGGGGCGGACCCGATGCTGGAGACGGGGGAGGATGGGTAGGCTGGCTTTTGGCCTTCAAGTTGGATAAAGCTCCAGAAGAAAGCGAGTCTTATGCAAGAAGACTTCCAGTTCGCGGCGACGCTCATTGCTATTCTTGCGGGCATCCTATTCGCCCGGAACGATCAGAAGGAGTTGCGTGCGGATTTCCGGCGCATGGAGGACCGCCTGGACGGACGGATCGATAAGCTCGATACGCGGGTAGACAGATTAGAGAGCGAACTGAAGGGTATGAGGACTCAATTTGACGGTGAGCTCAAGGCGTTGCGCAAGGACTACACAGAGTTCTATGCGGAGCAGAGGCGGCATGATGAGGCGATTGAGAATTTGAAGAAGAAGTAAGTTGATCTACGTTCCCCAATCTCATTCTAATCCTATTGACGCTACTCGATATAAGAAGCCATAACAAGCCTGTTATCCTTTAAATCACTGCCTGCAACGGAAACAACGGAAAGGCAATCGCTCAAGAGCACCTTCTGGTGTTTACAGGCAAATCAAAGGATGAGGTGCTCGCAGAATGAGTTCATACGGATCTCGTAACCGATAAAGAGGGGACGGCAGCATTACGCCTTAAGGAGTAAGTTGATTGCTTCCCGCCGCTGGGCCAGAAAGAGAATCGCATGCTGCACACATTCGTAGCACTCGTCGAAGACAAGCCAGGCGTTTTGAGCCGGGTTTCGCTCTTATTCCGCAGGTTGAACGTCAACATCTACTCGCTCGTCGTGGGGCGGTCGGAGCAGGTGGGGACTTCGCGAATGACCATTGTCGCGGAGGCCTCGGCCACGGCGGGGCACCGGATCGCGGCTTCGCTGTACAAGCTGGAGAACGTGCTGAACGTGGACGATGTCGGCGCGCAGGCGACCGTCACGCGCGAGCTGGCGCTGATCAAGGTGGCGGCGACCCCGCAGACGCGGTCGCACATTTTCGAACTGGTCGAGGTATTCCGGGCGCGCATCGTGGACCTCGCGACGGAGAGCCTGATGATCGAGATCACCGGGGTCGAGAGCAAGATCGAGGGGCTGATCCAGGTGCTGGAGGAGAGCGGGGACCGGGTGCTGGAGGTGGCGCGGACCGGGCGCATGGTGATGCGGCGGGGCAAGCACGGCTCGCGGGTGCTGGGGGCGATGCGGGTGCCGGGGGCTCCGGGCGAGGCGGAGGAAGAGGAAGTTTTGGAGCCGGATGTAACGAGGCGGTTTGGAGGGTAGAGGATAAAGGGGTTAGGGTTTAGGGGAAAGGCAAACAGGAGAAGGATGGCAAAGACATATCACGACAACGATGCGGATTTGAGCCTGATCCAAGGCAAGAAGGTGGCCATCATCGGCTACGGCTCGCAGGGCCACGCCCACGCGCTCAACCTGAAGGATTCGGGCGTGGACGTCCGGGTCGGCCTGCGCGCGGGTTCGAAGTCCGAAGCGAAGGCGCGCGCGGCGGGGCTCGAGGTCGCCTCCGTCGCGGACGCTGCAAAGTGGGCGGATATGGTGATGATTCTGGCTCCGGACGAACTGCAGCGGGGGATTTACGCGGAGAGCATCGCCCCGGCACTGACGGCAGGCAAGGCGCTGGTGTTCGCGCACGGCTTCAACATCCGCTTCGGGACCATCACCCCGCCCGAGGATGTCGACGTTTTCCTGGTCGCCCCGAAAGCGCCCGGCCACCGAGTGCGGGAGGTCTTCCGCGAAGGCGGCGGCACCCCGGGCCTGATCGCGGTGGAGCAGGACGCGACCGGCCGCGCCAAGGAGCTTGCGCTTTCTTACGCCAAGGCGATCGGCTGCACCCGCGCCGGGGTGATCGAGACGACCTTCAAGGAGGAGACCGAGACCGACCTGTTCGGTGAGCAGGCCGTGCTGTGCGGCGGCACGGCGGAGCTGGTCAAGGCCGGCTTTGAGACGCTGGTCAATGCCGGCTACCAGCCGGAGATCGCCTACTTCGAGTGCCTCCACGAGCTGAAACTGATCGTGGACCTGATGTATCGCGGGGGCCTCGCCTACATGCGCCACTCCATTTCAAACACCGCGGAATGGGGCGATTACCAGTCGGGCAAGCGCGTGGTGACGCCGGCGGTGCGCGAGGAGATGGGGCGCATTCTGAAGGACATCCAGGACGGCACGTTCGCGAAGAAGTTCATCGCGGAGAACGAAGCCGGCAACGGGACCTTTAACGAGATTCGGCGCGGGGAGGCCGCGCACCCGATCGAGCGAGTCGGCGCGGAGTTGCGGGCGGCCATGCCGTTCCTGGACCCGGTTGCGGTGCGGGGCGGGGTCGTGGAGAAGGCCTAGGCAGCAATTCCGTGCGTCGACACCCGTGCGTCGACATGGGTCGGCGGCTGTGAATGCGGCTTTTCCGCCGGGAAAGCCGCATCGCCGCCGAATTCTCTCGCCCCACCGGTATGGGGAACAGCTGGAGTGTCGCATGAGGCTGAGATTGCTCTTTACGATGGCGTTTGTCGCCGGTCTTTCCGCTTTTGGCCAGGCGCGCACGGCGCAAGGCTGCCCGGCCAAGCCGCGGACCATGGCGGAGATGCGGGACTGTTTCCGGCCGGTGTTGGTGTTTGGAGCTTCCGACGAGGACGCGCGGTACAAAGCGCAGATGCGCGCGCTCGGCCAGGCGGCGGACGCCCTTGTGGAACGGCAGATGCTGCTGGTACCGGTGCTTGCGGAGGGACCGGAGGCCGGGATCCCGGATCGCGCGCCCTCGGTGACGCTCACCCCGTCGGAGCAGGCCGCGCTGCGCAAGCGGTTCGGTGTGGGAACGGGCGAGTTCCGGGTGGTGCTGCTGGGAAAAGACGGCGGGGAGAAGTTCGCGAGCGCGGAGCCGGTTTCCTCGGAGAATCTGGTTGGGATGGTGGACGCCATGCCGATGCGGCGGGAGGAGACGCGGCGCAAACAGGCGCGCCGAGAAGAGCTTCGTTGAGGGAGCAGGTTGAAGCACGGGTGAAACAAACGAGTTCGACCCCGCTCCCGGACGGGTTCTCCGGGATGGGGGCCGAAATCCGCAGTGCGCGTAAAACCTTACCGCGTGTTGTAGCCCAGCATCTCCAGGTAGCCTTTGCCCGAGATCGGGCGGCCCGCCTTGGTTCCGGTGTAGCGGGAAGCGCCTTCCCAGTAAGTCGGGCTGGCACCGCCCGGTACCGCGGGCATTTCCTGATCGAGCAGAGGGGTGGACATCTCCAGCTGGAGGTTGAGGCGGGGTATGTCGATTGTCCACGCGACGGGGTAGTCGGCACCGCTCACGGCACTGTGCCAGGTTTCGCCGGGCTTCAGGGTGTAGTCGCCCGCCAGCAGGTGCGTGACCTTCCCGTTCGGGTCGACATAGGTGCCGATCGATGCCGGGTCGAACCGCCCATCGGGCAGGCGGAGGCCGTAAAGCATGATCGACGACTTGTCCTTGAGCTGGATGGAGAACCAGTCCCAAGAGGGGAACGTCTGCCCGGGGCTAAGCGAGAAAAACTCGTGATCGTTCCAGGAGAGACCCTCGACCGGAAAGATCTCGCCATTGACACGAAGCAGGCCCGCGGTCAGCACTCGGGGATAGGAGTAATACTCGAAAGATTCATTCCCCTGTCCGTCGGAGCCGTCGAGGATGAAGAGCCCGTCGTTGCCGTGCAGAACCGGCAGGGACTCCGGAAGCATATAGAGATCGAGGCCGAAGTCGTCCTGGGTAGCCAGCAGGTGGAAAAAACCCTGGGCGGAAGAGGGCTGGTTGAGCTGCCAGGTTCCTTCGCGGATCGACCATGGCTGCTCCGTGATTCCCGCGTTGGCGCTGGGCAGGAGATCCACCTGCTTGTGGAAGAAATGCCGCTGCCCGTCCAGGTCGCTGATGGCGAGGTCGGAGAAGATGATGGGAATCGCTTGCGGCTGGCCGGCGGGCGCGCCGGTCGGCTTGAAGCTGCGAAAGAAGGTGAGCTCGAACCCGTACTGCTTGCCGGTCAGGCTCCGGAGATTGCCGGTGTAGTACCACCACTCCGCCTGCTCGGCCTGGTGGTCGTACAGGTCTCGTGGAAAGGTGATGGTCGTCGCGGGGGCAGCGGACGGAGTCGGCGATTGCGGGGCCTGTGCGTGCAGGCAACCGGAAGTAAGCGCGGCTAGAAAAAAGCCGCGGAGTGCCGGGGCGTGTACCTTCATCGGGGTGATTCTCCTTGTGGACAGATGCCCTCTCGGGCAGGGGTAGCTCAAGGCATAGAACACTTGGGCGAAAGAAATATTCCCCGGGCGGGTTCCGAGGCGATCGTTTCCGGTTGCCGCCGGGGACACCGAGACAGCGAAAATGGGGTAAGCCCGGCGAACCGGGCAGCAAGCCGGCAGGAGTAGCATGGTGCACACGATGACACCCATTCCCGCAATGCCGGAGGTTGCCGCGACACGCGAAACCGATAGGACTGCCCAGATCGTCGCGGCTCTGGAAAAGCTGGCGGTGCTCCAGGGCCTCACCCCCGAGGAGTACCTCTGGCTGGCGCGTCACGGCGAGGAGCGGCACGCCGCGCCGGGCGAGGTTTTGTTCCGCGAGGGCGAGGCGGCCGCCTCGATGATCATCCTGCTGCACGGGGAGATTCACGTGCGCCGGGAGAGCCTGGCGGCCGGGCCGGTTTTCGTCGGACGCGCCGGGCAGATCAGCGGGCTGCTGCCTTTCTCGCGGATGAAGACCTACGGAGGCGTCGGGTTCGCGGTGGGAGACGTCGCGGCGCTCGAGCTCGACTGCTCCCTGTTCGATGCGATGCTGGCGGCGATTCCTTCCATGGCGCAGCGCTGCGTGAGCACGCTGCTGGACCGGGTGCGCGAGGTGACGCGGATCGAGCAGCAGGCGGAGAAGCTGAACGCGCTGGGCAAGCTCGCGGGGAATCTGGCGCACGAGCTCAACAACCCGGCCTCGGCGGCGCAGCGGGCGGCCTCCGGCCTGCTCGGGGAGCTGCGGGCCTACGGCAAGCAAAAATACGAGCTGGGCGCGCTGTGCCTGCCCGCGGAGAAGCTGGAAGCGGTGCGGGCGTGGCAGGCCGAGGTGCAGGAGCGCGCGCCCATCGCCATGCTGGATGTGGCGGAGCGCGAGGACGCGCTGACCCGGTGGTTCGCCCGCAACAGCCCCGGCGTGGGCAGCTGGCGCAGCACTCCGGAGCTGAGCGAGCGCGGCGTGACCGCGGGGGATCTGGACCGTTTGAACGGAATCCTGGAAGGACGCGGAGCCGATGTGGTCCTGCGCGGCTTCGCCTCGTCGCTGCGGGCCGAGCGCATGACCGAGGCGATGATCGAGGCGACGGCGCGCATCTTCGACCTGATCGGGGCGGTGAAGGACTACTCCTACATGGACCAGGCCCCGATCCAGGAGGTTTCGATCCCGCAGGCGATCGAGAGCACCCTGGCGATGCTGGGATCGCGCCTATTCGGCATCGAGGTGGAACGCCGGTACGCGGACGGCCTGCCGGCGATCTCGGCCTACGGCTCGGAGCTGAACCAGGTGTGGATGGCGCTGCTCGAAAACGCGATCGACTCCATCGAGGCGACACGGGGCGGCCGAGGCCGGATCACCGTGCGCGTGAGCGTGGCGGGGCCGCTGCTGCTGGCCGAGATTTGGGACAACGGCACGGGGATCGCGCCGGAGCTGCGCGATCGGATCTTCGAGCCGTTCTTCACCACGCGGGCGCCGGGCAAGGGTCTGGGCCTGGGGCTCGACATCGTGCAGAGAATCGTTCGCAAACACCGGGGCTATGTGCGGGTGCAGAGCTCCGCGGAGGCCACGTGCTTCCAGGTG
>CAXUEU010000160.1:0-6160 GCA_964250195.1 uncultured Acidobacteriaceae bacterium
GTTCCACCACGACCTCCGCGTCGGAGGCGAAAACTACCTCCACATCCTCCGTCCAGGCCACCGACTCACGCACCCATCCGGCACGCTTGCGCGCGACGCCCCGGTTGTAGACGTGCGTCAGCTCCAGCTCGCCCGCCGCCGGACCTTCCAGCAGGATGCGCGCCACCGACGCACCCACCGTCCCGAACCCCAGAATCGCCACCCGCATCGCCCGCTCCCGCACCCAAGCCTCCAGAACTGAACCCGCTCAGTCTCAGCCCCATCCTACCCGCGACTTCAGACTGACCCTTATCAGGACAAGGTTCCCACACGCATCTAGGCTAGAATCAGCCCTGGAGGTAGAGGGCGCACCATGAACGGAAAGCCGAGACTGCTCGATTTGTTCTGCTGCGCGGGCGGCGCGGGCGTCGGTTACAGCATGGCGGGTTTTGAGGTCGTCGGCATTGATATCCGTCAGCAGCCGAACTACCCGTTGCCGTTCATTCAAAGCGATGTCCTCAAGCTCGACCCTCGGTTCGTCGCGACCTTCGATGCAATCCATGCCTCCCCCCCCTGCCAGTCCTACTCCGACCTTGCCAAGCGCAACGGCAACGCCGACGCATGGCCGCGACTCGTTGAGCCCGTGCGAGAAATGCTCGTCGACTCGGGACTTCCTTATATCATCGAGAACGTCGAGGGAGCCCCGCTCCAAAGCCCGATCGTCCTTTGCGGGACGATGTTCAAGGGTCTACGCGTACTCAGGCATAGGCTCTTTGAAGCAAACTTCCCGATTCTCACGCCGAAACACGGGCCGCACCCCAAAGTCCACACCTTCGACAAGCGCAAATCGCATTACGGCAAGACCGACGACATGCTCGATTTCGTGCAAGTCACGGGCGGCGGCAATTGCACCATCGCAGCCGCGCGCGACGCAATGGGCATCAACTGGATGACGAAGAACGAGCTCAACGAAGCGATCCCGCCCGCGTACACCCGCTTCATCGGCAAGCAACTCATGCTGTACCTGCTTTCGCGGAAAAGACAGTTCCCTGAACATAGACAACATGCGTAAGCAGAGTTCCAAGTCGAAGATCCGTGAGTTTTTGCTTGCGAATATCGGGCGTGTAGTCGAGTCTAATGAGATTCGAGACGCGGCAGGAGTCAGCGAATGGGCCCGCCGTGTCCGGGAATTGCGCGAAGATGAAAACTGGCCGATCCTGACGCATAATGATAATGCTGACCTAAAGCCCGGTCAGTACCTGCTTACAGAAGAGCCGAAAACCGCAGCCGTCAAGTTTGCCCGCTCTATCTCCGCGAAGCTGCGGGCTGAGGTTCTGGACCGCAATGGCTTCACCTGCCGGATGTGCGGATTGACGCCGGGCGACGTTGATCCGTTTACCGACCGAAAAGTCCGTCTTCATCTCGGGCATATTTTGGACAAGAATCTGGGTGGCCGAGATGAGCTCTCCAATTTGCGCGCGTTGTGTTCCACCTGCAATCAAGGAGCGAAGAACATTACCTTGGAAAAGCCTTCGGTGATTTGGCTGCTGTCCCAGGTCAGGCGTGCCGGACAGGAGGAGCAGGTTGCCGTCCTTAACTGGCTTCGCAAGAAGTTCGATTCCTGAGCACATCCAATGTGTCCATGGATCGCAGCGCCAATATGCGGGCAATCCGCAGCAAGAACACCTCCCCGGAAAAGGCGGTTCGGAGCCTTGTGCACCGCCTCGGCTACCGCTTTCGCCTGCACCGCAAAGACCTACCCGGAACGCCCGACTTAGTCTTCCCCTCACGCAGGAAAGTCATTTTTGTCCACGGCTGCTTCTGGCATTCTCACGACTGCAAGCCCGGCCTTGTCCCCAATACTAATCGCGACTTCTGGATTCCCAAGCTGAAACAAAATGCGGACCGAGATCGCAGGAACATTGAAGCACTTACAGCAAACGGCTGGCAGTCGTTAGTGATCTGGCAATGCGAACTGAAAGACCTGCCGGCCATCTCGGTCAAGATTAAAACTTTCCTAGCAGAATCCGACATTCCGACAGGGCCGAAGTTCCCGGAAGCATAACGCTCCCAGCACAAAGCCCCGCAATTCCACGCGCCTCTCAGAGGCGTCTGTAAACTTATCAAAATAAACTGCTTACACGCATTTCTCACCGGTAGAGCCATGATTTCACGTGGAACACTTTTGACCGTATCCGCAACGCCCGCTGAGAGCGCCGCCGCGCCCAAGCGATACTAGGAATCATGGAGCGCATCCACAACAACACCGTCGCCGTCGCCATGTCCGGCGGCGTCGACTCGTCCACCGTGGCAGCCATGCTCAAGCAGGAAGGCTACGAGCTGGTCGGCCTGACCCTCCAGCTCTGGAACCAGCGCCGCCTGGCCGGCAAGGAAGGCATGCCCGAGCAGGTGCAGGGCCGCTGCTGCTCGCTCGACGACGTGTACGACGCGCGCCGCGTGGCCGAGCAGCTCGGTATCCCCTACTATGTCGTCAACGAGCAGGAGCGCTTCGAGCGCGATGTCGTGCGCCCCTTCGTCAGTGAGTACCTGGCCGGCCGCACACCCATTCCCTGCTCATTGTGCAACAACCACCTCAAGTTCGATCAGCTGCTGCTCACCGCCCGACGCATCGGCGCGGACCGCATCGCCACGGGCCACTACGCGCGCAACCGCTGGGATCCCGCGCGCGGGCGATGGATCCTGAGCCGCCCCGCCGACCGCTCCAAGGACCAGACGTACTTCCTGTTCGGCTTGACCCAGGAGCAGCTGAGCCGGACGCTGTTCCCTCTGGGCGAGATGCGAAAGCCCGAGGTGCGCGCTTTGGCCGCCTCGCAAGGACTCGCGCTCGCCCAAAAGCCGGACTCGCAGGAGATCTGCTTCATCCCCGGCGGGGACTACAAGCAATTTTTGGACGCGTACCTCGACGAGCAGGGGGAGGCGATGCCGGCGACGGCGGGCGCGCTGGTGTCGGCGGGCGGCGAGCGGCTGGGCGGGCACGCGGGCATCCACAACTTCACCGTCGGCCAGCGCAAGGGTCTGGGGCTCTCCGGGCCGAACCCCCTGTATGTACTGGCGATCGATCCGGCTTCAAACGCGGTCACGGTGGGCCTGGAGTCGGAGCTCTACACGCGCACATTTCGCGCCGGCAAGCTCAACTGGATCAGCATCACGGAGCCGGCGGTCGGAATGCGCGTGGAGGCGAAGATTCGCCACCGCCACGAGCCCGCCCCCGCCACGATCACCGCCGTGGGCGAAAGCGAAGTCGAGGTCCGCTTCGACACCGCCCAGCGCGCGGTTACTCCGGGACAGGCCGCGGTGTTCTACGACGGGGAGGAAACGATTGGCGGCGGCTGGATCGTTTCATCCGCGACGGCAGCCGGGGAATAAACGGGGCCGCCGTTCTGCCGGGTCCGCGGGGCGGGGCGCGTTTCGAAGAGCGTATCCAAACCCACGCGGATGCCGTGCAGAACGCTGCTCACCTTCCGAACCGGCTTCGCGACCCCGGCTGAAACCGTCGTCCCCGCGTGGGAGATACCGTCCAGGACGGCGGACACCATTTCATCCACCTTGCCCGCCTGCGCGCGCGTTTTCCCGACCACATCGTCGACCGTGGTGTTGACCTGCTTGGCTTGGTCGCGCACGGTGGTCGAAATCTCGACCAGATGGCCTGAGATCGTCTTGATCTTGGGCTGCAGGTCCTGCACGATGGCATGCGCGTCGCCGACCAGAGGCATGGTTTTCGTCTTCGCCGCGTCCAGCAGAGAGCTCACCTTGGCGGCAAGCTTGAGAACCGTCACGAGCAGGCCGACGAGCACGGCGACCTCGACCACGACGCTGATGACGAAAAAGATGACGAAGATGAGGGAAAGCGTGTTCGAAACCAGCATGGCTCTGACTCTCGGACTTTTTAAAATGCGGGCGCATGGGGAAGCCGGCCCATGCGAGCCGGCTCGACGTTCTGGTCGTTTTCAGGCAACCGGCGCGCTAGCTCTTTTCGGTCGTCCCGCTTGGGATGAGCTCGGATTCCTGCTTGGCTTCCTGCTTAGTCGGTACCGAGGTTTCCAGGTAAGCCTGGCGCCCCGCCTCGTAGGCGGCGGCCAGCTTTTCCTTCTGCTCGACGACCGCGCCGGTGCCCTGGCCGACCACCTCGTTCACCTTCCGGCGTCCGACCTCGACGACCTCCCGTCCGCGCGCCAGAGCGCCGCCGACCTGCTCCTTGCCCGCGCCCGCATACTGGCTCGCCTGCTCCTTGCCGCGGCCGACGTACTCGTTGACCTGAGTCTTGCCGCGCTCCACATACTCCCCGGCCTGCTGCTGCACGTCGCGCGAACGCTGGCGCACGTACTCGCCGGACCCGAGCGCGCTCGAAACCAGCTCCTCTCGCGTTTCCTGCCCGGCTCTGGGCGCATACAGCACCCCGAGCAGAGACCCTAAACCAAGACCGGCCAAAAACCAGCTGAATGCCCCGCCATCGTTCTTCGCCATCGCATCTCCCCTGCGCGCCCGGGTAATTGTCGCGAGCACGTGTCCCATTAGTAGATGCACCCTTCGTGCCCCGCGCTGTCCTTCGCCTGACGCTATCGCCCTTCCCGGTACTCCTACTGAGAGCAGGCGGTTACGATCGGCGCAGGCGTCGACGAGGAGTTCGAGGTACCGCAGCCGACTGCTCCCATGAGGCCGACGAGAAGGACGAATCCGACCATCGCTTTCCAGCCCCGGCCTCGGCCAGGAATGCCGAACAGAAGCACAGCGCACAGTGCCGACCCGCCTTCCGCTCCAAGCAGCCAAAAACCGCCTCGTTGCGGAGCCACGCTGGCCGCCGTCGTTGCAAAGCTGCACGTCGCCGCCGTCGACGATACATAGTTCGTATCTCCGGCGTAAGTCGCGCTTAGGCGATTCGTGCCGGTGATTGCCGTCGTGGGCACACTGAAGCTCTCCAGCAGTGCAACAGCTCCCGTCGAGATAGCCCCGTTTTGCACCGATGTACTCGTATAGTTTGTGCCGTTGAAACTCAGTGACACTGTACCTGTCGGGGCTGCTCCCGCGCTGTCCGTGTCGAGCTCGACCGTGATGGTCCTGTTCTGGCCGGTCGTGGCGCCTGTACCCGTGTGAACAACCAGGGTCGTCGGGCCTTTTGAGATCGTCAGCGGAAGGTTGGTCGAGGTGGTGCTGGCGTTGTAACTCCCGTCCCCGCTGTAAGAAGCCGAGAAGCTGTAAGTTCCGGGAGCGAGATTCGCGAGCGGAAACGCGGCCGTGCCTTGGCTGTTGAGCGGCTGGGTTCCGACCGTGGTGCTCCCATTGAGCAAGGTTGCCGTGCCCGTAGCCGTGCCGTGGGAGCCGACCCCGGTGTTCAGCGCGTTCGCATTCGCCGGTGCGATGTAGGCGAATCCATACTCGCCGTAGGTCGCCGTGGTCGGGTTTTGCGTGTACTGGCTGGGATTTGCGAGATCCAGGATCGCAAGGGAAAGGAAAGGGGCGCTCGCTTCCGGCGAGATCGTTACAGGTATGGTGTTCCCCGTCGCGTCGGAACTGCTCGGCGCATGGGTCGCGTCCCCGGGATAGTAGGCTCGCAAGTTATAGCTGCCGCCCGGCAGAGTGGTCACAGGCGACAAATTGCCCGACCCTGATACCAAAGGTACAAGTTGGGTTACCGCTGCCCCACCTTGTCCGGTGGCAGTCGCGATCACCGACGCATCGCCCGTCACCGAACTCGGCGAAACGTTGACGCCCAGACTCAACGCCGTTCCGTGCTGGAAGGAGATCGCCGCCGTTCCGCCATTGACCTGCAATGCAGTCGTGGTCGGAGCGAAAACTGTCGTCTGCCATGCCGCCGCAAGCGCGGAAATATCGACGCTGCCCAGGCCGGTGGCTAAGTCGTACCCCGTTCCGGCATTCCAGCCGGACAAGAAATTGGTGGCCGTGGTGCTTGTACCACAGTTCGTTGAACCTGCCTTACATGGAACCGAGATGTTTCCGGCAGTGACGTCATGAAAGACGGGTTTTGCGTTGGCAGCGAGGTTGTAGAGCACGTTATTCGCAATCCCCAGCCGCGGCATACCCGGCAGGGAGCCGATCACGGTTGCGAGGATGCCGGCGAAAGCGGGCGAAGATGCCGAAGTGCCGCCGATGCCTGTCACCTCCGGCGTTTGACCGGCAACGACGGCCTGGCAGTCCGTGTAGG
>CAXUEU010000161.1:0-6144 GCA_964250195.1 uncultured Acidobacteriaceae bacterium
GTCATAGGGCAAGGGTGGAGGTTGGAGGGTCAAGGGTCAAGGGTCAAGGGTCTAGGGTGGAGGGGGGAGGCGTGGCGGCCGGGTGGAGAATAGGTCGCACGGTGAGAAATGTTCAGGGCGAGCCTCGGTGGCCGGCGATCATGGCTTCGCTGGCGGTGGGCGGGCTGCAAATGGCGATGCCGGAGCGATTTTCGCCGGGGCCGCGCTGGCTGCTGCTGTGCGTGCTCGTGGTGCTCACGGTACCCGCGGTGGTGGCGCGACGCAGGGGCCGCCACGGGGTCAATCAGGTGTTCGGCTACGTGCTGAGCGGCGTGCTCACGGCGGCGCTGCTGTGGTCGCTCGGCGTGCCGGTGCGCTCGCTGCCCCGGCACGCCATCGCGCCGGGGCAGCTGCTGGGCGTGGCCGGCGCGCTGTGGACCAGCAACGTGCTGGTGTTCGCGTCCTGGTACTGGCGGTTGGACGCGGGCGGCCCCCACGCGCGCGACCTGCGCGGCCGCCACGTGGAAGGCGCTTTCCTGTTTCCGCAGATGACAGTGCGCGGGGACGAAGCGTGGGCCCCGGGCTTCGTGGATTACCTCTTCCTGGCCTTCAACACGAGCACCGCATTTTCCCCGACCGACGCGCCGGTGCTTTCGCGATGGGCCAAGGGGCTCATGATGGTGCAGGCGAGTATCTCGCTGGTGACGCTGGCGCTGCCGGCGGCCCGGGCGGTCAACATCCTTTAGACCACGCCGAGGTGGATCAGCAACGCCAGGAGAAGCAGGAGCGCGCCGATGCCGCCCGCGCCGAAATACCCCCAGGCGCGGCTCCACGGCCACGCGGGCAGCGCGGCGACGAGCAGGAGAATGAGCAGGACGAGCAGGGTGTCGAGTGCCATGGCTGCAGGAACCGTTGGAATAAGCCTACCGCGACGGCGTTGTACGCTTAAAGGACCGCGGCGGAGCCGCACGAGTCTTCCCCAAAAGTATGGAACCGATGATGCAAATGACGCAGACCCGTGCAAACCGCCGCACCCTGCTTGCCGGAGCGGCTGCCTCGCTGGCCGGGGCCGTGCTGCCCCGCGCCGCCGGAGCGGAAAGCCGCGAGCGCCAGGACCGGAGCCGGGGAGCGACGTTCGTGCTGGTTCCCGGCTCCTGGTACAACGCCCTCACCTGGGAGCGCGTAGCGCACCTGCTCGTCGCGGGCGGCCATGCGGTGATCGCGCGAGACCGGGCCGCCTTCGGTCTCAACGCCAGGTTCCCGCAAAGCTACCTCCAGCGCCCCTTCGACACAGCGGCTTTCGCCGCCGAGCCTTCGCCGGTCGCGAGCGTGACGCTGCAGCAGGACATCGACGGCGTCGCGGCGCAGATCCTGGAAGCCATCGAAGGCGGCTCGCGGCAGGTCGTCTTGGTCGGCCACAGCTCGGGCGGGCTGGTGATCACGGGCGTCGCGGAGCAATACCCGCAGCTGATCGCTCACATCGTTTACCTGGCTGCCTTCATGCCCGCCCCCGGCACCACCGGCCTCGCCGATCTCCAGTCGAACAGCAACGGCAACCTCGCGGCGATCGGTTCTTTGTTTCTCGGCAACCCGCAGCAGACCGGTGCGCTGCGGGTGGACTGGAACAGCACCGACCCGGCCTATTTCGCGGGCCTGCAGCACGGCTTCTACGCCGACGGCGATGCCGCGAGCTTCCGGGCGGCGATCCACACCTTCGCCCCCGACGATCCGCTTTCCATCTACCTCATCCCGACCGCGAAAACCGCGGGCCGGTGGGGCAGCGTGCCGCGCAGCTTCATCCGGACCGGGCAGGACGTCGCGATCCTGCCCGCTCTGCAGGATCGTTGGATCGCGCAGGCGAACCAGCTCACGCCGGGAAACCCCACGACCGTCTACCTGATCGATGCGAGCCACAGCGTCCTGCTGTCGCAGCCGGACAAGGTGGCGTCGGTTCTTCTGGAGATCGCCCGCAGGTCCTGAGCTTCGAGCTTCACTCCAGCCCGGCCAGCGCGTGGGCACGATGGAGGACGCGCAGGAGCATGGGCGCGGTCAAGACGCCGGTGTTGGTGTTCTGGCGCGACGGGTGGTAGGTCGCCAGCAGGTGGAGTCCGCCGGGGAGCGCGTACTCCGCCCCGTGGGCGAAGGTGAAAGCGGAGCGGCGCGGGATGGTGTCCGCGCGGTGAAGATGCCCGGTGAAGGCGTCGAAGGCGATCTTGCCCAGCGCCAGCACGACGCGGAGTTCCGGCAGCAGCGCCAGCTCCCGCTCGAGCCACCGGCCGCACGTGCGGATTTCTTCCGGCGTGGGTTTGTTCGCCGGCGGCGCGCAGCGGACCGCGTTGGTGATGAGCAGGTCGTGGAGCCGGAGCCCGTCGCCGGTGTGGGTGGCCGTGGGCTGGGATGCGAAGCCGGTCTCGTACAGCAGCGGGTACAGGAAGTTGCCGGAGCCGTCGCCGGTGAAAGGGCGGCCGTTGCGGTTGGCCCCGTGCGCGCCGGGCGCGAGGCCCAGCATGAGTACACGCGCGGCCGGATCGCCGAAGGAGGGGACCGGCTTGGCCCAGTAAGGCTCGTCGCGGAAGGCCTTGCGCTTGGCGGTACCAATCTGCTCGCAGTAGGCGCGCAGGCGCGGGCAGCGGGTGCATGCGACCACTTCGGCGTTGAGCGAGGCGAGGGTGGGCAGGCTGGGAGGCACGAAAAACAGAGTACAGGGGGCGAGGGCGCGAGGACGGATCGCGGGATAATTTCCCGAAATGGAACGCGGGTCGAAGGTTCTCCTCGCCGGCTTGCGCGTTCCTCCTTTGTGCATCGTAAGATGGGCTGGCAGCGGCAACCCTAAAACGGATGAGAAGGTCTTGGCGATGAAGCGATACGGCGTTGGTTCTCTGGTGGTGGCGGCTTCCCTCTTCGCCGCGGGCTGCGGCAAGCACGCGCCCGTGGGCGACCCGAACGCGCCGAAGCCCCTCGTCACGGACTCGGCCATGCAGGTAGGCGGCGAGGACGTGGTAACCCTGCGGCGCGCGCCGGCGGCGGACGCGACGGGTCCGCAGTTCGTTTCGGCGCAGGTGCTGCCCGGACGCGGGTTCAATCTCTTCCAGATCACCGCGAACATCCCCGGCAAGGGCGAGATCAGCCTCCTGGCCTCGCCCGGGTTGGCCGAAGCGGCGGGCAAGCTGAACGGAGGTCCCGGCGACGAGTTCGGCCAGGCCAGCTTCGGCTTCGGCGGGGCGTTCCTGGTGCCGTACCCCAACCGCATCCTGGGCCCCCTGACGCCGGACGGCAAGTTCGTGGTGACGAGCTGGCACGGCGGCAAGATGCTGCTGCCGGCGGACTTCGCGGCCAAGAAGCCCAACGCGCAGAAGCACGCCATCCACGGGCTGATCCTCGCGAGCAAGGTCGACAACGTGCGGAAGCAGACCACCGCCGACGGCCAGACGGTCAGCGGGATCCTCCATGCGGGCAACTTCGGCGGGCACTGGTGGGGCGATACGGACCTCCAGTTCGAGGTAGCCCTGAGCGGGGACGCGGTCGTCGCGACCATCACCGCGAAGAACGTGGGCAGCGCGGCGGAGCCGATGGCCATCGGCTGGCACCCGTACTTCGCCATCCCGAGCGGCGACCGCACGCAGGCGCGCCTCCACATCCCGGCGGCCAAGCTGGCGGAGGTCAACAACTACGACGACGTCTTCCCCACGGGCAAGCTCAAGCCGGTCGCCGGAACGCCTTACGACTTCAACGCGGCGGACGGCAAGCCGCTCGGGCAGCAGTTTCTGGACGACAATTTTTCGTCGCTGGCCCAGACGGACGGCGCGGTCGACGTGGAACTGGCCGACCCCGCGGCCAAGTACGGCATCAAGGTGGAAGGGTTGAGCCCGGAGATCAAGACGGTGCAGGTGTACGCGCCGCCGGCCAAGCAGTTCGTCGCGATCGAGCCGCAGTTCAACTTCGCGGACCCATTCGGCAAGGAGTGGAACGGCGGCGATACCGGCATGGTGGTCCTGCAGCCGGGGCAGGCTGTGACGTGGAAGGTGCGCCTGCGTCTGTTCATACCGCCTCCGCCCGCGCCGCAGATTCCGCAGTAAGGTTGCGCGTTCGCTTTCTGTTCGCCTAAGCTGGAGCCATGCTTCCCTGCTCCGCCGGCGCGCTCCATCGCGACTTGAACGCCCGGGCCTTGCTGTATGCGCGCGAAAGGGCCTTGCTGCACGAACTGACGCCCGGGCGCAACCCGAGCGTCCTGTTCGGCCTGGACGAGGGCGGACGACACGGAAACTTCTATCCGGCGAGTTTTCGGGCGATTCTGGCCGACGAGCGCCGTCGGGCGCGGCTCGCGAAGGCCCACACCGCCGGCAAGCGGGCCTGGCCCCGGGCCGACTGGCACTGGCGCGAGCTGGACTGCGCGGCGAGCTCGGATGCGCTGCTGATGAATGTCTTCTGCTGCCCCGGAACGCTGCGGTCTGAGCGCGTTTGCGCCTTGCTAGGGGTGCGCGTGGGCGCGGCGGCGGCGTTCGGTGTGCTGCCGCGCCTGGAGCGGGTGCGCGGGCTGGTTGACACCACCGAAATCGACATGGCGATCGCCGACCTGATGGTCGAGGCCAAGCTGACCGAATCGGGCTTCCAGACGGCCCGGCCTGCGCTGCTGGACCGGCACCCCCGTTGGAGGGAGGTTTTCGACGAAGACGCGCTGCCCCGGACGGCTGCGGGGCAGTTCGCGAGCTGGCAGCTGCTGCGCGGCGTGCTGGTGGCGGCGGCTTCGGGCGGGCGGTTCTGCCTCTTGTGCGACGGGCGGCGGGCGGACCTGATCGCGGCCTGGCAGCAGGTGATCGCCTCGGTGCGGAGCGCGGCTCTGCGATGCCGCCTGCGTGTGCTGACCTGGCAGGAGCTGGCCGGGTGCGTGCCGCCCGGGTTGCAGGTGTTTCTGCGCGAGAAATACGGGATCGCGGGCGCGAACAAAGGATCATCCTGAGGAGCGAAGTGAAAGAAATTCCGCGCTCAGGATGACTTCGATTCAGGGTAAGTCGCTTGAACCTCGTCCACTTGAGAAAACCCCGCTTCCCTCTCGATCGATTGCACATTCACTCCGCATCCAAAGGAGGCGGCGGGCGACTTGGCCCCGTAAGGAGAGCACATATGGAGTACACGCGGCTGGGCAAGACCGGCCTCCAAGTTTCGCGCATCTGCCTGGGCTGCATGAGCTACGGTGCCCCAGCCAAGGGCCCGCTCACCCCCGGCAGCCATGCCTGGACGCTCGACGAGGAGGCCTCGCAGCCTTTCCTCAAGCAGGCGCTCGATCTGGGCATCAACTTTTTCGATACCGCCAACGTGTATTCGCGCGGCGCGAGCGAGGAGGTTCTGGGTAAGTTCCTCCGCACGTATACGAAGCGCGACTCCGTCGTGATCGCGACGAAAGTTCACTCGCCCATGCGCGAGGAGCCGAACGGGCGCGGGCTCTCGCGCAAGGCCATCCTGAGCGAGATCGACGCGAGCCTGCGCCGGCTCCAGACCGACTACGTGGACCTGTACCAGACCCACCGCTGGGACGCCGACACGCCCATCGAGGAGACCCTGGAAGCCCTGCATGACGTAGTCAAGGCCGGCAAGGCGCGCTACATCGGCGCGTCCAGCATGTGGTCCTGGCAGTTCAGCAAAGCGCTCTACCTGGCCGACCGCCACGGCTGGACGCGGTTCGTCTCCATGCAGAACCACTACAACCTGATCTATCGCGAGGAGGAGCGGGAGATGAACCCGCTGTGCCTGGAGGAGGGTGTCGGCTTGATCCCCTGGAGTCCTCTGGCGCGCGGACGCCTGGCCCGGCCGTCCGACGGGGAGACGACGAAGCGGCTCGAAACCGACCAGTTCGGCAAGACCCTGTATGCCTCCACCGAGGAAGCGGACAGGAAAATCATCGACGCGGCCGCCGCGATGGCCGAGCGCAAAGGGGTGAAGCAGGCCTCGCTGGCGCTGGCTTGGGTGCTGGGCAGGCCGGGCGTGGACGCGCCCATCGTCGGCGCGACCAAACCGCACCACCTCGCGGACGCCGTGGCGGCGCTCGACGTCCAGCTCTCCCCCGAAGAGGCTGCGGAGCTGGAAGCGGCCTATGTGCCGCACCCGGTACTCGGGTTTTAGGGCGAGGGTGGAGGGTGGAGTAAAGGCTTGCCGTGGCGACTCTTGAAG